>JAKJHH010000058.1:0-6368 GCA_022703965.1 Verrucomicrobiota bacterium
TGCGGCGCATTGCATCTGGGCATAGTCTTTTTGTTGCATTTGATTCAATTATGGCATAGTTTAATGAAGAAATGTGCACATAATGCTTGATCTGCTGCTATTCAATGTTCAAAAAAATCCACCATCTTCTGTTTCCGTGTATTTTTCATACTGACTAGCGCTTAAGCTGCCGTCTGCTACCCATTATCAGTTCACTATTGATTAAAGAACGTCTTTAATTATAAAAATACTACTTTCTGCATTTTTTCGTCCCTTCGTGGTTTAAATCCCACTAATGATAAAGGAAACTGAAGTATTACACACATTACAGGGGGCGTAAAAAATAAAATCCGTTCATCTATTGACATTGTGCAAGTTTTCTGGTATAATCGATTTAAAAGTTATTTAAATCGATTTAAAAGAATATGACAATACACGAACTGGCAAAAGAACTTAATGTATCGGCAGCGACGGTGTCACTGGCGCTGAAAGGCGACACCCGTGTTGCGGAAGCGACAAGACAACGCATTCTGGAATATGCCGACAAACGCGGCTACAGAGCCAATGAACAGGCGAGAAATCTCCGCCTGGGACGAAGCGGCCTTGTCGCTCTGATGGTCGGCAATATCGCATCTGATTTCTGGTCAGGCGCGGTAAAAGCCATAGAGGACGTACTCGGAGAATCCTATTCCGTAATTGTCTGCAATTCAGACGGCAATCTTGAAAAGGAAAAAAAGCTTGTCGAAAACCTTGTAGCTCGCAGAATCGACGGACTCATAGTCCAACCAGCCGACAACAAGGATATCTCACATCTTGCTGCTCTGGATAAATCAGGAACTCCTGTAGTCTTTCTGGAAAGAAACAATAATCCCGAACTCTCCTTTGCAAAAGGCGACGACTTTGAAGCAGGCAGAAAAGCGGTCGAGATCATGAGAGAAGCTGGTCATACAGCCATATGCGCAATAAGCATAGGAAATTTCCATACAGGTATAAATGACCGTATGGAAGGTATCAAAGCCGCAATAAAAGATGCAGGAATTGCGAAATCCTGTACCACTCTAAATCTGCTTTCATTTGACGAATCTCAAATTGACTTGCTCGAAAAATATACAGCGTTCATCTGCTCAGATGACAGATTTATCCCAAGCCTTCTTAAGCTGATTGACAAAAAGAACTTGAGATGTCCCGAAGATATTGCTGTTCTTTGCTGGAATGACAGAACTTACCTCAAGCACATGAATCCTCCCGTAAGCTGTTTTTCAATTCCAATTCCGGAAATGGGAAGGCTTGCGGCTTCGCATATCGTCAAATACAACAACGGCGATAAAAAGCCGTCAAGATGCTTTGCCGAAGAGAAATTCATTGCCCGTGCCTCCGTACAAAAGAAAGGATGACAGATGTCCAGCCGAATCCATAAAAAGCGCTTTACTCTGATTGAACTTCTTGTGGTCATTGCGATCATCGCAATACTTGCCGCAATGCTGCTCCCGGCACTAGCCAGCGCAAGAGCCACGGCAAAAAGCATCAACTGTCTGAATAACGTAAAACAGCTTATGATGACGCAAAGCATGTATCTTGCCGATTATAATCTCTATGCGCCCGGAGGTGTCTATTTCGATGCGTCAGTGAAATATGGCTTCGGCTATTTCCTCAAACCGTATCTGCCATCTAGCACCGGAATATTCCACTGTCCCACAGATACGGAATATCCGAACAGACGCAGCTATGCCATGAACGACATGCAATGGACAAAAATCAGCGAAACAGGAGCAACTCCGATGACATGGGGTTTTCCACAGAACGCAATCAAAAAGCCCTCCATAACATTCATGTTCACCGAATGGTTTAAAGGAGGAGACCTGACAGGTTATGCCTTTTCAATTTCTTCCGGCCCAAACGGAATTGTAAGCAGTCAGGAACGGCTCAATTTCCGTTATCACTCCAATATAAAAAGCAACGTGGCGTTCTTCGACGGTCATGCGGCTCCGGTCAAATATCAGGATGTCCAGCTTGTCTGGTCTCCGATCTGGAACTGGTACGACTATCGTTGGGACGACAAATAAACCTCCAATTTTAATCAAGTTTAAGGATCATCATGAAACATTTTGCTCTCAGCGGACTTTTTGCATTGTTTTTCCTGACCTCATGTGCAGGAAATGGGAATATTGAAGTAGTCAAAGCCGAATACGGCTCACAAGACAACTGGAAAGACGTAACAGAAATAGCACGCTCAAGAATCAAGGATGGAAAATTTGACATTTCAGCATCAAATGAGCTTCTTGGTGATCCTGTACCTGGCAAGGTCAAACAGCTAAGAATGAAACTCCTCTGCAACGGAAAAGAAAGCAATATAACGCTGCTCGAAGATCAGAGCATCAGTGCCGACGCTCAGAACTTCAGCGAACTTGAAAAACAATTCGCCGTTCAGGAACTTTCCGGCGATGCCGCAGTCATCCAGAAAGCCGTCGAGGAAGCCTACAAAAAGAAAAGCAACAAGATCGTGCTTGAAAAGAGGACTTATTATCTGGATTGTCCCGGCGATTCCAAATGGCATCTGGTCTTTAAGAAGCTCAACAATTTTACGATTGACGGAAACGATTCGACCTTCGTTTTCAAGACTCGCGACAAAAGAGGAATATGCTTTGACTCCTGCACAGGCACGGCACTCATAAACGTTACTACAACACGTGAAACTCCTCCGTTCTCACAAGGCGACATCATTGCCATATCTGAAAACATGGATTATATCGACATCGAAATTCACGAGGGATATCCCGATGATGCAGACAGCCAGCAATTCTTCTACAAAACTCCTGTTTTAACCATATACGACGAAAAAACACGCAAGCTCAAAAAGAACGTGCCGGATCTCTACCTTACAGGGATAGAGAAGCTGAAGGACGGAGTCTTCCGCTTCAAAATCAGAAATAAAGTTACGCCTGAAATGAATCTGAAAGTCGGCAACTTCGCGGCATGGAGAAGCACAATTCCCGGAGAACTCTGCGGACATGAAATCGACATCCGAAACAGTGGCACCATGCTGTTCAAGAATCTGACAATGACCAATGCTCGCGGACTCGCAATTGCCGAACTCGGCGGAGAAGGCGCAAACCGTTATGAAAACTGGATCATCACTTACGCAAAAGCCCCGAAAGGAGCTTCCATTCCTCCGCTTCTTGCGGGCTCCGCAGACGGTTTGAACAGCGCCAAAATGCGCAAAGGCCCGATTCTTGAAAACTGTGTCATCGAAGGAATTCACGATGACGGAGTCAATATACACGGCGGTTATGCCATGCTGGTGGAATCCAAAGGCAAAAGCATAGTTATAGACTATCGTGAAGGGCTTGTCGATTTCGCAAGGGAAGGGGATAAAATACATATTTTCTCTGACAAATATACACTCGCCGCCGAAGCCATTGTTGAATCAATAGAAACAATGAAAAACTATCAGGAACCGAAAATCGACAAGATGCCGAACTCCAGAACTTTTCCGGACAGAAGCAGAGCTTCATACATTAAGGTTCACCTTGACAGAGAAATCAAACTTCCCTCTGGTCTCTTTATAGACAATCCTTCCGTAACAGGAGGAGGCTTCATTCTGAAAAACGTCATCACAAGAGACCACAGAGCTCACGGATTCTTCATCAGAGCAGGAAACGGACTCATTGAAAACTGTACGCTCGAAAACATCCATATGGGCGGCATTGTTGCAGCACCTGAGTTTGCCTCATGGTGTGAAAGCACATATTGCGAAAATCTGGTCATCAGAAACAACACCCTTCGCAGAGTCGGCATCGCAACACAGCCATGGAATACAGGAATAACAGTCGCCGCTTGGGAAGGCTTTTTTGTCCCCCTGCCCGGCGGCCATCGCAACATCACTGTAGAAGGCAACATTCTTGAGGATAACGACGGCCCGAATATGATAATAAGCTCTACAGATAATATCGTTGTCAGAAACAACAGATTCATACGTCCTATGAAATACAGCTCATATCTTCAGACAAAATTCAAGATCAACTATGATGCGCTGATATGGGGCACGGAAACAAGCAACCTCTCTCTTTCAGGCAATGTCGTATCAGAACCCGGCCCTTACATGAAAAAGCTCACAGACTTCACAGACAGCGTTACAGGTTCAGGCCTGAACGATGGTATAAAAATAAAATAAGGTACAGAAAAATGAGACCCTTCAATGACTCCGATTCAATAAAAGATCCGCGCGTAAAAAGATATGTTACCCCCAAACGCATCGTAATGCACAGCGGAATGAAAAATCCTGAGGCTCTGCTTGAGAAGAAATTCGGGCAGCCTTGCATACACGGCAAGGCTAACTCTGCAATGATTAATTTCGGCGGAAGCATCATTCTGGACTTCGGACGTGAACTTCATGGAGGTGTTCAGATTCTCACAGGAGGCTGGCGCAATAATAAAGTTCTGAAAATGCGCGTCCGTTTCGGAGAATCAGTCTCGGAATGTCTCGGGGAAACAAATAACGACCATGCCATGCACGACAGTGTCATCGACCTCGCCCCGATGGGATGGAATGAATTCGGAATTACAGGATTCCGCTTTGTCCGACTTGATTTCCTCAGCCCTGATTACGAAATTGAGCTTCAGGAAGTCAGAGCGGCCTCCATCATGCGTGAACTCGAATACAAGGGCGCTTTCGAGTGCTCCGACAAAAGACTCAACGATATCTGGCAGACAGGTGCGTACACAACCCATCTCTGCATGCAGGACTGCATCTGGGACGGCATTAAGCGCGACCGTCTGGTCTGGATGGGCGACATGCATCCCGAGGCTATTGTTGCCGCAATGGTCTTCGGCAAAGCAGATGTTCTCGAAGCAAGTCTTGACCTCATGCGTGACAGTACTCCCATGCCCGCTCACATGAACGGTATCGGCTCTTATTCGCTCTGGTGGATCATCACTCATCGCGACTGGTTTAAACTGCATGGCTCGAAGGAATATCTCGAAGCTCAGCGCGACTATATGAAAAAGCTGCTCAGACTCGTTATGGACACAATGTGCGGCAAGGACGGAGTCGAATGTATGCCCGGCCGCCGCTTCCTCGACTGGCCGTCAAACGACGACAAAGGCGCTCTGCACGCAGGACTTCAGGCTCTTCTTGTAATCGCTCTCGACGCAGGTTCGGAAGTCTGTAATGAGCTGGGCGAAAAAGAACTCGCGTCTGAATGCTCAAAAACAGCAAATCTCATGCGCACAAAAGAAAGCTCGACAGTCAAAAGCAAACAGGTCAGCGCTCTTCAAGTTCTGGCAGGAATGCGTAAAGCGGATGATATCAACAAACTCGTTCTCTCCCAAGATCCTTTCAGAGGCATCTCGACCTTCTACGGCTATTATGTTCTTCAGGCAAGAGCGGCAGCAGGGGATTATCAGGGAGCAATTGATCTTATCAGCAAATACTGGGGCGGAATGCTGGATCTCGGCGCGACAAGCTTCTGGGAACATTTCGAGCTCGACTGGATGGAAAACGCCGGGCGTATCGACGAAATCCCCGAAGCAGGCAAAAGGGACGTCCATAAGGACTGCGGAGCCTACTGCTTCAAAGGCTTGCGCCACAGCTTCTGCCACGGCTGGGCGAGCGGCCCGACCGCATGGCTTTCAGAACATGTTCTCGGCATCAAAATTCTCAAACCCGGAGCATCCGAAGTAAAAATTGAGCCGCATCTCGGCAATCTCGAATGGGCATCCGGACGTTTCCCGACACCTTACGGAAACATCGAAGTCAAGCACACGCGCAAAGCTGACGGCAGCATCCAGAGCGAAGTCAAAGTCCCCGCCGGAGTGAAAATTGTAAAGTAAAAGATATTGATCCCAATAGCAGGGCGTGAATCTGTTCATCAAACAGAGACACGCCCTATTTGTATTTAAAAAGAATCCGATTTTTTCTCGATAAAAATTTTTGGCTATTGACAGGACTCTCAAAATCTGGTAATATATAAATACCAGTTTGATTAAGGAGTCATAAGTGAACAGCATAGAAGACAAATCCGGAAGCATGGCAAATGCGCTTGCCCGCGCAATCATAGGCGGAGTTTACAGAGCAGGAGTAAAACTGCCCGGAGAGCGCAAGCTCGGCGAATATTTCAAGGTAAGCAGGATCACAATACGAGCTGTTCTTGAAGACTTTGAGCGTGAAGGAATCATCATCCGCAAGGCTCGCAGTGGAGCCTATATAACCGACAACGCAATTGAACTGCTGGAAAAACGCGGAAAATCCGCCCATTATAAAATCCAGTTCGTCATGCCGCCTAAACAACAGATCAATCCTCTGATACAGACAGTTTTTGCCGCTTTCAAACAGTATGCCGGCTCAAGCGTGGACAGTTCGGTTCTTTTCACTGATACGATAGGCGAATCGA
>JAKJHH010000058.1:6378-18724 GCA_022703965.1 Verrucomicrobiota bacterium
CGGTAGCATTCTCTCTCGGAGCGGAAAATATTGAAGCTCTGAGCTCACAGATAAAAAAGATAGTCGTACTAAACCGGCAGGACAAGGTTCTTGACTACATCACCCCGGATAACTATGCCGGAGGGAGGATGATGGCCGAGTATCTGCTCGAATGCGGACATCGCAAGATTTCTTGTCCCTTTTTCCCTCAGGCCGATCCTGAATCTGATTTTTCCAGACGTTTCGACGGACTCAAGGATGCGCTAAAGGAAAATGGACTGAAACTGGATACCGTCATGATTGATCCAGCTCGTGAATACTCCAGCACGGCTTATTATGAAGCATTATCCACGCTACTGAAACGGGGAAAACCCACAGCAATTGCCTGCATATCCGATAAACTCGCGATGAATATGTACTCTCAGTTGCTTCGACTCGGGCTCAGAGTGCCGGATGATATCAGTGTAATCGGCTTCGACGACCAGTATTACGCTCAATTCTGTACACCTCCTTTGACCACAGTAAAATATCCGGCAGAAGCGATGGGAAAGTTGCTCGCAGATTCCCTTAACAGTTTTCTTAAGAACGGCGAAGTTCAGATCCGGAAAACAATCATGCCGATCCTGATAAAAAGACAAAGTGTCAGAAAAATCTAAGAGGCAAAGAGAAATGCGATGTTCAAAATTTACACTCATTGAACTTTTGGTCGTTATAGCGATTATCGCTATTTTAGCCTCAATGCTCCTACCTGCCCTGAATAAGACACGTGGAAAAGCAAAGAGTATCTCCTGTGTTAATCAACTTAAACAACTAGGTGTAGGATTTACGCTGTATGCGAATGACAACAACGACATTTTACCGCCAAATGACAGCGGAGCTACCGGCTTCCCATATTGGACTAATCACCTTATGGGTTCCAATCCGAATTCCCCCGCGGAACCATGGGAGAACGGTTTCCGCTTTACCAAAGGTATTTATGCAACTATCTCTCTGTTTCGTTGTCCTTCGCAAGCGGGCTTATTCCGTATGGATGGGAATGAGGGGGGCGGCAACGACTGGTGGATTTTGCGTCCGCACTACGCAGCTCCATGGGGAATGCTAAGACGCAATACGGAAGCAAGTGTCAGACTCAGCAATATCAAGCAACCGTCACAAAAATTGCTGTTGCTTGATGCGCAGGGCATGGATAACTCCGGCAATCTGCTGGATAAGGGATACTATCGCTGGTATCCGTCAAGTAGTCCCATTTCAAGTCCGAACCAGAACTGGGCGGCTCTTTCTCCGCGCCACCAAACGAACTTAAACGTGCTTCACATTGACGGAAGCGCGCGTTCCTATCTTATCACAGGATCAGCCCCGTGGAACTTCGACCCGTTCAGGAGTTCAACAGCCAACCAAATATATTATCAATATGAAAAATAAGCTTCGGGAGAGATAAATCATGCATCATATTTTCAGATGGACAAAGCTGGCGGCTCTTTTACTCATTCCGTTCTCTTTAGCAGGCGTAAACATAACAAACATCTATGAAAACGATTGCCGAAATGAGAGGAGATTTGAATCATGGCCGGCAGCAGCAGCCTATTTTTCATCGGAAGAAGGAGGCTGTCTGCGTTTTGAACAGGAAAAAGCTTCGCTTTCCGGTACACTCCTTGCCTTTCCACTGGATCCGGTTAAGGTTTGCGGCAAGCGAATACAAGTTTCCTGTCAAATAAAAGGGGAAGGAATTTCCAATCCGCTCCGCACTTATCTGGGTCCGAAAATCATGATGGTCTGTCCGATGCCGGAACAAGTATACTACTGGGATTTTTCGCGCCGTTACGGCACCTTCGACTGGGAGGCGGCTACGCTCTCGGTTTTCATTCCTGAAGAGGCAAAGAATCCATCGCTGGCCTTTGGACTTCAAGGATGCACAGGAAAGTTTTCGATTCGCGATCTTCAGATTAAAACCATTGAGGAATCCCAGACAGTGCGCTTGCCGACCAACAGCGGAAAAGCTTACGGACAGAAAACAAAATTTCGCGGCGTGATGTCCGGCCACGACCTTTCAGAAGCCTCTATCCGCGAGCTCGGGGAGACGTGGGGGGCTAATCTAATCCGCTATCAGATTGTCAATGCAAAGAAGATCAAATTTAATACTTTTGAAGAGTACAGTTCATGGCTCAATCAGGAACTTGCGACGCTGGATCGACTTCTGCCGCTCTTCCGTAAATACGGCATTAAGGTGCTTATCGATCTACACTCCGGGCCGATGCTTCAGCAGAATAACCTCTTACACAACGCACTAAGCCAGAATCCGACTCAGCAGCAATATTTGGTCGAAGTATGGAAGAATATTGCCGCCCGCTATGCTAATCAGTCTGGGATATGGGGATATGATATTCTTAATGAACCGCGTGAAGATTCCTACGTCTATCGTCAGGACGGCGGAGATGACTGGAACGGACTCTCTTCCAGAGTGGCCAAGGCGATCCGCGAACTTGATCCCAACACTCCTATAATCGTAGAACCTGCCATGGTCGGGAACCCGGAAGGGCTTCGCGCTATGCGTCCAATAGAGGTTTCAAACGTTATTTACAGCATTCACTTCTACAAGCCATCCAGCTACACCTTCCAAGGAATTTTTACTCCTCAGAAACAAGCGCTTCGTTATCCCGGCACAATCGACGGAAAAGAGTATAACAAGGAGCGTCTTCGTCTGGAGATGAAGCCAATCATCGACTTTCAAAACCGCTATCAGGTGCCTATTTACATTGGTGAATTCAGTGTAATCCGCTGGGCTCCTAACGCATCTGAATATCTGAGTGACCTGATTTCCCTTTTTGAGGAATACGGTTGGGATTGGACTTACCACGCTTACCGCGAATGGTCAGGCTGGAGCGTGGAACATTCTGACGATCCGGAGCTTAAAAGCATCCTCTCCGAAGATACCGCCCGCAAGCGGGTTCTGCTTGATGCCTTCCGCCGCAACAGAAATCCTGCTGCTATCCCTGTCAGGTAAAATCCTCGGATTTCACCAAGCCAATTGTCAATCCACCCCGCGCTTGTAGCGGAATTCCAGAGGAGTCATGCCGCTTATTCTTTTGAAGAAGCGACAGAAATTGTTGAGATTGGGGATTCCGCAGCGTCTGGCGACTTCATGAACAGAAAGATCCGTTCCGCGCAAAAGTGTCCCCGCCTCAGCTATACGGGTATCCATCAGAAATGCACCAGGAGTGCGATCTCCGCTGTAAGCCTTGAAGAGCCTTGTAAGGCTGAGTCTGCTGCATCCGATTCTGTCGCAAATCGTGTTCACGTTCAACGCAGGATCGCTGAATTGGGTGGTTACAATTTCAACAAAGCGCTTGGCATACATACCGGACGGAAGAAGATTGTCTCCCTTGCCGCCGATATGAGCGATTATCTGATCTATAAATGAAATCGTCATCCGAACGGTAAAAGGATCGGATTCGCTGATATGTGACGCGATCTGCTGGAAAATATCCACCGGACACTTGCCGGCATTTCTGATGTATCTGTCATATCCGTATGCATCGATATGAGCGACGGCAAGAGGACCGTCGAAAGTCACCCAGCGGAAGTCCGCATGTACTGAAAGCACTTTTCTGGTGCGTTCTTCACCGGGATAATGAATCATCACATCGCCGGGGTGCATAATGATATTCTGTCCGTAAAGACCGGATTCCATTTCACCGGAATTCATCCATAGAATTGATACAAATTGTGTAAAATCTTTCGTCTCGTGAGTCGACCAGCCCTTGTCAATAATATAATGTCCGGTCGATTTAGGATAGAAAGGCAACTTGAGAATAGACATATTCATGCCTACAGGCCTCGATACATAGGTTTCCATTTCTCCGGAACTCCTTACAACAAAATGATAATTTTTGAATTATTTTGAATATTGTCCTTTCCGGAAAATATATTATAATTGAATTAGTGCAAGGGCATGTAATGATAAAACGGAGAAATGAGAATGAAAATCAGACGCATGGAGACAAGTTTTAAGAAGCGCTCATTTACATTGATAGAGCTTCTTATTGTCATTGCGATTATCTCCATTCTCGCCAGTCTCCTGCTTCCCGCTCTAGGCCGCGCCAAAATGACGGCAAACGCAATCAAATGCGTCGGAAATCTGAAACAGTGCGGAAGCAGCATGCTTCAGTACGCCTCAGATTACAATAATTTTTTCCCCGCAGGCTCAATGGGCGGAGGCATACTCAATGAAGGACGCATCGCCCTTAGAAAACTGATCGATTACAGCGGTCAGAAATATACGCTCACAGCAGGGGATGTCTATGTATCCGATAACAACAGCATCTTTAAATGTCCTATCATGAAAAACGGTTCTGACAACAGGAATTATTCCATCAACTGCACCTTGATTCCCAAAATCAGCAGCGGAACAGAAAGCTGGCCAAATAACATATACGGACGCTACCCTTCTTTATCCTCGCTCAAAAAACGCCTCATATACATGTCCGACGCCTGCTCAGGCGCAGGACTCAATATGAATGCATGGTATGAAAACAGCACCCCTACCCCTATGTGTTATCGACATGGCAAAGGGCTTGGCGGCGGACTATTGCGGCATACAGAGCCCGACACAGGCTCTTACATGGATGGCAACAGCGTAAATATTTTATGGACTGACGGCTCAGTTTCCCAAAACAGGGAAAACATGAAAAATTCCACATTATATGGCAATTGGTTTTATTGATTAATCTGCATCTGAAAGGAAAATAAACTATCATGAAACGACTCTGCATTTTTACTCTACTGTTCTGCGTTTTTACACTGAATCTCAGCGCGCAGGAGCTTGTCAAAAATCCCGGCTTTGAGCTGACGGATGGATGGGGAAAAGGAAATACGTTCAACACTCCTCCAGACGGGCCGGAGAAGGCGGAAATAACAGAGATAGATAAAAAGAGCGGAAATAAATCCTTCCGTTTTTACAGGGAAAGCGTGAAAGGCGGCAGTCAGGTTTTTTCTGAAATGCAAAAGCTTGATATCGCAGGCTCAACAAAGGCCTCAATTGATTTCTCATATTTTTACAAAGGAAGTCCAATGCTTGTCTTTGTAAGGTTTTACGGAGCAGACAGAAAACCTCTTAAAAATGATCTTGGACAGGAAATCAAAGTCACTCTGAACACAGCCAAATCCGCAAACGCATGGACTGAATTCAAAAAGAACATCCCGATTCCTCAGGCGTTTCTGAATACGGATTTATACTTTGATCTCCAGTTTCAGCTCTGGGGCAAGGGCGAAGTCTTCTTTGATGATGTCTCCGTCAAGCTCAACACGGACAAGGTGCCAAGCAATGCGCCTGAGCAGAAAACAGCTTCAAAAGACGACTTGAGTTTCCTTATAATCAAAGATCCGCCGTCAAACTCGACACTGCCGCCTCTCGGACAGCTTCCTTACAAGTACGGCGAAAAAGAAGGCTACCTCACAAAAAACGGCAGTGCTCACTTTTACACAGGCAATTCCTCGTTCGGAGGAGGCCAGTATTCACCTCACGGAATCTGGCTGGCGCGTTTTCTTAACTACTCGATGGTCACGCTGGACTGGGGCTTTCATCACGACACCAAGAAAGAAGGAGACAAGCTCGTCGTAAGTTTCCGTAATCCCGAATCAAGCGTGAGCATGTGGCGCGAAATGACACGCAACGGTTTGATCGTCGAACACGACACAGGAAACGCCATGGACATCTACATGCCTGAGCGCAGATGGCTCAAGGAATTCCCGGCACTCGGACAGGTTTTTACTGAAGGCAGCCATTTCTACAGTTACGATCATAATACTGAACTTGGACGCCGCTTTCACAGCAATACATGGCTTAACCGCTATCGTTTCATGAAGGGTTTTCCTGTTATGGCTACGGAAATATATAATGAACTCGGCTATACTCCTTCTCATGAACGTGTACTGAAAGGCTTCCGCGAATTCGCAAAGCAGAAATACGGCTCGCTCGATGAGGCCTGCAAAGTATGGAATCAGAAATTCGAGTCATGGGACACAGTGCGTCCTCCGCACCTGTCTACAGATATATTTTCAGGAGGACAGGCTCATGGCTATCGCATGGAAATGAAACAGAAATACTGGCAACTCTACTATGACTGGCTTCGCTATCTTCAGCTTGACCTAATGGCAGGTCTGAAGCTGATGAAGGAGGATTTCCGCAAGATTTCAGACACGCCAATCACCGTTGACTGGCGCGGACACAACATATACTCAGACGGATACTGCATCCTTGACCCCGACATGCTGGATGAAATTGTGGATATCTTCGGTCTGCATACAGGAGCTTCCTCCTACGACTTCAAAAACAGTCCAGCCGATCAGGACAGCGTATTGACAGCAATCACACATGACATCATGCACTATCAATTTGCAGCCTCAAATACTAAAAAACCAATCATCAACCCCGAATGTATAATATCGAGAACCTCAACCAGCGGAAGCAGTCTCGAAAGCATGAAGGCAAACAGCTTCAAAAACTTTCTCTCCGACTGGCAGTTCAAACACGAAAACGACTCCTCTGGAATCGAAAAAGGATACTTCAAATCCGAACTCGACGACTCAGCATGGGACAAAATGAAGGTTCCCGGCTGCTGGGATGAAACCGACAAATACCGCGATAAAAAAGGCTGGGGATGGTATCGCAATACTTTCACAGTCCCTGCAATCCTGAAAAACGACTATGAGGACGGCAGCCGCAAATTCTGCATCTATGGCAGAGGAATAGCACAGAAAGGAACTTTCTGGATCAACGGGGTCAAGGTCGGCGAAGCCAAGGGCTGGGATTCCACATATAAATTCGATGTCAGCCCTTATCTGAAATACGGACAGGAAAATCAGGTAACAATTCTTGTTGACGGCTCAAACTATGCAAACGGACTCCGCTTTTACTTCTTCATACTTCCTGAAGATTGCATAAATACCACACGTCTTCTCGAAAAGAAAGAGTATCAGTCCATGCTCTGGAATATGATGATGAACGGTTGCTCCGGAGTTGTCTTATGGCACTGGGATGACGCATGGCGTCCCTTCATGGCGGAGGTCAATCAGGAACTCGACGCGGTCAGCGCGATAGCAATGCCACAGGCTCGCAACAGGACTTTCAAGGCGGCAATGCTGATGCCTTATCTCTGGTTCCGCGGACTCCCGACTCAGCTCGAAAAGAATCATATCGACTACATGCGCTACTACGGAGCCATGTTCTTCAATCAGGTTCCTCCAGCGCTTCTGACGGAAGGAAACATTCTGAAGGCGACTCCGGAGCAATATCCGCTGATTCTTTATCCTTACGCTCATGTTGTGCAGCCTGAAACATTCAGACACTTCAAAAGCTATGTCGAAGCTGGCGGAACAGCGCTTGTGACCTTCGACTCTCTTGATCTTAATTATACACGTTACAGCGACAGCGGACTTAATGGGTATCTCGGTATCAAAGTCACAGGTGACTACACAGGAAAAGACGAAATCAGTTTCGGAGGAGAAACTCTTGCTATCAAAGCAGGAAACATGATCCAGAAAGTCGGCGTAAAAATCGAAGCAGCCGGAGCTGAAGTCCTCGGAACTTACGCAGATAATTCACCTGCGATAGTCAAGATCAAACGCGGCAAAGGGTCCGTAATCTACATGGCTGCGAATCCCGATCTTTTCGCCGCCCATAAAATACTCGGCAGTCTGATCAAGACGCTAAAAATCAGTCCTAGAGCCGAAATTCTCGACTCAGGCGACAAGAGCGAATTCCCGTATATTGAGGCTCAGTTCACAGGTGACGAAAAGCGATTCCTGCTCTATGTTCACAATCATGGAGGAAAAAACAGAAACGTCAAAGTCAAACTGCCTTATGCGGGAACATATAATGTCCGCAACACAATAACAATGGACGGAAAAACGGAAAAGGCGGAAGGCAGCTTTACGCTCTCTGTCGCAGGAACAGCTCCGGCTTGCTACGTCTTTGAAAAAGCCTCTGTCACTCCGATGCCGCTTAAGAAAATCGCTGAAGGCAAAACAAAGATTCTTGAGCGTATGAGGAAATTTGAAAAGAATCCTGCCGATATTAATTCTCCCAAGCCGAAGATACTCTTCATCGAGCCTAAAGCTCAGATCATGGGCAGAACCGGCTTCCCGAACTTTGCCGACATGGTGGAAGCTTGGTGGCGAGGCGTGGGGGCTCTCATCTAAGGAGCTAACACCTGAATTACTCAAGCATTTCAAAGCGGTTTTCATTGCCGAAGCTCACGTCTCGGAAGCAAGGGAAATGATAAAAGGACAGCAGGACTTCAATAAACTTATCATGGATTATGTCCGTGACGGCGGCAAACTCTTCCTGCTGACATCATCCATGGAAACAGGCGCGAATGCTCAGTACATCCTGACTCCTTATTTCAGCAAGGGGCTGAACTTCAGCGCAGGAGGCTATGTCCGCAACGATGATTCCTGCGGATACGGCGATCCTTATCAGGTGAAATTCACTGAATTCGGCAATCATCCTGTAACAAAAGGTGTAAAGGAAGTCCAGCTCTTTGTATCGCGCTATTATAATCTGAAGGAAAACAGTCCAATGTCGCCTGTCATACTCAACAAAGGACAGCCTGTCATGATCGGCGGCAAACTCGGCAACGGAGAGCTTCTCTACGTATCCGACACCGTCTGGCTTCAGCCGACGCGTGTAGATCAGTGCGACAACATAAAACTGATGTGCAACGTCATCAAGTTCCTCATGGATCAGCCCATTGTCGACACGCCCAAAGAGGAGCTCATGAAAAAGCTGCTCATAACAGAAAAAGACATTGAATCCTTCGAAAGGCAGGAATGTATTCCTGCACCCTAGCACTGCAGCTCTGGAAAAGAAAAAAAGAAAAGCCGGAAGGTCTGAGATCTTCCGGCTTAATTGTTTCTAAAGGATAATTTTACTTTGAGATCAGATAAGCCATCACGCCGCCTTGACGGCAGGAGGTATCGGCTGTGAAGGAAAGCTTGCCTCCGGCGTAGTCGGCTTTGACAGCGCCGTTGAGCGAGCCGTCGAACTTCAGAGCTTCGACCTTCATTGAGGAGGAAACTGCAAGTTCGACATCAGCTTTGCCCTTCTGGAGAAGAGCGGGCAGATTGCCCCAGCTTTCAAGAATTGTACGCTTTTCGTTGCCGAGGATTTCTCCGCTTCCGGCGACATCGGTAAGCTGAATCAAGAGCATTTTCCGGCTTTCAGCAAGGGCTTTGCCGTCGAGTGAAATCAGCGCAATTGTCTGGTAGACATCGGCATTTTTCACGTTCAGGACTTTAGCGGAGGCATCGCCGGAAAAAGTCAGAGTTTCAGTCTTGGGCGTTACAACTTTGAACGTCTTTGCTGTGGAATCAAGTGAAAGCTCACCAGTTGCCGAAGTGATCTTGCTGTCGTTCTTCAGAGCATCCATAGCCTTGCGGACATCTTCGGGCAGGCTGTTTGTCCAGTTATCGGCAAGGAAGTTGAATTTCTGAACGTTCTTGAAGGAGGCATCCTTCGCGATTGTTCCGATTCGCGTATAGAGACCGATTTGCGAAAACTCATCAGGATACGGGCCTGCTGCACGGGCGGCTCCCTGAAGACCGCGAATCATTTCAGGAGAGAAGCCGAAAGCTATTGCGGAATCGGCAGCTTTTACGTCGCCGCGCAGGAAGAGAGCAGCGATTATACGGTCAGCCATCTGAGCCTGAGGATCGTTTACACTGTCGAAGCCTCTGGGTTCGGTCATGTTCTGCATCGCGTAATTGCTGTGCGACCAGGCAAAACGATAGAGACCATCCCAATCCTGAAGTCCTGCGTAAGCACCCATGAGCGGGCCGCCTTCAACTCTGTACGGATTGGGGTTGCAGTAATTGAATTCAGTGACTGTGAAAGGCTTGCCGAAGACTCTTGTCGGCATGAGGGATCGCGGAGACTGGGCGTTCTTCGAGATAGAAGACTGTCCATTGAACAGGAATGGGAATTTCCAGCGGATGCCGGGGAAGCTCGGATGATCCCAGTACTGATGATTATCGACGAAATCGAGCTGCATGCGAAGTCCGGCATAAGTAAAGTTATGACGGTGATTAAGGTCGGTAATCAAAGGAATCAGTTTGATTTCATCTCTGAGATAACGTTTCTGCTCCTCGATGCACTTGCTCTGGAGTCCGTTGATGAACTCGATGAAAAGGCCTCCGCTCATCTTGCGATTTTCAGGGGTGTCCAGATTCTTTGCCTGAAGGTACTCGATATACTTTTTCTGGTATATCGGAATGAAGGCCGGATATGTGTCCCAGTCCTGAAGAAGATTTCCTTCGTTGATGAGATTGAGCGAGTAGACAGCCGGTTCTTCGGCAATGGAGAGACCGGTATATGGATTCTTTGTGGTAAGAATCTTCTTGGCAAAAGCCTTCCAGTTCTTCATTGCGGAACCGCTAATCGGAGCGAGCGCCTTCATTTCATAGCGGGTAAAGCTGTCGCATTCCTCGATTTCGTCGCCGGGCTTGAGCATGCGGCTGGCATAGAGGTCGATACAGATGTAGAGACCGCTTTTCTTGAGCTCGCTGATGAGATAGAAGTACTGATCCAGAGCAGTCTCGTCAAATGTCAGACTGTCCTTGCTGCCTTTCTGAAGCAGACCTGACTCGTAGTGATGAAGACGGACGCTGTTATAGCCCTGCTTCAAAGCCTTGTCTATAAAGTCCGCGGCAAGTTCCTTTGTAAGGTAGTTGGAATTGCCGACAAGGTTTGTACCGAAGAATCGAATGCGTTTTTCGGGAGAGTTTTTGAAGGCAAAGTGACCGTTTGCATCCACAATTACAGGGCCGTACTTGCCAGCCGGGGCATCGGCAAAACCTGAAAAGTCAAGAGGAGAACCGGCCTCGGTCTTGCCTGAGAATTCGATAGGAACCCATTTTTCACTCGCACGGATCACAATGGACTCCTTGCGCTCTACAAAAATTCTGCGATCCGCAAAAGTCACGCCTGCAATCATCCAGACGGAATTGTTTGGGCCGGCCTCAAAAGTCAATCTGGCAGGAACTTTTCCTATGGGGAATGCCGCGATATAAAGACCTATCGGAGTGCCGTTGCAGGCACTTTCCCAGGCAATAGCGGCGTTTGCAAGATAATTAGGATTCCACCAGTTGCCGCAATCGCGTCCTCCAAGAACTTCGATTTCCTTTTTCGAGCCGTCTGCGTACTCGGCGATCATTTTTCCGGTGAGCTGAGCTCCGACCGTCCATGCGGAGGCGCTGAGCAGATAAATGTATCTGAATGCTTTGCCTGAATCCTTAATTTCAACAGTGGCTGATTTCTGGAATTCCGGTCTGTTTGCTGCAAGCACAAGACATGATTTACCGCCGTTTTTATCAGGGTCGACGATATCAAAATTTACGTCGTAAGCCGAGAGTTTTCCGGGCTTAAGTGAGGAAAGATCCTGCTGAGGCCCCTGATCCGTCCAGCCGCCTTTACCGTCACCCGCGACTTCATCCTTGAAACTCATGTTGAAGGCTTTATTCATAGGAAGCTGAAGCTGTCTGTCGCCATACTGATTTATCGCAAAATCAAGCTCAAGCTCCCACTTGCTTATGCCGTCCTTCTGAACGTTTTCAGGGGAGAGTCGCAGGGAATATATGCCATCCGAAAAACCGCCCTGAACAAAAGCATTGAACGAGCCTGTAATTGTAACATCGCAACTGTAAATCTTCAGGACAACAGTTTTAGCTTTTTCGTTAAAAATTGTTTTTTTCTCCTGATTGACGGGCATATCGATCTCCTTGCCGTCAATGGAAAGGAGTCCGGGCAGACCACCGGGCAGAGAGAAAGCCAGGCTGAGGGATTTACTTTGAACAGGCTGTTCCGCATTGAGTTTCACGCTGTAATGGAAACTGTCCTTGCCTGTAGGAATTATTTTCTGATCGAAATCAAAAGAAGAAGAGTCGGCAGTATTAAAAAGTCCTGAAATTTCAAAAGTTCCGGACTTGGATCGGGGATATCCATCCTTGACTGAAAGTGAATCCTGTGATCTGCCCTGCCAGTCTTTGTTATAATGAAGAATTGTTGCCTTGAGCTGTTGATCGAGCTTAAAAGATCCGCTTTTTTCAATTTTCACCGCGCTGCTGATCGCATCGGCCGCAAAAACGGCAGATCCAGAGAGCAGACAGGAAGCGCCGAGACTCAGACTCAGCAAGGCTCCTTTGAAAGTCTTTTTCATCAAATTCATTTTGTCATTTCCTTATATTTGAACTTATTTTGTTGCGTCCCAATATGTATTTAAATCCTTTATGGAAGTCCTCCTCCTATGATAATTTTCCACTTCGGTATCGAAGAAAGGTTTAATTTTTCACGAGTTTAAACTGCGTGAAGTCTTCG
>JAKJHH010000059.1 GCA_022703965.1 Verrucomicrobiota bacterium
GGGGGCGGCATTGAAAGCCGGGGCAGGCGGCGAGCCTGTCCGGTATAAGCTTCCCCAGAGTCCTGAAGGAATCAAATTCGACGCAAAATCACTGGATCGCATATCGCTGCTTTGGGCGGAACTCAAAAAGCGCGGTGTATACATGAATCTTGACTGGATGACATCCTTTGCCGGGTATACGGATGGGAAAATAGGGAATGCCGATAAGCGCAGTTACTATAATACCAAGGTTCAGCTTTTCATAAATCCTGAATTTCGTGAAAACTGGAAAGCCGGAGCAAAAAAGCTGCTTGATTATGTAAATCCTTATACAGGAATCTCTTTACGCAATGATCCTGCGATAGCGTTTACCTCATGTTTGAACGAACAGGAAATACTCTTTCCATTCCGTGATTACGGCAAGGAATTCGACTCTGTATGGAAGCCTTTTCTTGCAAAGAAATATGCTTCTTATTCCGATCTGTATAAAGTCTGGGGCGGGAAATGCGGCAATGCCGAAGTGCTGAAAGACAGTCCGGCAGGACGTGATATGGCTGAGTGCTGCGCAAAACTTGAATATGAGATGTCAGAGTTTTATGTCAAGGCTCTTAAAGATCTTGGATTTGATGGTCTTACATCTAACTGGAATATGAGGACGCGCCTCTGTACTGTACCGGCGCGTTCGGTATTTCCTGTGATAAGCATGAACTGTTATCATGCGCATCCTGAGTATGGGAAAAATACAAAAGTACATCAGCAGAGTTCCCTCGCCAGCGGCGGTTCGAGTTTCAAGAATCAGACTATGGCACGTTTTCTGGACAGACCTTTTATAAATACTGAATTCGGACATGTATTCTGGAACAAATACCGTCATGAACAGGGGATTCTTTTCGGTGCAGGGGCGGCATTACAGGATTGGAGCGCATTGACATGTCATGCTCATCAGGTTGTAGACAGTGCGGCTTCCGTCAACTGGTTTGAAGCCGGTGCGGATCCTGTGATACGCGCATCGGAAACACTGGAAGTGTTTGCTTTTTTGCGTGGAGATGTTGCTGCTTCGGAAAATATAATAGAAGTTCCTGTTACGGATAAGTTTATCTATGACGGACGGGGAATGAAAACTATTGACGACGAATTGTCCCGTCTCTGGGTGCTTTGCAGAAGCGGCATTAGTTATGGAGAAAAACGTGTGGATTACAAGCCTGTTCTCTCGATTACTCCGGACAAGACTTCGGCAGTAGGCGGGAGCATGTGGTTTACTTCGGTAGAGGACTCCAGCAGTACAGGAAGAATGAGTGCAGTGGTAAAAGCTCTTCGCGAAAAGAATGTCCTTGATAAGTCCAATATAAGCGATCCGTCGAAGGGGATTCTTCAGAGCGATACCGGAGAGATCGTGATGGATACTTCAAAGGGTGGAGAGATGTTTGTAACGACACAACGTCTGGAAGCAGCTGCCGTAAAGCGCGACAGAGAAGTCAAACTTGGGGCAATGACGATTAAATCATGCAATGTTCCTGCTTCTGTCGCAATGGTGTCGCTGGATTCATCGAAGAGTCTGAAAGATTCGTCAAAACTGCTTCTGATTTTCGCTACGGACGCGCGAAACAGCAATATGAAATTTACGGATGCGACAGAGGAGTATCTTGTTTCCATAGGAAATTCTCCGATTCTTGTTATGACAGGAAAACTGGAGATTGTTCTTGATCGTTCCGATGCAAAGGCGATGAAAGCATATGCACTAAAGTTCAATGGAAAAAGGGCTGAAGAAATTCCAAGCCGAATTGAGAATGGAAAACTTGTCTTATCTATTGATACTTCACGTCTTGAGAAGGCTGGTCCTGTGCCGTTTTTTGAGATCGTAAAGGATTGACATTAAATATATGTTAAGCGGCTTTTTACTTCTTTTCCTTCTAGGCTTCTGCTGGGCATCGGCAGGAGCTGCGGTAGCGGTCGCCAGACACGAGAAGTGTTCCGTATGGACATTTTACTTTACAGGTTCGCTAGCGGCTGCATTGATGAGTTGGGGCTGGCTTTCTTTCAGAAATTTGCCTGAGTTTTCAGGCCTCTTGTATATGCCGGTACTGATCTACATAGTTGCCGCAGCATTCCTGAATGCTCTTGGACAGGCGGTAACGATGTATAATCTTAGTGCCGGAGGGCGTTCAATAGCCTTTGCAATACCTCAGACATGTTTTCTGCTTCCATTTGTATTTGCTGTGTTTTTCTGGGGAGAGAGATTGAGTTTCTGGAGTGCAGCGGGGATTATCTGCATAGCAGCGGCAATATTGATAAACGGCTGGAAAAAAAATGGAGATACATCATTCGGAGCTCGAAGACTTTTTATAGGGATAGCGGCTGCATTGATAGTAGGGCTCAGTCAGTTGATGCTGGTGTTTCCATCGAGAATGGTAGGAGAAGAGGCGGCGGCAGCAATGGCTTTCCGGGTGCCTTTGCTTCTCAGTTTTTCAGCGCTATTCTATGGGGTGGGGATATTTGTATTTCATGGCAGGCTTTTCAAGGGATTTTTTAATGTAAAAGTATATAAGTGGGGGGGCTGCTGGGGGATCGCGGCGATATTTTCTTACGTTGTGCTCTTTATGGCTCTTGATCTGATGAGCAGGCATGGACAGAGCGGGATAGTGTTTGCAGTTGCCTGTTCCGTGAACATTGTACTTTTTGCGCTATTTTCCGGTATACGAATGAAAGAGCGTCTGAGTATTCAGCAACTCTGTTCAATAGTTATGATTGTCGTTGGAATCATATCCGTAAAAGCGGGTTAAAATATAGCTAAGGGAAGAAATTTATGAATAAGGCATTTGTACGGGTCAGCAAGAAAGATCCAAGGTATTTTGAACTTTCGGACGGCAGTCCATACATACCTGTCGGGATGAATATTTGTTTTCAGAGATTTCTGACGAATCCGGCTGAGATCATGGCAGTGTATGAAAGGCAGATGAAGGCGCTTTCTGAGAACGGTGCAAATTATCTGAGAATCTGGCTTTCCGCTCCGGTCTTTGAGGTGGAACCTGAAAAGCCGGGCGTTTTTGATATGGCGGCGCTTGGCCGTGTTAAGAAAATTCTTGAAATGGCGGAAAAATACGGAATCAGGATCAAGTTTACTTTTGAGCATTTCCGTACTATGGAGCCGAAGGCATTTGCTGAACTTTTTCCTGGCGCAGCAAGCTTTGTTAAGAAGGTGCATCATGTCAGCAACGGCGGAACGGCATCCTCAATGGAAGACTTCTTTACCGGCGAAGCTTCTCGCACCGCATTTAAAAAGAAGCTGGCGTTCTTTGCTGAACATATCGGCGAGAATCCTTATGTGTTCTCATGGGAGCTTTGGAACGAAGTAAATTGCATGCCGGGGGGAATCCCTGTTGTTGACGAGTGGACAAAAATCATGCTTGCCGAACTCAGAAGACTTTTCCCTAAGCATATGACATCTCAGAATCTCGGAAGCTTCGACAGTTTCTGGTCGTATCCGATGCAGGAATGGATGGCTTCACTCAAGGACAACAGTTTTATGCAGGCGCATCGTTATCTTGATCCGGCTGCCGAAATAGATGCATGCCGAGGAGCAATGGACATATTGGCGGCGGACGCGATTGAAGAACTGATAAAAATGAAGAATGATGTTCCGGCGCTTTTGACTGAAAGCGGTGCGGTGGAATGGTGTCACTGCCGTCCTTCTCATTTATATGAATTTGACAAAGTCGGCTCGATTCTGCATGATGTGATTTTTGCGCCCTTCTTTGCCGGGTCAGCAGGTACAGGGCAGGCTTGGCATTGGCATGAGTATGTTGATAAATACAGTCTATGGCATCATTTCGGCTCATTCAGCAAGATGATTAAGGGGATTGATCCGGTGGCAGAATCTTATGAGACTTATAAACGCGAGAACCGGAATATGCGTGTATACGGATTGCGCGGCAGGACTCATTCGCTTGTCTGGCTCAGAGATAAGAATTCGACATGGTATACTGAGTTTGACCGGAAGACTGTGCCGAGCGTTTTCAGTAAGGAAAGTTTCTCTGTGAAACGTCTGCCTGAGAGTTCAATCGGGAAAGTATCTTTTCTAAATCCGTGGACGCTTGAAGAAGGCGTTCTTGAGCTGAAGGACGGAGAGGCTGTGCTCCCCGACTTCAGCAGATCGCTCGTGCTCAGAATTGAACACTGAATAGTTTAGTTAGCTCAGATGGCAGGATAGTGCATAAGATGCGCTCCTTTGCCGCGCGGGCAAGCAGGTCAAAAGACCTGCACCTTTGAAATGCTCCGCATTTCTCATTTGATTGAAGCAAGAGGCGGAGTCCTCTTTAATGCGGGAACATTCCGCCGTTAACGTCGAGAGTGATTCCCGTTATATAATGAGCGTCTTCGCTTGCGAGGAAGGCCGTCGCCATACCGATGTCGCGCGGTTTTCCCAATCCAAGCGGCACGTCGGAGGCGAGTTTTTTGACTCCTTCCGCACCGTGAGTTTTTTCGAGAAGTTCCGTTTCGATAATGCCCGGCGCAACGGAATTGACTGTTATTCCGAAGGGGGCGGCAGTTCTGGCTAGAGTTCTTGTGAAGCCGAGGATTCCGCTTTTAGTCGCCGCGTAATGGACGTGTCCATGTATTGCGCCGCGGTGAGCGACGACTGAGCTTATGCTGATGATGCGTCCGTAGTTCTGCTTTTTCATGATTTCCATTGCTTCCTTGCTGCAAAGGAAGACGCTTTTCAGGTTTGTGTTGAGAATGAAATCCCAATCGGCTTCAGAAGTCTCGAATATGTTCTGAGCTCTGCTGGTTCCGGCGTTGTTGACAAGGATATCCAGACGGCTTGATTTTTCGGAGATTTCTTCGAACATGGCGGAGACTTCATCTGCCGAGCTGACATCTGCTTTCACCGTGTAGCTTTTTCTGCCGAATCTGCTTTTGATTTCATTTGAGACTGCATCGGCTTCCGCCGGGTCGTTAAAGTAATTTACAATCACATCTGCACCTTTTTCGGCCAGTGCGAGGGCTATTCCTTTGCCGAGGCCGCGTGATGCGCCGGTTACGAGAGCTGTTTTTCCAGTCAAGTCAGACATGTACTTATTCCTTCTTTTTCTCTGCGAGTTTTCTGCTGATTGCCTGAGCCGCATTAAGAACTCCGGCTATAATCTCATCTTTGTGAGCGCCTTCAAATCTATACTTGGGAACAAAGGAGCCAATGGCCGCAGTGGTATTGCCATCTGCGTCTATTATAGGGAATCCTATCTGTGCAAGATAGGTGTCGGATTCCAGTATGACTGCTTTGCGTTCACGGATCTTGCGCAGTTCTTCAAAGAGGCGTTCTCTGGAATCCACTTCGCCCCATGCTCCGCGACTGGGCAGGCCGGCCTTATCGACAAATTCGTTTATTATTTCATCGCTTTTTCCGGCAAGAAGGAGGCGTCCTGTCGCAGTGTTATAGGTGTCTTCGATGATCGTGAGGTTGTAATTGACCTGCAATTTTGCTTCCGGATCTGCCTGACATATGACATAACGTTTTACTCCTTGAAGCACGGCAATGAGTATTGGTTCCTTGTATTTATCCGCAAAGGCGCGAAGCAGAGTGTCGGCGGCTTCTACGAGGTCGGGACGATAAGCGCTGCTGTGGCAGAGTCTGTTTACTGCCGGGCCGAGCCGATAGCCTTTGCGCATGCCGAGTCTTTCTATATAACCCAGATCGACCATGCTGTTTACGATATGGAAACAGGTCGCCGGCTGGACATCGATGATTTCCGCCATTTCGCTTATGGTCCATACTCTTAGCGGATCATCCGCCAGCTTGGCCAGTATTGAGAATGCTCTTTCAATAACCTGAATCATAAAAGTAGCCTTATATAATATTATTAAATAAACTTTGAGTGAATTTAGAAGCTTTTCTTATTGTTTTCAAGTTTATTCAGCAAAAAACTCTTTCCCTGTTGCTTTTTTTAATTTTTTGTTTTAATATAATATTATACAATATGATTTAACGATATTAAATATAGGATTTGTAAAATGTATAAAATTTCTTCAGAGTCTATTCAGTTTGTGATTGATGAAAACGTAAAACTCATTTCATTGAAGAACCTAAACAGTTCATTGGACTATGCCGGAGGCGGAGCTCTTTGGCGTATTATATACAGTCAGGGGCAGGAGCTTGAGAAGGAAATTCCTTATGAGGAATGCAGAGCTTCCGTGAAAGTGTCCGGCTCCGAAATCTTTATTTCGTATGCAAAGCTCGGGACTCTTGCGGTGGAGCTTGAAATCAAGGTGTCCGTAGAGAATGACGAGGTAGATTTTGAGGCATCGATAAAGAACAATGCTGAAGGGATAGAGATCCGTGAACTCCATTTCCCAATTGTAAAAAATTGTGCTCTGGCAAAGGATCAGCGTCTGATTTGGTCGCATATCGGAGGTCAGAGGATAAACGATCCCTACAAGGAAGTTTTGAGACATCATACCCAGTACATGGCTAAGGATAATTACGAGGTTCGGATGTCTTCACTTTATCCCGGAATGGCAGCGGCGAATGCATTTGTCTTTGAGAATGGCAGTGATTGCCTTTACTTTGGAAGTCATGACATGAGTTTCCAGTATACAATGCATCTCATGGGGGCGACGGACAAGGGGCTTAGTCCGATGATGGTGAAGTATCCGATGATCTCGGCAGGTGAAAGCTGGAATTGCAAGGGCTATGTGATTGCTCCCTATTCCGGCACATGGCACGTTGCGGCGAAGAAGTACCGTGCCTGGGCGGACGCATGGTTCAAGCCGGATACATCCTCTAAGCTTGTTCGCGACATTAACGGTTGGCAGCGCATAATAATGAGACATCAGTATGGGGAAATCCATTACCGCTATGACCAGCTTGAGCAGGTATATAAGGATGGAGCCGCAGCCGGTATAGACACCATATTCATGTTCGGCTGGAACCGTGACGGACACGATGCCGGATATCCCGAGTATGAGCCGGATAAATCTCAGGGCGGCTTCGAGGCCTTGAAGGAGAATATCGGTAAATTCCGCAAGGCTGGTGGCAAGGTTATTCTTTATTTCAATGGACAGCTTATCGATATGAATACTGAGTTTTACCATAAAAAGGGAAAATATATTTCGGTCAAGAAGGCAGACGGAAATGAACATATGGAAGTTTATCCATTCGGCGGCAACGGAACAGCCTTGCGCGAATTCGGAAACAAGACTTTTGTGACTGCCTGTCCTGCCTGTAAAGAATGGCTCGAAGTACTGAAGTCATGTGTTGACGAGGCCGTTGCGCTTGGATGTGATGGCGTCTTTTTCGATCAGCTCGGCTGGTTGAGCCGTCCGTGCTATGACAAGTCGCACGGGCATGCGGTTCCATTGATGGCTCCAGTCAAAGCCAAGGCGGATATGCTTGAAAAACTTAGAGCACATATCAAAAAAGTTAAGCCGGATATGCCTATCGGTATTGAGTGGCTTTCGGATCTTACTGCCGCTCATGTTGACTTCGTACATAACATGGATGGAGGTAATCGCGCATCAAACGACTGGCAGGCAAACGGCGAAAAGCCGGACTATCGTAACTTCATGGACTGGTTTTTCTATATATTCCCTGAAGTCCGCACGACTGACCGAGAAATTCGTGACGATACAAATATTGAGCCAAGAGTTAATCGAGCTCTGCGCAACGGCTTCCGCAGTGATGTGGAAATTTATCGCTGCCGTCGCACAATTGCAGAGACTCCGAATTATGCAAAATATCTGAAAGAAGCAAATCGTCTGCGCGACAGATACCGTCATCTTATCCTGAATGGAAAATTTATCGATAAGGATGTTTTTAGTCTTGCAAATGATGAGATCGACAGTTCTTCTTTCAGTGCGGGGGATGAAGTCGCCGTAATTCTGACTCAGTCGCATAAGGATAGCATTTCGGGAGAGCTGACCGTTGCAGGGGCTGAACTGCTTGATTATGACGGACTCAATAAGTTTGAGGTTAAGGACAAAGGAAACGGAAGATTCTCCGTGAGTCTCGGACGGCACGGGCTTGTGGTGATCCGTTGCCGGAAAAAATGAAATTGGGGAAGGAGCCCGAATGAAGAAATTTTGCTTTACCTTGGTGGAACTGCTGGTAGTGATTGCGATCATTTCAATTTTAGCAGCTATCCTGCTTCCTGCTCTAAAACGAGCTAAAGAGATTGCAAAATCTATACAATGTTCATCGAACTTGAAGCAGATTGGTCTTGCGTGTTCCTCTTATGCAGTCGATTATTATAATTCATGGGTTCCTGTAAGAATGTCGTATTCAGGACTTAGTCCGAATGTTGTGTGGTCATCAAACAGAGCGTACCGATTCTATCTGATCGGGAAAGATAAAATGTATGCTGCCAGTAACTTTCTTCATGGAGGTTATGCAGTTCCAAAAGCATTGGTATGTCCAGACGGGGTATATGCGATGGCTAACGGGACTGCGACAGAAGCAAGTCTTGAATATGCCTATGGAATGAACCGTCAAGGATTTGAGGATAGCGGACTCAATATTTTCAGCGAGGGAGCTGCATCTTATGCGCTAACGAAAATAAGGAGTCCATCTGCCCGATTCAATGTGCTTGATGGTGTTGATTGGGGAATAGTGAGAAATGGAGCAGATCCTTCAAGCTTATATTGGGCAATGGGAGAGGTGCCCGCATTGGGTATGGTGGCTTACAGACATAAAGATAATAAGAATATCAACGTCAACTTTTTTGACGGACATGTCTCGTCATTGTCGTGGCAAGAGGTCAAGGGAAATGTATCGGGCTGGGATGTGTATGGCTCAGTATATTGAGCTTGTCAAAGATGTGAAGTGTTTCCTGATGGTGGCGCGCGGGGGCATGCAATCTTTTTGATCGTGCATCTCGAACTGGCACAGGGAAAAATGAAATCAAGAAGGGAGGTCGAATGAAAAAGCTTGGATTTACTTTAGTAGAACTTTTGGTTGTGATTGCTGTTATATCTATTCTTGCCAGTCTGCTTTTGCCGTCGCTCAGTAAATCGAGAGAGATGGCGCAGAGCATCAAGTGTGCTGGTAATCTTAAACAGGTCACTCTTGCCTGTCAGATGTATGCGATGAACTATAACGACTACTGGGTTCCACTTCGCATGGCTGTCGCAGGGTTGACTCCAAACGCGGTCTGGTCGTCCAATCGAGGCTATTTGCGTGAATTGATAGGAAAAGATGTGAATGCTTATCTCAGTAATCCTTTATTCGGTGCTTCTGCCAGAAATGTGCCTGTCGGCATGGTCTGCCCGAAGTCGGTACTGGCGATGACTGATCCGACAAACGGAGCATCTGGCGGCATGGCGACATTGGAGTACGCATACGGAATGAATGGAAGCGGATTTGATTTAAGCGGAGTAAATGTATGGGCATCGGAGGTTGTGGCTGCGTATCATCTGCCTAAAATCAAAAAACCGGGACAGTCATTTTGTATTTCGGATGCGGTGAACTGGATAACTACAATGCCGACCAACTTTACTGCTTATGGTACTGAAGTTCAGGCAGGCCCTATTCCTTACCGTCACGATTCCGGGCAGAGTATAAATATGTCGTTCTTTGACGGACATCTTGAGAAACGCAGGTGGACTACAGTCGTTAATAATACTGAAGCATGGAAAGTTTACTGAGAAAGGATTTTTTGTAATGAGAAATATACTGTTTCCCTTACTGGCTTCAAGTTCAATACTAGCATCCGTTCAGGCTGGAAATCTTATTGATAATCATGGTTTTGAGTTAGGGCTTTATGGTTATGATTATAATCAGGTGAAGGTTCTGCCTTCGCTTAAGCTGGAAGAGCTCTCAGCCGAGCTTCCAATAATTGATACAACGCAGAAAAAAGAAGGAAAGCAGAGTCTTTGTCTTTCGTCTTCAATTGGAGGCAGTGTATCGTTTGTAGTTCCTGAGCATAAACTTGATTCGAATAGCCAATACGAGTTTTCTGTCTGGTGCAAATCAAGCCGCGCTGATATAAAAATCATGGCACTTGAATCACAGGCGGGGCCTGTTCCTTATAAATGGGCATTTTCTCCTTATTTTCAGACAAAAGAGGATTGGACTCAGCTCAAATTTTCATTCAAAACACCCGCTGGCGAGGCACTTGCAAAAGGATTTATAATTTATTGCAGGATCAATGCCGGGGATAAAGTCTGGTTTGATGATCTGTCTCTCAAGAAGCTAGCTGACAACGAGGATTCTTTGCCGATATGGCAGCTTGGCGTTTCACTGGACTCAAATCATTATAAGTTCGTAAAAGGTGAAGAGGTCAAAGGAAAATTTGAGCTTGCATATTCGGGGAAACTTGAGGAGCGTGGAGCTTTTACAGCTATTTCAGAGACCTTAGGCTTCTCTGCTTCCGCCGATCCTGTGCTGACTTGGTATCTTGAAGATGCCGACGGGGTGAAATATGAGATTTCTGAGGCTTCACGGGTTGTTCATACGGATAAAGAGCGGATAGAAGTTCCATTCACAATCAAGACTGAGTCCAATGGCGTTTTCAAGCTCAAAGCATCCTTGAAACTCAAAGACGGAAAAGTGATTGATCTGGCTGTGCCTCCCAAATTCGGAGTTGTTCCTGCAAACATGAACCTCAAGCGCGGAGAGCTTCCAGTTGATACAGGCGTTAATTTTTCACTTTACGGGGGATGGAAACTAGGAATTCCTAATGAAAATCAGGACTTTACATTCGTTCCCTCCGGGGCTTCTGCTGACGACCAGATGAAGTTTATGTCGGAGCTGGGAATCAGCATAATACGTCCTTGGGACGGGGGCATGCCCTTTATATGGCATGCGCTTGAGCCTGAGGAAGGACGTTACAACTGGGCTCCGGCTGATGTTTACGTTGAGCTTGCAAACAAATACGGGCTGGAGGCATTTCCTGTAATCGGAGGGATGTCATTTGTTTATCCTGAGTCAGAAAAATTCAGTGGACACCGTTTTCCGGACTGGCAGAAGAAAAAGGCTCAGATAGTGGAATGTCCTCTGCCTCAATTTACGAAAAAAGGCAGGAAGAGCATGCTGCCTGACAAGAGTGACTGGACTCGCATGATAAACGATCTGGTCGGACGCTATAAGGGCAAAATCAAATATTATGAGATCATGAACGAGGCTAATCTCTGCATGTCCGCCTCTGATTACGTCAGATATATGGAGCTCGCCTGGAATGCCGCAAAAAAAGCAGATCCGGATGTCAAACTTGTAGGCATAGGAGCGACAGGCGACTTGGATGGCAACATTCTTTCGTATATGCGCGAGACTTTGAAAGGCGGTGCGGCCAAGTACTGCGACTATATTTCGTTTCATGCCTACGACGGACTTCTTGAGGACAGTCGCGTACCAGGGGAGAAAATGATTCAGGAAATCAAGTCGTTCATGAAGGAGTCCGGATGTCCTGAAAAAGAACTCTGGATGACCGAGCTTTATTATCTTAATCCGAAATCGAACAACGGAGGCAGCAATCACGAATTCGGCCCTGTTTTCCATCCCGGCTATTTGATCCGGCGTTATCTGCTGGATGCCGCCGCGGGAGTCAAGGCAAGTATATGTGTGCCAGGATCATTCATGGTAGCGCCGACTCTGCATGATTCCGCTTTTGACAGATACAAGTACTCTGTTCCTTTGAGATCAAAACTTGTACCATCCGAGCTGTATATTGCATCTGCAAGTTTTGCTTATCTTCTCAGCCATACGAGCTTTGCTGGAAAAGATGAATTGCCGCTTAAATGTCGAGCGTACAGATTTTACGGAAAAGATAAAGCTGTCGCGGCGGTTTTCGGATTGAAGATGGAGGAGAAAGAGAATGTATTGACGTTTAAGGAAATTCCCTCAGGAATCGAGTTTCTGGATCTCTTTGCCAACCCATTGAAGCCATCGTTTAAAAATGGAGTATATCGTCTGCCTGTAGGCCCGATTCCGTTCTATTTGAAGTCGAAGAGTCAAAAAGAGCTGGAAACGTTTATAAAGACACTTATGCCTGAAGCAAGGAATCCGATGAGAGTTCTTGGTCTCAGGAATATTATTGACAGTAACGGGAATTCTATGATTGCTGTTCAAGTTGCCAATAACAGTTCCGAAAAAAAGACTCTTTCTCTTCAGGTCTCATCTGCTTCCCCTTCTTGTACGTTGAAAGAGTCCGTAATAAGTTCAAGTGTTCTTGACGGCTATGCAGATAAGCTTCTGATGATCCCTGTAAATCAGCAGGAGTTTCATGGAGAGACTCTTCCGTTTTCTTTCAGGATAAGCGGAGTGGATGAGATTTTCGATTTTAAATTGCGCACTAATCCGACCTTGAAAGTTCCTTTTTGCAAGACGAGTCCTCTGATCGACGGCAAGATTGATGATCTGGAATGGAAAGATGCAGTTTCGATTCCTATCCGGCCTTCTTCAGATAATGTTTCGGAAAAAGACTGTTCCGCATCCGTGAAAGCTGCTTGCGATAAGGAGAATTTTTATCTTGCCGTGAGCATAAAAGACAATATGATTGAGCGTGGAGCAGATGGATCACTTTACGACAAGGATTCCATTGAGCTTTTCTTTGACGGCAAAGTTTTGTCCAATCTGGATCAGGCAAGACTTGATGACAGTCCGCTACAGTTGATTTTTGCTCCTGAATCCGGAACTTTGTCTTCGGCTTTGAGCTGCAAGAATCAGGAAGTCCGCAAGTCTGTGAAATGGAAAATCCGCAAGACTCAGGACTCATATACTCTTGAGATGATGCTTCCATTAAAATCACTTGGAGTCTCCGCTGATTCAAGCGGATTCGGCTTTGATATCATCATCAACGACGCGGACGGCAAAGAAAAGAAGCATTATCTTCGCTGGTCAGGCGATGCTCAGAACTGGAACAACCGCTTCAATTTCGGCTATCTGGGGTTTTAGTCAAGCAGAGCCGGACGGAACATGAAATAGTCGCTGCGGAAGAACCCGTATGGTTCATAGAACTTATGGGCGTCTTTCGTGGCGAGAAAGGCATTCAGATGCTTGAGTTCCGGATCATCAAGGATGAAGCTTATGAATTTCCGTCCGAGTCCTTTGTTTCTGAACTCCTCTTTGATTATAACGTCGCAAATCCAGAAAATTGTCGCGTGATCTGTGATTACACGCGCAAAAGCGATCAGCTCTTTATCTTTCAGAATTCCGTAGCATAATGAATGCTCCATTGATTTCGCGACGGTTTCAAATGTCCTTTCAGAAGCCCAGTAAGTCGCGGAGAGCATTTCATATACCGCTTTCGCGCTGATCTGGTCTTTTTCTGAACTGAATAAGAAGCTGTCGTGCTGGAGATTCATCTTGAAATCCTCTTTATATTGTCATGTGTTTTAATTTTTAGACTCGAAAAAATGCCAAGACTCTAAGAAAATCCGTAAAATTGCAAATATTGTGCGAATATCCGGCTTTTTCGTTAAGGTTTCATCGTCTCTTCTCTGCTAATATATAGGCCGATGAAACGAATAAGTAGCGAAGGAGCAAGATTTTTATGGTGAATCCGTTTCTGGGCGTATTTTTCCACTGGCTAGGAGGTCTGGCATCAGCCAGCTTCTATATTCCGTATCGAGGCGTGCGCAAATGGTCGTGGGAGACTTACTGGCTCGCAGGGGGCTTTTTCAGCTGGATAATAGCACCGTGGTTTTTTGCTCTGATTCTTGTGCCCGAACTGTGCTCGCTTTTCGGGACGGTGGACAGAAGTACGCTTGTCTGGGCATGTTTCTGGGGGAGCATGTGGGGACTCGGAGGACTGACTTTCGGACTCACTATGAGATATTTGGGCATTGCGCTGGGAATGGCGATAGCACTTGGATATTGCACTGCTTTCGGAACTCTGATGCCGCCTTTGTTTGCCGGAACGTTTATGACGGAGATTGCAGGGACAGTCCATGGTCGCTGGGTACTTTTCGGGATATTCATATGTCTTCTTGGAATAGGCGTGAGCGGACTTGCCGGTATATCCAAAGAACGTGAAATGCCTGAAGAACAGAAAAAAGAGGCGATAAAGGAATTCAATTTCGTCAAAGGAATTCTGGTTGCGACATTCTCCGGAATCATGAGCTCATGTTTTGCCTATGGGCTTGCTGCGGGACAGCCTTTGGCAGAGCAGGCAAAAGAAGCACTGCTGAGACATGGACAGTCTGATCTATGGCAGAATCTTCCGGTCTTGATTGTCGTACTGCTTGGAGGTTTTACAACAAATTTCATCTGGTGCGTGCTCCTGAACGTAAAGAATAGCTCAGGACGTGAATACATAAATCCCTGCAAGGCTGAATCGGACGGGACGGTCTCGAAAGTTCCGCTGCTTAGCAATTATCTTTTTGCCGCACTGGCTGGGACTACATGGTATATGCAGTTCTTCTTCTACGGCATGGGTGAAACAAGAATGGGAGAATTCAAGTTCTCGAGTTGGACGCTGCACATGGCGAGTATCATAATATTCAGTACGCTCTGGGGCGTTTATCTACACGAGTGGAAGGGGAGCAGTCGGAAAACAAAAATTCTTGTAGTCTTTGGTCTCTTTCTGTTGGTGCTCTCGACTCTTGTGGTAGGCTATGGCAATTATATCAAGGCCGGACACTGATATTCCAGAAATAAAGCCCCCCTTGTCTTGAAAAAAAGCATTTAAACTCTAGGTTTAAGCGATAATTCAAGGGGTTTCATGAAAATAGTCCAGCTTATAACTGAAATAGGCGAGGGCGGAGCGGAAAAGATTCTTTTCAGCATAGCCGCCCATTTACAGGCAACGGGGCATTCCGTAACTGTCATAAGCCTGAAGCCGTTGCCGCCGCCCGGCAACAGAATTGTGGACTCGCTCAAGTCTGCCGGAGTGACTGATATCAGATCTCTTTACATGAGTCGTCTGGACTTTCAGCGTCTTTTCCTGCTGCGTCGCGAACTTTTGGAACTCAAGCCTCCGCTTGTGCATTCCCATCTTTTTCATGCGAACGTTTTTGCGAGACTTGCCTGTGTTTTCACTGGAATAAAGGTGGTCAACTCCATTCATATCGCAGAAAGGCGCATGGACCGTTTCTGGCACTTTGTAATTGACAGGCTGACTTTTTTTCTTTGCGATGTCAGTACAGCTGTTTCCGTTGCAGCCAGAAATTTTCACGCCGCCCGCAGTTTGATTCCTCAGGATTCGATCAAGGTTGTGTACAATGGAATCAGTTTGCCTGAAAAACTCAGCAAGGACGAGATTGATGCGCTTCGCAAAGACTGGGGAATGGATTCCTGCTCGAAACTTATCGGTTCTACCGGACGTCTTGAGCCTCAGAAAGGTTATGACATTCTTCTGAAGATGCTTCCTGCTTTGTCCGCCAAAGTGCCGAACGGCGAGAAGTGGGGACTTGTAATTGTGGGCGAGGGGAGCGAGCGCTTTCATCTTGAAAAGTTGGCAGCTGAAGCTCCTGAAAATATTATTGTCAAACTGCCGGGCTATCGCCCTGATGCGGCAAGAGTTCCCGGGGCTTTTGATCTTTTTATAATGCCTTCGCGCTATGAGGGCTTCGGACTTGTGCTTGCCGAGGCGATGTCGCACGGCGTTCCAGCTCTTGTAAACGCGATTGATTCCCTGCCTGAGCTTATTGTTGAGTATCCTCAGGGACGCGCTACTGATTTTGAACATGCTTCTCGCGAACTTGTCACGGAGCAGATATATTATCTTCTCTACGAGGAAAAATGCCGCACGCCTTATACCGGCAAATTTCTTGAAAGCGATATGATTAACGAGTATATGAACATATACCGGAGCCTCTTGCCGGAGTTCCGGAATGGAGACAAAATATCATGAAAAAAACGACGCTGTCACTTTTATTCTTAACAATGAGTCTGCCTGTCTTCAGCCAGAATACGGCTCCTGCAAATAATCCTCCGCCTGTGGTTCCGAAATCCAAAGATGACATCAGCAATCCTTTTGAAGGACGTCTTCGCAAGATGCAGGCACCCGATAAGAAAGCGCTTGATAACGTGCAGTCAGATTCCGTTATAGCCTCAGTAAACGGTATTCCGATAAGCCTTCTGGATATTGTGCTGGAAAGCGGACACGGCGAAGTGAGGCTCACCGCTATTTATTCCGGCAGTCAGCTTTATGACGAGGTGAAAAAGTATCGCCGAAAAATTGTTGACGAGATCATTGAGCGTAAGCTCATATACGAAACCTATAAAAACAAACCCTTCGACATTCCACGTCAGTATGTGGAAGACATGCTCGATTCTCTGGCGATAGCCTTCGGGGACGGCAGTCGCGCCAGTCTTGATTACAACGCTAAAAAACATGGAACAACGGTTTCCGAATTGAGAGAAAAAGCACTTGAGAAAGTCGCTGTCGATATTATCGTTCACGAGCGATGCGACCGTCCTGTTTCAATGACTCCTAAAGAAGTTTATGACTACTATCAGGCAAACAAGGAGACTTTTTCTATTCCCGCGCAAATTGAACTTCAGTTGCTCCTGATTCGTCATGACGGGAAATACAAGGATCGCCTAGATTTCGTGATGGAAGATATTAAAAATACCGTCAGCAACGGAGGACTCACATCCTTTACGGATATGGTGACTAAGTACTCCGAAGGCCCTTCTCCTGAAAGCGGAGGCAAGACCGGCATGATAGAAGAAGATAAACTCAGAGCCGAATTCATCGGGGCGGTAAAGGGCAAAGCTGCCGGTACCGTGAGCGAGTTCATTAAAACGGATGAAGGCTATTATATGCTCCGTGTCATTTCACGTAAAGATGCCGAATTCGTTCCTTTTGAAAAGGCCTCCATATACATTCAGAACAAAGTTGAAATAAAAGAAAAAGAACGCCGCTTCAAAGAATTTGTGGACAAGCTTAAAGCCGACGCAATCATCAGATATTACTTCTGAATGGCTGGCTTTTCAGTACTGTATTTGTTCCTGAGTTCTTGAGGCATCAGTGAGGGCTTGAAATCGTATTCCGGTGTCGTCATAAGCACTGAGATTGCTTCTGGCTTGAGCTTTTTCAACTGCATTGATGTCAGAAAGCCCTGCCATGCGGCAGCAGCTTCACCGATGTTGCCAGTTTTCTCATTCAGGAGATAAAGATTATACCACGCTGTTGCCTGTATAGGGAAACAGATCAATTCCAGCTTATAGAGATCTTTTGCTTCATGGTATTCTCCTTTTTCAGCCTTGATGTAGCCACGATAAGCATGTACATGTGCATAGTTTTTATATGGGGTGTCATTCAACATATCAAGATAATAAAGTGAAAGATTCTTGTCGTGTAGAAACGCGAGACTCTTGACCCCTGTATTGTAAATATTGTGAGGATTGTGCGGAGCCGTTTCGACAGCGGCTTTATAAAAAGCCGTAGCTCGGGCAGTATCCGGTTCACAAAGCAGCCCTTTTCTGAATAAATCTGTGGCGCTGTGTGTGTTGCTTGTTTCGTTTACAATATATGCAAAAGCAATAAAAGCAGCAATCGGAACTATGAAAGTGCTGAGTGAGAAATTCAATTTTCCTGAAACGACAGTATGTTTTGCAGCAAATGTCCATAGAATTCCGCTAAAAATAGGGGCAAGCAGTACTCCCGGCCATTCAAAAATGACAAGATCAAATAACGAATGAATAAGCAGTGCAAGAAGCGAATATGCAATCAATTTTATGTAAATAGTGGATATATTGTGAAATCGGATAAAGAAAATCAGCAAAGGGAAAAAATATAGGATAGTCCAGCAAATAAGTCCTGGAATGCCGCTTATTGAAGCAATATAAAGTATTTGATTATGAGGATGATTGGATCGTGGAGTTGCATGAGCTCTCAGAAAGTATTCGATTGTTTTATATTTTGCATGTTCGCTTTCAAAGGAAGATATTCCCGTACCAATGAAAGGTTTAGCCTCTATCGCCAAAATGGTAGATTGCCATAAGGGAGTCCTCACATCCTCGTAAATTTTTTCTGCCAGAAAATCTGTTCCTTTAAAAAGGAGCAAGGCCGCTCCAACTATAAACAGGACTGTTACTGTCAGAAAAACTTTTTTCCTCGCAGTAGCAGATAATTGCATGAAAATAAAAAGCCCGATACATATTACTAATGCAAGATTTGTCCCACGGCTTTCGCAGAGATACAAGAGATACAGCGAGATACCGACAGGAATGGAATATATGGTAAATCGGATCATTCTGTTTAATGATTTTATGGTAGATATTCTGCTTAGCAACAAAATAAGAAAAGGAACTGTGATTATGATCAAGGTCCCATGCCAGTTTCTGTTGCCTCCAATGCCGACTACCTGTTTGTGCAGGAATATGTTGCAGATTGCCCAGAATAAGTTGAGAATCCATAGGAAACTCATGAAAGCAGGGATGGCTTGCAGGAGTTTATGTCTGTATGAGAAACCGATGAATGAGAGCAGTGGGAACAACCAGGCATTCATAAGGTCACTGAGTCTATATTCAGGCTGAATCAGGAAGTTAATCAGGTCAATCGACATAAAAATCAATATCGAAATTTTTACAACAGGCAGAAGACTGTCAAGATCGTCAATAGTTTTGAACGGTCTGCTGAATGCCCAAAAGAGGCAGAGCCCAGTAACGGTAGGCAGAGAGACGAATATATAGTCGAACATCAATGATGTT
>JAKJHH010000005.1:0-39629 GCA_022703965.1 Verrucomicrobiota bacterium
GCCGCTCGGCGGGCAGGAATGAATTCCTGCACTCTGTTAAAATGCTTCGCATTTTACTTTTTATGGGATGACTGTGTGGGAGAACTTAATTTGGGGAGAGCCTCTAAAAATTGAAATTCCTAAAATGCCAACGGTATTCCGACAGACAAAATCCGGGATTTCGACGGCAATGGACTGCCGTCGCTACCCGTTATCAGCTTCTCCCCGTGCGCTGAGCGAAGCTGGAGCGCACTAATGGGGTGCAGGCGTCACGCCTGCTATTTCTCGGGGAAAAGATTAATTAGGGAATCGGCGAATATTTTCATTCCGTCTGGGCCGGGATGATTGATCGCGTTGGACATCAGAGTCATGTAGGGGATTCCCTGACGCCAGAGACGTCCGTAACGTGCCGAAACATCCGAAAGCGGAATATTGTTCTTTGCAGCGAATTCACGCAGAGTCTTAACGTAAATATTCGGATCTTCATCAATATCCTTCTGAGACTTGAGCTTTCTCCATTCAGGCAGATCGTAATGAGGAGTATTTATAATCCACTCCGCGCCGATGCCTTTGAAGTCTGCAAGAATCTTACTGTAACGTTCATTTGTCTTCTCGGCGCTAAAACCCTTGTCGTTGATGAATTCAGTAATAATCAGATCAGGCTTGAGAGCAAGGACTTTTTCCTGATAATTATGGATATCGCCAGCCGGAGCCGCAAAATAATTGTCGGTATTGTGTCCGGGCCATGCCTGAGTGAGAAGTTCGATATCGGCCTTCGGGAATCTGGCTTTAAGTCTTGTTACAAACTGAGCCTGCCAGCGATTCTTTTCCTTTTCAGGCAGAAATCCGCCGTCTGTTACGCTGTCACCCCAGGCGAGAATTCTGAGTTTTTCGCCGTTCCTGAGTTTTGCCATGGTCTTAGGAAGCAGTTTTTCGGCAATTCCTTTCGATGACGCCGCAAGAGATTCAGGATATGCGGTCTCGGTCACAGGAAAGAGATTTGCATCGGAAAGTTTCGCCAGTCTCGGAGTTACAAAGACATTCAGTATTGCCCGCTCTCCTGCGGCAAGAGCCGGGACTTTGGGCATTGCCACATCGGGAGTTCCCTTCTTCAGAAGAAGTTTTTTGCCGTCCGCCGAAAGCACAATTGAGTCGATGCGCTGAGGTCCGTAGCTATAACTGATGAAAACGGTCTGTTTCTCCTTGATCGCGCCGTCTGCAAGACGTCCGACCGCGCCCCATGAGAGTTCAGCCTGATAGTCTTTTCCAAGCGCATAAGCTGTTCCGCCGGGTGCATCCGTTATTTTAAGAGTTGCAGGATCAAGAGCGTATTTTATGGTGCATTCCTGAGCTCTGACACTGTTGAGTTTGTAGCCCTTGTTGAACTCCCATCCTTTGGGATTGTAGTCGGGGAAATTGACAACTTTTTCATCGACGACTTTGACAATCGGAGCCGGATCAATCGCAAAAGTCTGCTCCAGAGCCGGAGAAAGCGAGACTTTAAGATTCCAGTCACCTGTAAGAGAAAAAACAGGCTCGGCAGCTACAGCAAGAGTCATCCCTGCCGCGACAGCAATTGCAGTACTTAGTGTTTTCTTCATGAACAGCTTCCTTGAGTTAAATTCAATATCGTGTAATCGTTTACAAGATATCAGAACTCATGTTTTTTGTCAATAGCGGAACTTAAAGTCCGGCACTGATAGCGACAATGCAGGGGACAGCTTCGGCGCAGGCGGAAACGACTTTTATATTCTTTATTGTTTTCTCGGGGTTAAGATTTTTCCAGCTCGTGCAATAAAGTCCAATGCGAGGAGCAGCAGGATTAGCACCTTCCCATGCAATATATCCGTCGCTGATTGCTTTAGGATCATACCAGTCAGAATTCTGAGCTCCGCCCGTAATCGTAAAACGGACTTCAGAGCCGTCATCATATCTGATGAGGTAATCGAACTGTTTTTCATTGCGTCCGCCCCAGGCCGATGAATGCAGGAAATAAAGGGATGAGCATTTCAGTCCGACCGGAATATCAGGAGAAGTCGCCGGAAATATATCAATTGCCCCCTTCAAAATAATGCAGGATTTTCCACCATTCTTTTCGGGATCGATTACCTTGAACGGAACACCTGCGTAAACGCCCTGTCCGACAGGGAAATTGCGGAGATCCATTTTTCCTTGATCCGTCCAACCGCCCTTGCCGTCGCCGGCGACTTCATCACGAAAGCCCATGTTAACGGCGGCGCTTATGTCGATGAACGTGCATTTTGCCGGATCGACGCTGTATCCTTTGCGTGCGGCGTCGTAATCGGCTTTCTGTTTTTTTCTGAGCTCGGCAAGCTCGGCGTCATAAACTGCGAGTTCGGCATCAAGAGATTTCTGCATCTTTTGCAATTCTGTCGAGCATCGTTCAGGAGTCCATGGAAGTTTCCCCTGCTCCGCCATCGGCTTGGCTGAAACCGCTATTATAACGCGCTCCTGCGAGGGAAGAAGGATCTTAATACCCTTCGCAAGATCAGCCCGAGTCCATTCCGCAGACTTGCCGTCCTTCAGGAAAGGAGAAAATGAAATAAGGTCGCTTACGTATGAAACAGTAGCTTTTCCGGCAGGATCGGGAATGAAATTAACGATCTCATGATTTCTGCCGCTCCAGTTGCAGAAATAATATATGTCAACGTTTTCACGTTTGATGCGACGGATTTCCAGCTCAGGAAGGCTTTTGCCTGTCGAAGCGGAAAGCGCCTTCCACGGAATCTGATAAGCGGCTTTCTGCGCAAGGAAACTGAACAGAGCTGAAGCCGCCTGCGTGTTGATATCCTCCATAGCCACGTAAAAGACTTTGCCCTTACCTATAGTTTTCTGAGTAATACAAGGCTTTCCGTCCTGACGGCTCAGAACTGTTTCCGCATCGACAAGTTCGATATCGCGGAAAGAAGAGAATTTAAGATCAGCACCAATATTGAGACTTGAGGACACTTTCTGCGGAAGCTCTCCTTTTTTTCTGACACCAAGCAGAGCCTCTGCGGAAAGAGGACGCGCCATGTAATCATAGTCGAGCGAGCTTCCGCAGACAATTGCAGTTCCGCCTTGTTCCACATAATTCTTGAGTCCGGCAAGAGTTTCGGGAAAAACATATTTTGAGTACGGAACTATAATGATTTTCGCCTGCGGAGCCCCTTTTTCAGAAAGCTCCTGTTCACATATGACTCCGGCAGGAGCCTGAAGCGAAGCAAGCGCTTCATACCAGGCAAGACAATGTTTCTGGTAATTGCTGACTTGTCCTGCTCCGGATACAGGAAGAGGATTATGCCAGAGAGTCGGAATCGAATACATCAGCATGATATCTTTCTGTGCTCTCGGATAAGGCAGGACAAGCTCGGCGATTTTATCCACTTCATCGCTGAAGTCCTTCATGCCCTTGAGCGAGTCCATCGGATAAAGATAAGGATTGAGGAGAGCTGGGGGCATATTCTTGCTTCTGCCCTCGCGCTTTGCGTCTTCGAGAGTTTTCCAGCCGAAATCGCGGCCTCCCTTCCACCAGCAGTATATTTGAGAACCGCTGACATCGTGAAAGACCTCGAACCAGAGAAGAGCCGGAAAGTCTCCGCGTTTGACGCTGACTCTGCCCAGTTCCGCGTGGCTGCGTGTCACATAACTTTCCTGATTCATAACAGGCTTACCCTGAGCAAATGCCGAGGCAAGATCATAGTTGAATGTAGTCAAGACTCTCTTGCTGTTCAGGACTTCAAACATCCAGTCGACTTTCTGCTCCTCGAAAACACCGAAAGGAACTCCGCCTTCCGTGCCGAAGATATCGGCTTTTTTCATGAGCTTATAATAGTCCATTCCGTTCAAAGGCTGCCAGAGCGAGGCGATGGAAATTTCAATGTCGAAATAAGTCTTTTCTCTTGCGTCTACTTCCTTTATGGATGATACAGCCTCGCTGAAAAATTCATTGAAGCGGTCACCGAGGAAAAGCATCCATTCTCCGAACATCGCCTTGTTTGAGGAAGGATTGGAGTTGATGACCTGAGCAAAAGATTTCAGATACTCATCCCCCCATGCCTTATGGAGCTTAGTTATGTCATTGGAATATTTGCTGCGCAGATACTCTGAAAAAAGAAGTTTGTTGACCGGATGCAGCGAATGATACCACTGAACTTCGTTGACAATCTCATAGACCCAGGGATTGTTTTTGCCTTCATTTAACCAATAACGTGCACCTTCACGGAAGTATGTATTGTAGATAAGCTTTGCAACAGGCTCCTCGGGAGTGTATGGCAGGAAGCCTCCGCTGTGAACCATATTTTCAGGAAGTCCGGCCTCGCGGACACGCTTCAGCACGCCCTTGTTGAAACAGATGTCCAGCCAGAGGCTGGAGTAATCGACAACAATCGGAAGGGACTTCAAACTTGCACGGTGGCGCAGTCTCTCATTCCAATGTTGACGGTAAGGATTTCCAAGCAGAAGATCGGCCTTTTCAGGAGTGAAATTAAGCTCGTCCAGAACATCGTTCATCACGTGGCGCGGACGAGTATATTCGTGAACGCAGTTGAAGCCGAGTCGCGCGGCCTTCTCAGCACTGAGCATGTCTGTAAGCAGATCATTTTTCTCGAAAGGCGGCAATGAGTTGACTTCGCCGAACTCCCAGGAGTTACTTGTGTCGTTGACTCCGAGCATGAAAACAGGACGCCCATTCATCCAAAAAGTACCGTTTTTGATTTCCGGCCGCATCTGAGCGTCGCTTTTAAGAGGATATATGAAAGCGTTTTGTTTCGGATTTTCAGCAGGAGCAAGTCCGGCAGGATTGACAATAATGGATTTTACTGTAAAAGACGATGCATAATTGCCGCCAATTCCGAAAGTTCCGGAAGAAAGAGGCTCGGTATCCTTGAATTCACCGATCAGTTTTCCTGAGACTTTCACGCCGAGAAGTCCTTTGTTCACCGAAAAAGAGATTTCCAGATTGCTGAGGTCGGAGGCAACGTTCTTATAGAGCACAGAACCGAGTTCCTGAATTCCGCTCTTAGTATGTTTGCGAACTCTGAGAGTCCCCTTGCCAGGCTCATCGATTTCAGCCATATAATAATCGGGATAACGCATATGAGAATAAATGATGAATGCCGAGTAGCCGGAACGTCCGAACTTCACAGTCACTTCATAATCCTTGAAGGATGAGGCTGCCTTGCAGAGCATTGCCGGATTCTGCTTTTCGGAACTCACATTGAGGATTCCGGAAGAAATCTTGAAGCAATCCGTATAATCTTTAGGAATATTCCAGCTCTCAAGTCCATTGGAAAAGTCATCCTGAAAAAGCGGAGCGGCACAGCATATAATTCCTGCGAAACACAGAAAAGAGGCAAGAATGGAGGCTATTTTCATAAACATTATCTCCGTTGAATATGAGTTATTATTCGTAATCGTCGCGGAAAAGACGGAAGACCACTTCATTGGTTTTGAGCATGGCAGTATGCCCGTCAACAAAAACGAATGAGGCTGAATTTGCGCCATGACGGTATTTCACGTAAGCACCGCCTGCAATGTTATTGAAATTCCAGGAGTCAGTCCACCAGTTCGAGCCGTCTGCAAGGATGATATCCTTGGAAGGCTTCTTCACCTGAGTGATTTCAAGAGGCTTCCCGTCGCTTGTACTCAGAGCCGGGCTCAAAGAGGCGTTGTAACAGTAAGACCATGTTGTTGTCTTCTCGGCAGCCGGACAGCGGAATATGGAGTTTTCAGTAGTGCTGTATCCCTTTACATCGCCGACACGTCTGAGCACATCATCCCACTTGGCACCACCCCAGCTTTCATGAACGGGAGGCCAGTAACGTCCGCCATAAGTATCGCCGTAATTGACGAGAGCAAGATGGACTTGTTTAAGATTTGAAACGCAACGAATCTGCTTTGCGACATCACGCGATCTGCCGAGAGCAGGAAGCAGCATCGCGGCAAGTATCGCGATAATCGCTATCACCACCAAAAGCTCAATTAAGGTAAAGGATTTTCTTCTCATTTTGACATCTCCTCTTGAATCCATTATAAACTGTATATATCTTTAAGTCAATGCATAGATGATGTTATTTTAAAAATCAGCCATAAATTATTGCAAACTGTTATATACTGTTATATAATATAAAAAACAGGAAAAATGAAATGAAAGAAGCAAACAGCAATCCTCCAAAAACTCGCATAATATATGGCGAACTCGAAAGGAAAATCCTGAGCGGAGAGCTGAGAGAGGGAGAACGTCTCTACAGCGTCCGTCAGATTGCCTCCGAATATAATGTCAGTACTGCTGTCGCTCTTGCCGCTTACAAGTATCTGGAAAAGAAAAAACTCATAGTAAGAGAAGCGGGACGAGGCACCTTTGTCCGGAAAATCCGTAAGACAGACGACTCGAGTACTCGCATATGCTGCTGGAATGGAGTATTCCCGATAAACCACGCCGCCAACGTATTCCGCGATCCGCCGCCGGACTTCAAAACCGAATTCCAGCCCTTCTTCACCAATGAGTATGAGAACTATATGGAATATATAGAATTCCTCGAAAAGGCAGGAACGGATAACAGTAGCGTTCCGGATATTATTTCAGTTGATGAAGGTCTTTTGCCGATACTCGGGGCCAAAGGCTTATTAAGCCCGCTGGATCAGTTTCTCTCCAAAGGCAAAGGCGTAAGAAGAGAAGATTTCGATGAAAAACTTCTACAGGGAATGAGCTACGGTGGAAAACTTTTTGCAGTTCCTTCAAGCTATTCTCCGTGCATACTCTTCTGGAACAGGAAACTCTTTGCGGATAAAGGTCTTAAAGAGCCTGACAGAAACTGGACATGGAATGATTTTTACAAAGCTGCATCCGATATGACATGTATAGCGCCGTCAGGACAGATATCATCATACGGACTCGGCATCACTTTCAGCATCAACAGCTATGCCCCCTTTATTTATCAGAACGGCGGAGAAATTTTCGACCGCAACGGTTCCTGCGCAATAGGAAGCCGCGAGGCCTGCGAAGCCCTCGGCTTCTTCTCAAAACTATATAACATGCCCGGAGTCTGCTCGCATCGTTATGGAGATCCCCGAAGCGCACTGGCAGATCTAATGAGCAACGGTAACATGGCAATGCTGCTCGGTGATGCCATAGAATATCATTTATTAAAAGGAAAAATGCCAGAAAACTCCTTCGGAATGACAAGAGTTCCGGGAATAAACGGACGCCATAACACATCCTCATCCGTGACCGGCTGGGCAATTCCGGCAGGCTCGGCGAATCCGGAAAAGAGTTTCAAACTGCTTGTTTCCGCCTATAAGAACGGAAAAGTTAAAAATCTTGCCGCGGCTCACAACACATTTCCAGCCTTCAAAACCGACTCGGAAACTATTCCGCAAGTCGCTATTGATCTAGTCCCTGAAATCAGCTATTCCCTGCAATCGCAGAGTCCGGCCGCCTTCAACGCTATAAATTCCACCTTAACAAGTTTCATAAAGCACAAATTGGCACTAGCCCCTGAAAAAATCAGGGAATTCCAGAACAAAATCAACGCCTCCCTCTGAAAAAGATCAGCAGGACGGGAAAAATTTTCCGGAAAAGCTTTGTAACTTTTGCACAGTTTCAGACGAATAATCAGCGGAAGATTTTATCTGAAATTGTTTTTACCACGGATGGAAACTGCGATTTCAGACAAAAACAAGCCCCTTAAGGACAACGAATTACAGAAACTCCTCCCATTCTGTAAAAATTGTCTCAAATCTTTCGCCGAAGCCCTGCGGCACAGTGAATGCAAGAAGTTTCCATCCTGAACGGATCGGAAAAAGTCCGTCCGTCGTAAATAAGCAAAGCTAAGAAAGGAAAGAACAATGAGCATCAGCAGTCTGAATTCGAGCTCATCATCTTCCTGGGGACACTCCGGACTCTCCAGCTCAAAGATGCAGAAGCCGCCGGAAGAACAACTCTCAAGAAAAGAGCAGAAGGAACTCGATAAGCTTCAGGACGTTATCTCAAGTCTGAGCGAAGAAGATAAAGCCGCAGCTCAGAACTACATGCAGAACGTTCAGGAAGCAATAATCGACGGCACTTTCGATGCAAAAGATCTCGCCGACGCCGCCCCGGACGCACTCAAAGAAGCCATGGAAGAAGAAGGTCTTGATCTTAAAGACATCATCAAGGACATGGACAGCAACTATCAGACCGCAGTGGCAAACGCGCCTGTCAATGTTGACATCGAATCAATGACAAGGTTCACAATTGCAGTTGCAAGCGCGTCCGAAACAGACAGCGAAGAAGTAGAAAAGTACATGGACAAAGTACATGAAGCCATAGAATCCGGCGATTTCGACATCTCGGCACTCGCGGCCAAAGCACCGGATTCGCTTAAGACGGCTCTTGAAGAACAGGGGCTTGATATGGAATCTATGATCACCGACATGTATATGAATTCACCTCAGAATATGCCGGTAGTCGACTACAGCTCAAAACTCAACGGCAGTTCAAAGCCCGATAATACATATGGAATGAATCTGGCAATCCTCAAGACAATATTCAGCGGAGGCGCTGACGAAGAGTAAAAGCGGGCGTTGCTTATTTATGAGGGTAGACTTAGGCGCACTGCTCTTCCATCGGGAAGACAGTGCGTAAGTTTTTTTCAGGAAGTCTTTGCCGTTCCCGGAACAGCCGGGAAGTAGAAGCGGAAACATGCGCCTTGTCCTTCTACGCTTTCAAGCTCAAGGCGTCCGTCAAATTCCTTCAGAATGTCACGGACAATGGAAAGACCAAGCCCGGTGCCTTCTCCTGGATTCTTGGTAGAGAAGAAAGGCTCCGTACAGCGCCTTTTGACTTCGGCATTCATTCCAAGTCCGTTGTCTTTCACTTCAAAGACAACTTCGCCGTCCTTGGTGTAGAGAGACATTCTGATTTCCTTCTTAAAGTCACGGCCTTTACGGTTACCCATCTCATCGACAGAAAAACGAGCATTGGAAATAACGTTGACGACAATCTGTTCAAAGCGTTGCGGATCAATGATGACGGACGGAACATTCTTATCAAGTGCCATCTCAAGCGCAATATTATGAAGTCGTATCTGCTCCTGAAAGAAAGAGATTCCCTCTTCAATGACAACAGCAAGGGAAACTGATTGCGGGCCGGAACCTTTGAGTCTGACAAAGGATCGCATGTGATTGATGATTTTGGAGGCGCGGTCAACACATTTGATTCCTATGTCAAAAGCCTCGCCGAGATTCTTCTCCTTGAGCGCCGGGGAGTTACCGAGAACAGCCTGAAGCAGCTCAAGATATCCGCGGATTACGCAAAGCGGCTGATTGATTTCATGAGCCATGCCGGCCGCCATTTCGCCCATCGCTGTAAGGCGTCCTGCATGAATGAGCTGATTCTGTTTCTGCTCAATCATGGCCTCCTGTCTGGCTGAAATCTTCATGTGCACAATGAGGAGCGGAAGAACAAGAAGCATGAACATCACGGCAAGCGCTATCGAATAGGCAATATTGCGGTGCATGATTGAGCGGATATCCTTGAGCTCCATATCAGCCCCCATAACATAAGTATTGCCTGCCGGGCTTTTGACAGGGAGAAAATATGAGCGGAATGTCCCCCATTTATCGGTGTATTCGGCGACAACAGGAACAAATTCTGTAAATGCTTTGTGAAGATTCTTTGGAGCGTCATCGTATTCGGACATGAATTTGACCGGAGGCTGTACATTCGATTCACAGTCGCTCGTGAAACAGATTTTACCATCCTTGAGCACCATTGAATAAACATATCTGACATCAATATCTTTTGTATACTGGGTAAGGGTATTCCTGAGCTTCATGTAATCTTCATCAGGAATTGAGCCCCCTTGCATGCCGATGTCATGAATCTGTTCAGGAATCATATACTTTCCGCCGCCTGCTGCGACTCGCAACCTGTCATCAACAGATTTAAGATATTCCTTGTTTATCTGTCGGCAGAAGATGACGGAGCATATTATGACTCCGACAAGATATATTCCGATGGCAATCCCGATCATGAGATTGCTTATGCGCGGCACTGGCTTAATAGCGGAGCTCATAAAATACGTTGTCCTCTTACGTTTTTATCTACCGCCATTTATATAGCACATAAACACCTGATTTTAAAGCAAAAGAGAAGAAAAATGCCGGAGGCGGATAATAAATCCGCTCTCCGGCAAAGAAAAGTTCAGTTTAGAAAGAAGCGCAGATGTATCCAAATGCAGGAGCCTGAAAACTCAAAACTCCGCCTGAAAGCTCAAGAACTGCCCCTGAAGAAGCAAGTAGCTGAGAGTGTTTTGACGGCAAAACAGTTTTTAATTCTGCTTTTACTGAGTTTTTGCTTATATTTATTGCTACCATGACTGTTCCATTGTCCGTTACCCTCTTGAACGTCAAAACGTTAGCAGATTCACTGTTGTCGACCCATTCGAAAGAGCCTTCGGAAAGAGCTTTGATCTTGTGGCGCATTCCGCAAAGTTTTGTACAGAGAGCGCGACGGGCAAGCGCATAAGGCTCTGAGAACTTAGACCAGTCCACGGCGGCGACATCATATATACTGTGTCTGCTGTAATCGCCGATTTCCTGACCGCTGTAGAACATCGGAACTCCATCCATCATGAAACTCATGACAAGGGCGGCTTCAGCGGCATCGTGCCCCCAGGCTTTTTCGATGCGGCTGTCAGCGGGAAGTCCATCCTGCGGAATTCCGTGAAAATTGACGGAGCCCTGCCAGCTTTCATCGCTCTGTCCGGGCTTTCTGCGAACACCGAAAGAGGTATCGTTGGCTATGTCATGATTGTCGGTATAGCGGATGAAGCGGGTGCCTTCGGGATATTCCCTAGCCTGCTCCTCCCATTTGTCTCTGAGCGATGAAGCGGGACGTCCCTGATTAAAGAGAGCGTGAATACCAAACGAGAACGGAAAATTGTAATTGAGATCAAAAGCCTTGAGCTGATCTTCCTTGCGGTGTCCTTCGGCAAGAATAATAGTATCGGGATTGATCTTTTCGAGTCTTTCTCTTGCGGTCTCCCAAAAGTCGAGAGGCACCGCATCGGAAACATCGCAACGGTAGCCGTCAACTTTAAATTTTGTCATCCAGTACTCAAGATTCTTCCAGAGATATTCGCGGAGACCGGCGCTTGCATAATTGAGTTCAGGGAAATGCCAATGTCCATAATTCACGCTTCCATCAGGATTGCGTTTCACAAAATCCGGATTGCTTTCAATGAAAACAGCTTTCGGGCCGCAGTGGTAAAATACGATATCCAGAATAATCTTCATGCCTAGACGATGCACTTCAGCGACAAAAGAATGCAGATCGGCATCAGTTCCATACTCAGGATCAACATTATAAAAATCTTTGATGCGGTAGGGATTCTTAGGATTTTTCGTGCCGCTGAATCTCTGCCTGTCGCTCCAGTGTTCAACGTTCATATCATCGTCCTGAAGACATATCGGACAGAGATATAAAATATCTACTCCGAGCGCAGCCAGTTCCGGAAGTTTTTTTTCTGCGGCTTTGAGAGTTCCCTCAGGCGTAAAGGATCTGAGGAAAACCTGATACATTACACTGTTTTTAAGCCATTCAGGCGATTTGCGGGCTACTGCTTTAACTGTCGAATTCATGAAAAACTCCATTGAGATGAATTATTTGCTTCACTTCTAAAATTATACGCAATTTTGCAGGGAATCACAATTGCAATGATGTTCATTTTTTTAACAAATGCGATTATCTATATTTTTATCAGGCTTGAAATATCCTTATTATTTTGCTATAATGATTAGAAGAGGATCAATAAACATGGATATTCAAAATCTTATCGCGGAATCTAAAGAGCTGCCAAAAATCAGAAATTTCTTTTCAGGGAAAAACCTTCCGGAAAATTTTACTGTCCCTTCGAGCCTTCTGCTTTACTGTCATGATTTCCCGTGGCCTCAGACAATCACAAGTTCACGCTACATGCTGATAATTCCCTATGTGAAACTGAGCTACAGGATAGAAGATGTTCTTTATCCTGTCGAAGCAGGGGAAGCCGTTCTTGTGAAGCCCTTTCTGCATCGTTCAGTACCTGATATACATGAAAGTTATCTGCGTCTGATCGTTTCTTTCGAAGCGGATGACAAACAGCCCTATATCCCGGACAGTCCGCTAATGAAGATGACTGAAAAAGCATGGGCTCATGCGGAAAATCTGCTCCGCCACTACAAGAATGACGAGATCATCCAGAGCTCTTTTGAACTGACCATGCTGCTATTTGAAATAAGCGGCAACAGCATCTCATCCGGCAAGAGCGAAAAATCAAGAGCTGTCGCCTCTGCAATGCTCTACATCAACCAGTACTTGGATCAGTCTTTTTCCATCAAGGACATCGCAGCGAAAAGCGGTATATCCGCCAGCCACCTCCGCAGACTTTTCCGGCAGGAGAACGGAATAAGTCTCGGCGAGTATGTCAGTCGGCGACGACTCGCTTCCGCCCAGCGTCTGCTTGCAGATACCAGCATGAAAATTGAAGAAGTCGCCATAAGTTGCGGCTATGATTCCATTTACACATTCAGCCGCTTTTTCAAGAACAGCACAGGACAAACTCCAAGTGCATTCAGACGCATTCATAAAGGCGGAATATGAAAGTTTTTTCTCTTGTAAAACATCCTGCAAGAGATATTAGTTATGAAATCGACGGGTAAATTCCATATTCACCACAAAGAGAAAGGACGAACAATGGGACTCGATTTCAAAATAAACGAAAATCTCTGCACAAAATGCGGCGCCTGTGCCAAAGATTGTCCTGCTCATATTATAAAGGTTGAAGAAGGAAAAATTCCATCCATTTCAGCGGAAGACGAAGCGAACTGCATTGAATGTCAGCACTGTCTTGCCGTATGTCCGTCGGCAGCGCTCTCGATACTTGGATTCAACCCGGCGATCTCGCTTGAGCTCAAAGCTGCAAACATGCCCAACTTCGCCCAGGCAACACGACTGCTCAGAGGCCGCCGTTCCGTAAGACAGTATCGCAAGGAAAATGTAAAACCTGAAACTGTTTCGGAAATGCTCGCGACAATCGCAAACTCACCCACCGGCTGCAATTACAGAAACCTCAAATTTACCTTGATTGATAATCTTGATGAACTTAAGAAATTTCATACAGCAATAATCGAGGCGGTTGAAAAAGCTCATAATGAAAAACGTATTCCGGACGCGCTTTCCTTCGTTTATGACGCAGTTATGGACTGGAAGCAGAAAGGACACGATCAGATCTTTCGCGGAGCGCCTCATATTCTGATCGTTTCCGCCGAGAAAGAAGCGCCGACGGGACAGGAAGACGTCATCATCGCCTTGTCCTACTTTGAGCTTCTGGCATGCGCAGCCGGACTCGGTGCGGTATGGTGCGGATACCTCAAATTCATCTTTGATGTCTGTCCTGAACTCAAGGATACAATCGGCATTCCGCGTGATCAGTACTGTTACGCAATGCTTTTCGGATACCCTCTGGTTCATTACGCAAGAACCGTACAGAGAGACAAGTCGGCCTCAATAAACCGCATCAAGTTCTAAAAAACATAAGCATCTCATAAAGGAAAAGAAGATCGCGCTCGGCGGCACTTTTCTAAAATGCTTCGCACTTTGCTCTTACTTGGAAGCCGCTGCACTTGCTGAAGCGGCTTTTTTCCTGTCTTCTTCAGCCATTATTCCGTAGTCTTCGGGAGTCTTGCCGAGTTTGTTTTTGATGTTGCTCCTGGCGGAGTACTTGCGCAGGACTTCCTTCATTTTCTCATCTCCGAGTCTGTACGCGAAGTGCATGGCGCTGTTCCCGGATCTGTCAAGAGCATCGGGATTCGCTCCGTTTTTGAGGAGAAGTTCGGCGATATCGGAATCCTGAACACCCGCAGCAAGCTGCAATGCATAAACACCGTTTTCATCATCGTTTATAGGAAACTTCTGCTTTAGAAGAAACTCAAGCACATCTTTTCTGTGGCAGACGACAGCAATCGCCATAAGAGTCCGACGCTCGCCGGAATCCCCCATCCATTTGTAAGTCGGAACTCGCTCGGTTTTCATCATTTCCGAAAGCTTTTCGACTTCTCCGCGTCCGCAGTAAGTAAATACATCCTTTTTGGCTCCGTATTTCAGAAGCAATTCGTAGACAGCGTCGTTCTGAAGCGCAAGATGAATCGGCTTCACATGACCGTCTGCCATGATATCCGGATTCGCTCCGTTTTTGAGAAGGAACTCGCAAACTTCATAATTCCCCTCGGCAGCGGCCATATGTAGAAGAGTAAAACCTTTCTGATAGGTTTTGTTGACAAGAGAAGGCTTTTCCTTCAATATTGCGGCTGCCATTGTCATATTCTTTTTCTTAATCGCGTCGCGCAATTCCTCTTTCTGAGCTGAACCGCATCCGGCGGAGAAAATAACTGCAAGAGCCAAGGTCAAAAGGAGAGAAAGCTTTTTCATATGATTTCCTGTATAGAGTCCCGTCATTTTCTCTTGAAAAGTACGGGTTTGATGTTGACGATTTCGGCAAGACCTGTAAAACTGTTTTCCATGACTTCCGCCCCGTTCAGGTCGATTCCGGAAAGAGTACAGACATGCATCAGTTCATCAAACTTGCCGGATTCAAAACAAGTATTCAGCCTGTCTTCCTTGCGGAAGTAAACCTTGCTGCGTCCTGACGGCTCAACCTTCATTCCCAGCGGCATTTTGTGCGGAATTCTGTGGAATTGGAGCCTGAAGGACTGAAGCCACAGCTTTTCGCCTTCCTCGAAGGTCGTTTCAATGGATTCGTAAGCGCCTGCCGAAGCATCCTTGGAGTTGAAAACAGGAATGCCGGACATCGACTTGCGTACATAATAAGTATTTTCGCCACGGGTGTTTTTAAGACAGTACTTGGAGTTTCCGGAAAGAACCTGATCCTTGCGCTTTTCCCAGAGATTTTCCATTTCCTGCGCTTCCGCCCTGATGATTTTCTCCCAGAGAGTTATCGCAGCGTCTATGTACGTTTCCATTCCGGCTGAAATCAGAACTGTGGCCGCATCGTAAAACGACAACTCACCTCGCATGGCTCCCACTATTTTATAAAGCTCAAACTTCTGCTCCTGAGTCAAACCTGAAGACTTCAACGCTGCTCCGTATGGATCAACTATGCAGAATTCCGACAGATCATTCTTCACCATCAGATTCCCTAAATGAAAATCCGGATGAAATATTCTGGAACTCAGAAAAAGCTTGAGAAAGCGGGAAAAACTCCTTATATATGCCTCTCGCGTAGCCGGATACAACGACGCGCTGTCAAACCAGATGCTATGTGCGTTGGAAGCGTTCTCCAAAGTCCTGCTGAGAAGTACGCACTCCGAGCCCTTATTTCCCCATCCGGCATAGTTTACGACCGGTACGGATGCGCCTTCAAACATCAGCGCCGACTCGAATTCCCGCTCTGAACGAGGACTGAAACTGTTCCTGATTGAACGGATAAAACCGTCCGGAAATTCATGCTTTATAAAGCAATGGATATCAGGAGATACTGTGGAAAAGACAACTCGTACCTTATTGGCTTTGACCTTATGAAAATCATTGAAATTGCCGTTGGAGATTTTTTCACAGACAGGAAGCACTGCTTCATCGCGAAGATGCCACTGCCAGGAGTTTATCGTTATTCCATGTAAGACTTGTTTCATTTTTCCTGCTTCAACTCATCTCCCCCTAAAACATTACGGAGATTTGATTCTTTACCAGAAGTACGTCACGGACTGCATTAAGCTCCTCCTCGTCAATCCTCAAAGCCGATGCAAAACTTCTTATAAACTTCTGTTCGGAACTCCTCAACGCTCCGTCGGCCATTCCGGCCTCAAAGAGATGAGCCAGACAACAGAGCGCCTGCTGACGGTTCAGATATGCCAGTTCCTCGAAAAGCTTTTCCGCATCATGGTTTTTGAAGAAAGCCAGCCCTTCCTGAAGTAAATCCTGCCTGCTTTCAAAAAGTTTCTTTATATAATCGTCTTCCGAAGCGTCTATAGAGTCATCAGCCACGGCCTCGAACATCAACAGAGCGGCAAGCCCGGCCATCGGACTTATGGACTGCTTCCGCGAAACAGCTTCTGCAAGCGGTGCTTCGTAATCAGGCACAGCTGTCGGCTTTGCTGTGGCAGACGGCTTTATTTTTTCCATGAGCTCCAAAACCGCCTGCTTATCAAAAGAAGAGAATTTGAATGAATAAGGTCTTCCCTTTAAAGTCGCGTCAAGAAAGAGATTATAGCTCTCTATTCGCGTCTTGAATTCAGGAACTCCGTCAATTGCCAGATTATGATCTACAATATGATAGGATTCCTCTCCAAGATTTCTGTAAAACAGGAATATTTCCGGCAGATATACTGCCATATATGACTCGCCAGGAACTCCGCCGGGAGCTCCTCCTGCCCTCAAAATCGACAGGGCTGTCCGTCCGGGAAGCCTTGCTTCCAGATCTTTCCGTACCTTTTCCGGTAGAAATATATATTCCAAGATCCAGCTCCTAATCCTTCAAGCACTTGTCAGATATAAAATATTGAGCTAATATAATTGTCTGTTCCCAGCAATCAAATAAAATCCGGAATATGATTATGAACGAATTTTCAACATCCTCATCATCCATAGCTCCTCTTTGCAGAATATTGTCAGAAAAAGGCTCCGTCGTCCTTATACCTACCGAAACCGTTTACGGACTCGGATGCGATGCCACAGATCCCGTTGCAACAGGGAAAATATACGACTTGAAAAAACGTGCGGACAACAAACCTTTGGCAATATTCGTAAGACATGTCAGAATGCTGGACGGCATGGGGATACGTCTCCCCAAGGCAGCAGAAAAAATTGCGGATGCATTCTGTCCCGGCCCCATCACTCTTGTTGTTCCGGACGGCAGAGGCTCAACTTTCGGATTCAGAATACCGGATCATCCCTTTGTCCTTGAACTTCTCGAACAGTATGGACGCCCCCTCGCGGTAACAAGCGCCAATTTATCAGGAGAACCCGCAGCGCTTTCCGTAAAGGAAGCCCTCGCCTCAATCCAAGGAGAACCCGACGCAGTCGTGGACGGCGGCGCACTCCCCGCGGATTCCAAGGCTTCAACAGTCATAATGGTATTTGAGGACAGCAGTTTCAAAATCCTCCGTCCCGGCCCCGTGACTGAGGATGATATCCGCAAGGCCTTGGCAGGTCTTTAACCCTGCCAAAGTCTGAAATTATTCAGCACACAAAGTCCAATTTTTCTCCGGCGGCAAGATCGGCCTCGAATGGGAAGCTGACTTTTACGGGCTGTCCGTTGCGGATCAGATTCATCGAAGTTTCACCCTGAACGATAAGCTTCAGTTTGGCGGGAACAGGACTTGATATCTCAAGCTTTTCCATGCGTCCCTTGCGCTTTTCGCCCGAGACACAGAGTCCGGCTGTCGTTCTTACATCTTTGAAGGAAAGATCCTTCCAGCGCTCGGGAATTCCGCCGAGCACTCTTGTCGTCCCTGAATGAGTATGAGCAAGCATTTCAAGCAGAGCAGAAGCGCTTCCCATAGTTCCATCGATCTGCATAACCTCGGAATCCTCTTTCGGCTTTACCATATCATGACGGCGATGCGCGATGAGGCCTCTGAATCGCGGCAGATAAACTGTTGTCAGTCCCTCGTTCACGAAAATATGACGCCACATTTCGAGCAGAACCGAAGGCGCTTCATTAAAGCCGAGTCTTGCCTGAAGAATCGCAGCCCACGGAATACACCATTCACTCCATTGTCCCATTCCCATGAGAATCCAGCGGTCTATGGAGTTGTTGAGAATTTCCTCTTCCTCCGCGTTGAGCTTTCCGCCGAAACTGTCGAACGGATAAACTCCGCCCAGATGGGAATGATGTCTGTGACAGGTGTCGAGATCCTGTCCTTCCCATATTGCGATATGCTTTTCCATCTGTAAGTGAGGGTCAAGATTTTCAGCCACGGTGAAATTCGGAACTTTGGAGCGCATTTCAGACCAGAAAGGACGCTCAGGAATATTCAGGACTTTGCAGGATTCTCCAAGCGCATCAAGCAACATGTGAATCGCGGCAAGCTGATAAGACGGATCGCGTCCCGCCTTCTGACCGCCGGGATTTCTGCATCCATATTCAGCGGAAATCGCAAGAGGTATAGAAAGTTTTCCATTGCGTTCCTCAAGCATTGCCTCGTAGACTCTCAATATACCTGCCATGAATGGAACTGCCCGTTTAGCGAGAAATTCCTTATCGCCTGTCTGCTTGTAGTAAAGCCAGTAAAGAAGGGCAGTCCACGCTCCGCAAGCCTGGTCAAGAATCGATCCGGCCATAAGCCATCCGCACTGGAACCCCTTGTCATCGACGGCGTGAGTGAGCAGAAGTCCGTCGTCGATTCCCAGCAGAGTTTTCGCGTTATGACGCATGTTCGCCATAAACTGTTCCGACTCCAGCATATCGAAAAGCGGCATCAGATGTTTGAGTTTGCCTGTCTGGAGCGCAAGCGTATAGACCTGCTGAACATTAACATTAAAATGATAATCGCCCGACCACTGCGCATTGTGATATTCCTCAATCCAGGGGCCCTGAAGTCCTGCCGCCACAGGCTTGACGCTGTCGGGCGAAGTCGAGCCCGCAAACTTGTAGAGACAATACTTATAGAACTTGTTGAAAAACTCGTCAGGAAGCTCAATCTGCGGACAATCCTTCCAGTATTCCTTCCACCATTTTCCGGTCTCCGACACAATTTTCGAGGCTCTGGATTTAGCTTCATCAATGAGCTCCAAGGCATTTTTTAGAGCCTCTTCATCATTTGCGCCAAGCTCAAGTGATATTATCTTCAAGCCCTTGCCGCAGTCTTTGCAGACGGCTGCCAGCGAGGGATCGGCGGGACAAGACTGCATCCATGCCTCGTAATCTTTGCCGGAGGATTTCTGAGGAGCCTTGAAAGCGTATTTGGAAAGCCACTTGCGCGACTTCTCAAAATCCCAGGACGGCACTGTTTTTACTGATGCAATGATTCCGGACGGATCGTTAAGGATCACAAGATTCTCTTTCATCGACATAAGGATGGAAAGCGTTTTGCCGTTTGAGGCTGTCACTGTAATGATTCCGCTCTTGTACTCAAGCGAAAGTTTTTCCAGCTTGATTCCCGAAGCAGGAACAAACTCGAAACGTCCCATCGGCACTCTCTGCGGTTTGAAAACATCTTCAGGCCATTTGAGACGCAGAAATGCCCTTTCCACAGCCTCGCCGTTCAGAGGATCTACCGACTCTATCGCTTTCTTATAAGTGGTTCCTTCAACAACTGTTTCGCCGCCGCGATGATCCCAGAAATCCGCACGGTTCACTGTAATGTTCAGATTTTCTTTGCCCCAGACCATGATTCCGGCGTTTCCATTACCTGCGACAATTCCGCAGTGAGTTCTCGGTACAGGAAAATCAAATTCCAGCTTGCTGATGCTTTTCATATTTTCTCCATTTTTTCCTGATTTTACTCTTGCATCAGGAAAGATAATGTTATATAATGTTAATAACTTTTAAAACATTAACATTAATTATAAAACGCTTTTACGATGAATGCAAGACGCAAAGAGATTTTCAAGTATATAATCGGGCTCATAAACGACAAAAAGCTTCAGGAGGGAGATAAGATCCCGACTGAAAACGAACTTGCGATAATGTTCAATACCAATCGCATGAACGCCCATTTTGCCATCAAAGCACTCGAAAGCGAAGGAATCGTAAAAAGCAACAAGAAGCAGGGAACAACAGTAATAAAGAAGTGGACTGACGAAGGAAGTCTCAATAAAGCCCTTTCCTCAGGAGCCGGCACTGTCAAAATATTCGCCTCTCCCTCAAAAGCCACCGGCATACACTGGAGCGAAAACAGCGTCCTCTCCCTCGAAAGCATACTCAACGGACGCGGCTGCCGCGTAATACATACAGACATGCCTGAGGATACGGAAAGCTTTAGAGCAGAACTTGAAAAGAAAAATCACGAGCTCAAAGCCGTAGTGCTTTTTCAGGAGGCGAAAGATCTCAATATAATCATGCAGTCTCTGGACAGCCTTGAGAAGCTTCCATGTCCTGTAATTCTTTTCTCACGCGGAGAATCCGCGCTGGAGGAATTCCCTTTTCACATGCTTGCGCTCAATCCCTATAGAGAAGGAGTTCTGGCCTCGGATTACGCTTCCGATCCTGCCAATGCCTTTGAAAAAATAATATTCCTGGCTCCTGACACGATAAGGAACTCCTACTGGTGCTCAAAACGAGTGGAAGGATTCAGACAAGGAGCCTCAAAGCATGGATTTCCTTTTGAATGCCCCGAAGGCAATATCCTTGAGATAAGCCGCCAAGCCCTGAAATCCATAAAGAGCGGAAGCGACAAGCATCTCATTGTTCTCGCAAACGACAAGAAAGCCGCATTCTTCATTGAACTTGCAACAAAAGACAAATTGGAAGCAGGCAAAGACTTCCATACTCTTTCCTTCGACAACAACCCTCTCTACAGAAACCGTAACCTGACAACAATAGCTCCACCGCTTGAAGAAACAGGAAAGCTGCTTGCCGACATGATCTTCAGCATCCCGCCGCGCAAACACGGAGTGCAGTATATCGTCAAAGCCGATTCAAGACTCATAAAACGCACTACCTGAAAAGCAATCGAAGTAAAAAGTCCGGCGCTTTTTTACAAACTCATAAATCTGGAGGGATCGAGGACGGAAATCAGGCCTTTTTCAGTTTTGCAGATGGACACTGTATAACGGCTTTTCACCGAGCCGGAAACAGAGGATATATCATGGGCGGAAGTCCATGCTTCAAGATCACTGTTCTTTGAACTGAAAATCTCGCCTGCCCTGTCGACGAGAATACCGAAGGCAGGACCGGTGCTTTCCTTGAAGAAAATCAGATCTTCAGAAGCAGGACGCGGAGCCTCGTTTCCTATCATTTTCCTGAAATCCAGAACAAGGTTGATTTCGCCTCGCACATTAATGTAGCCGCGCACGATATCCGGAGCATGAAAGACAGGAGTAATCGTGCTCAGTTCATGATGACTGCGCACCTCTTTGACATCGTTAGCCTTTACGGCAAAAGTCTGTCCGTCGCTTATGAAAGAATAAAGCTGTGTATGTGAGTCAGAGTTTTCCTTCATTGTGATGCCGCCTTTTTTTCAGGGTTGTATCTGGCAAAGAACTTGGCAATCTGCGAGAGGAATTTTTCACGCTCAATCTTGACGATATAATCGGAAAAGCCGCTCTGAAACGCAGTCCTGCGGTCGTGATCGGAATCAAGGGAAGTGAGGGCAATAGCGGGAAGCTCTCTCGTCTCGGGGTTTGCCCTGACAGCCTCGACAAGACGCCAGCCGTTAACAAAGGGCATTTCAAGGTCGGAGAGCAGCATGTCGAATTTCTGTCTCCCGAGGATTTCCAGAGCTTCACGTCCGTTTGCCGCAGTCGTAACATGATAATTGTCGGACTCAAGATATTTACGCACAAGCTGACGGAAAAAAGGAGTATCCTCAGCGAGCAGAATTCTGATCTTGGAATTTGCATCCCGGTCACGTTTCTGAACGTCTTCACCGGCAAACCATTCGGGCTCGATCTTTTCGATGACCCTGTAGATATCCGGAAATATGACGATTTTAGGTCCTACGGTGGCGCTTCCGATGATACCGTCTTCCACATATCCGCGTGAATCGAAATGAGCAACAATGTCCTCGATTTCCTCGAACTCCGAAGCAAGAATTCCGAAAGGACGCTTTATGTGCTTGGGCAGAATAAGGAACATATCGTCCTTTATCTCACACGGAGAAACATTGAGTGCCTGATCCAGACTGACAACCTGAGTCGGCACGCCGTCCACCGTCACGAAACGACGATTGCCGATGATCTGAATGTTTTCAGCTTTAATCCAGTCGACACGCTTTATCAGGGCAAGAGAAATTGCAAACTTCTCATGAGGTCCGCTGCGGAAGCTGAGTACTTTCTGAGCATCATCCGAACGCGCTACAATCACCTCCGGCTCATGCTCGACACTTGAAGAGGATGAGCCGTGGATGTGTCCCAGCGCATGTTTGCCGATTCCATCTATATCAAGAATCATGGAAACAGAGCCGTCGCCGAGGATCATTGCTCCGAGGTAACACTTGAGATTCTTGAGCATGGGATGCATCGGTTTGACGACGATTTCTTCAGTCCCGACAACTTTATCCACCACAAGCCCGTAATGTCTGGAACCGACTTTCACAACAGCGATATTCAAGGAACGCAAACCGGCGCTTGTCAAGAGAGCCGCATTCTGTTCAGCGGCAGCGTTTGAACTTGCTATTTCGGCGCGCTTCGCATCGCTAAACGGACTTGCACTGCGCAAAACTTCGTTGAAGCGGACAAGCTGCACAATCCCGCCGTGATAACGGAAGACTTCCTGCCCGTTGAAGATTTCAATTTTACCTGCGATTTCCTTGCCGAAAAGACATACCACTTCTTCGAGGTTGACTTGAGGGATGGCAAAGCGCTGTCCTGACGACTCAATCAGCAAACTCGACATGATAGCCAGAGTCAGCGGCAAAGAGAGGGTGAGCGTTGTTCCCTTGCCCGGAATTGAATCAATGTCCAGAGAGCCGCTGAGTTTTTCTATTGCGCTCTTAACTACATCCATCCCCACGCCGCGGCCTGAGATTTCACTTACTTTGGAGGCTGTGGAAAAACCCGGCAACATGATAAGTGAAAGTATCTGTCTGGGCTGAAAATGACGTAAATCGTCAGCAGTCTTCAAACCTTTTTCAATCACTTTCCGGCGTATCATTTCGGGGTCAATTCCCTTGCCGTCGTCCGCAATGCTTACAATAATCTGTCCGCCTTCGTGACGAGCCTGAACAAATATTTTGCCCCCCGGAGTCTTACCGACTTTTACTCTGTCAGGCGGATCCTCGATGCCGTGATCGCAGCAGTTGCGGATCATATGAGTAAGGGGATCGGCAAGAGATTCAAGGATAGTCTTGTCAACTTCAACGTCTTCACCGGCTATTTCAATGTCAATCTGCTTGTTAAGTCTTGAGGCAAGATCACGCACAATTCGCGGGAGCTTCCCGAAAACATTACCAAGAGGCTGCATGCGTATATTCATGACAGAATTCTGAAGTTCCGAAGTCACGGCGTTGAAACGACGACTGATCTCGCTTGCCATTCCGTCCTGACGTCCTGTAAAATACTGCATATGCTGATTTCTGACAAGCACAAGCTCGCTGGCAAGATTCATAAGATGATCAAGCACCTCTACATTGATTCTGACAGTCTCGGTTCTCACGGTTTTTCTGACATGGGCTTCCTGAGCAGCTTCAGGCGCAGGTATAGGAATTGAAGGCGTCAGCTGAACTTTTGCAGGAGCCTCCTGAAGCGGCGGATTGGAAGGCCATGACGCGGCAGGCGCAGAAGAAGAAGGCTGAATTTTAAGCTGAAGAATTTCACTGCCTTCTGTTACTACAGCCGCTCCTATCATATCCGGATCAAGCATGGTCGCGAAAAAGAGTTTTATTCCGCCAGCGATGCTTTGACGTTCAATGGACTGTCCGAAGTTCATAAGTTCATTGAAAGCCTCCTCGCATTCATCAGGATTTCCTTTAATGTGAATTTCGTAAAAGAATGAGGAGGAAGCAGGAAGCTTGTCAATAATTTCCTGAGTAAGCACAAATGAAGCGGCCTTCAAACTTTTCGCCGGAGCAGAAGCCGCAGCAGGACTTTTTCCCGAAACAATGCTTTCAAAAGCCGAAAGCAGAGCGGAACACTCAGTGTGCTCATCTTTTCCGGCTACATCAAGCATTTTATTAAGGACATCCACTCCTTGCAGAAGCTTTTCGATGAGATCAGGTCTTGCCTCAAGCTTTCCGGAACGCACAAGAGAAAGCACGTTCTCCATGGAGTGTGAAAAGGCATTTATAGCCTCAAGATTCAGAAAACCCGCCGCGCCTTTTATGGAGTGTATGCCGCGAAAAATCCTGTCTATAAGCTCCTTCTTTTCTCCATCCTGAGCGCTGTCCAGCTCAAGCAAAAGCTGCTCCGACTCGGCAAGATGCTCGGAGGCCTCGGAAATGAACTCCTCAAGGAGTGTGGAATCTGTATTTTCCATGATGGAATCTCCTTGTTATAGAGTTCAGAAAGGACGCACGACATGAGCGGACCACTGAAGTCCCTTGTATTCTCTGTAACCCTGAGTGCGCGACGATCCTATGATGTATTTTCTGCCCTTATGCACAAGGAATCCTGAAGAGGATTCTCCGGCGGCGAGCTTCAGACATTCAGGCGGCAGTTCCAGAAGCGTACCGGCGGGAAAATTCTCTTCATCGGTCGTTTCAATGACTGAGCCTGAGGAGTTTGTATAGAATGCCGCGCTTCCGCTGATAAATTCTCCGCTACGGTTCTTTGGAAGGCAGCACTTGAGCATCTTTTCGGCCTCGGTATCCCAATCAAAGAGCACACCGAGAACTCCGATAGACTCGGAATTGACCTGTCCGTTTTTGCGGACTCCGCCGGCGTAAACAAGACTGAGAGCCTTGTTCTTTTCTAGTTCGGAGTGCTGGACGTCCTGAACGGCGAATTCAGTGGAATTCAAGGTCTGGAGTCCATTCATGAACCACTCGTGTTCAGACACATTCAGAGACTGAAGACGCTGAAGCTGTGAGGAGTTGGAGCATGCGATAATCTCGCCCTTTGCGTTCGCGAGTATCAGATTCCGGTACATGGTATAGCTGTTGTTGATAACTTTCAGACGTTCGCAGGCACGCTTGGAATTCTCCTCAGATGGATGCATGAGGGCTTCCCAGAAATAGCGGTCTGTCGCCCACCAGCGGATGTCTGCCGCGCGCTCGAAAAGATTGCGGTCGATGAGGTCGATAGCCTGATGGCTGAATGTTCTCAGCGTCCTGAAGTTCAAAGCCAGCTCTTCGAGAGCCATCTCATGAAGCAGTTTTTCCATGCACTTTGTGGCGAAATCTCCGGTCTTTGTCAACTGTTCAAAAACAGGCCCGAGAGCCTGACCGCGTGAGCCAAGCTCAGTCGCGAAAAGAATACCGTTGGTCGAAATCAGCTGAAGTGTCCTCTTGTCCTTCTGGACGTACCGGTATGTCTTCTTATTGATGTCAGGAGTAATCTGCGAGCTCATAAGCTCATTAATATCAATATCGTTCAGAACTTCATAAGACTGGTCGTCGAATATGGTATTTTTGAGGACGATAAGATTTGAATTCCAGTTCAGTCCCTTGTAGTCGAGATATCCGTCGCTTCGAGCTGTGAATACAGCCGAGTCGCGGCCTCCCGCCGTTATATAACTGCTGACTGTCTGCCCGGGCTTGAGTTCTCTGTGCAGGCGCGGCAGAGCGCTTTTTTCACCTGAAGAGAACATATATTCATCGCTGCTGGCGAGAATACGTCCCTTGTCGTCAGTAAAGAAGGAATACCATCCTTCCTCGATTTCACCCGAGGAAGTTCTGGCCATATGGTCATTCAGAATAATCTGCGCCTCTCCCTGGAAGTCGAAGAATACACCGAGAACACCTATAGGTTCGGCATTGCTTTCGCCGTTCTTTCTGATTGCAGTCGTATATATCAAAGAGTCCTGAGACTCGACTGAAGACTTTGTAAGAGTCTCATGGAAATGATTGGAGCTCTGAGTCGCCATCGCCTTGGAAAACCATTCTTCGGTTTTGACTGAGAGTCCCTGAACAAGAGCGCGTCTGGCACGGTTGGCTGTAGCCACAACATTTCCGTCGAGATCGCAGAGAACAAGCTCTCTGTAAAGAGTATATGAGCGGTTAATCGCCTCAAGACGGTCGCAGGCAAAGTCTATTTTCGCGTGCAGTTTTGAACAGTCAGCCAGAACACGAGTCAAAAGATCAGCAACATTTTCATCATGAGCGCGGCTGCATATCGACTGGATCTGAGGCAGTATGCTTTCGGCCTCCTTCAGCATTATCGGAGAATAAAGGACATGAACACCGGCGATAAACGCGTTGCGGAACTTCATCGCTACAGCGATTTCCTCCTCAGTGATGCTTACGTTTTTCTTGAGGAGTCCCGCAATACGGTTTTTGTTGATGCTGTCCATCAGCGGCACATAGAGGGCGTCCAGCTTCTTCAGCTGCTCACGGGCAGTGTTGAATGAACTGAGGCAGTCCCCGAAAGCCGTTTCCAGCGCCCACCATCTCACATCGCATGTACGCTCAAGCAGATTGCGGTCTATCGTGTTGATCTTGCCGTAAGCCATCGTTGAAAGAATCATACGGTAGAATTCTTCCTTGGCAAGATAAAACTGTCCGAAAAGATTTTTAGTGCCTTCCAGAAGTTCTCCGCGGAAAGTTTCGACGCGGTTCATCAGATCCTTGATAGTGTCCTGTTCGCGCGCATTTCGTCCGATATCGACGGCAAGACTTTTACCGTGATTACAGACGGGTAGAATAATATTCAGTTCGTTCACGATCTGTTCATAGAACTCACGATGTTTGTGAGTCACAACCGGATCAAAAATTGAAAACTTACGTTCCTTCTCATTCGAGCTGCCCATTGCCATTGTCCTCCTGCTTCCTCGGGAAAAATGCTCTCTCCAAATTGCCATGCATTTAGCGGACGGACTGAAGAAGATCTTTGTGAAGAAATCTCGCGGCGGCGGAAGTCCAGTGTTGCCCCTTATCACCAGACTGCCATGCTAAAAAAGTTCTTCTTCAGACAGTCCTCTAACCAACTGTTAGCAAGTTATTGTTAAAGCATCAGATATGCCAGCTTCATCCGGCAAAGCCATAAACCCTTGATGTAAAGGCATATATTTTAAAATTATACTAAATAAAATCTCTCATATTTGAACACAAAATCCTCAGAATAACATTTTTGTATGTCACCAGAAACTGAAATTATTACATTTTTGTAAAAACAACGGTCTTTCTCAAAAAAAGATGCTTCTTACAGACTGCCTTGTGACAAAAGAGGCTTGGCGTGCTAAATTATCCATTTAAGGAGCGGAATTAACTTCTAAACAAGGGAGAAACTATTGAAAACGCTCAATCTGTATGTGACCAGAAGTTTTCTTGTCACGTTCCTCATGGGCATAGGTATCCTTACCTTTGGCATGACCGGAGCGAGACTTGTAAAGATATTTGAATATATGTCCAGCGGCGTACCTGCGAGCGTAGCGCTGACATTCCTTGTTTACATCATGCCCATAGCGCTCTCGTTTACAATCCCCTGGGCTGCTCTTGTGGCAATCATGCTGATATTCGGCAGAATGTCGGCGGACAACGAAATTACAGCCATGCGCGCCTGCGGTATTTCCGTGCTCCAGATCATTTCGCCGATCATTATCATAACATTTCTGCTGACATGCCTCTGTCTATATCTTCAGGTCGATATAGGGCCGACTTACGCAGGACGCGCCAGTAATCTCATCAAGGAAGTCGGCGTGAACCAGCCGACAGCTTTGCTTGAGGCGGGACGCCCCGTCGAATTTGAAAGATTCCGCATATACATTGAAGAAAAGAACGGAACAGACCTGCGTGACATTCAGGTTTTCAAAATGTCTGAAGACTGGAAAAAAATGGAGCAGGACATCACTGCCGCCCGTGGTAAAATCGAACTTGATAAAGAGAATCAGCGCCTCGACATCGTTCTTGAAAACGCCACTGTTGTTTCATACGACAACGACCAGCTTCAGCCGCAGAGAACAATCGGCTCCAAGATGACTTTCTCGATTGATTACGGCAAAAAATTCAATCAAATTCAGATAGGCAAAAAGGCAAAACACATGTCCTTCCATGAAATTTTCGCGAGAACAGCGCTGGACAAGCGTCGCGGAATCGACACGACACGCCTTGAAGTCGAGCTTAATCAGCGTGTCGCGATGGCGCTTTCGCCGATTGCCTTCCTGTTGCTTGGAATGCCGCTGGCCATCAGAACATCCAGAAGAGAAACCTCTATCGGTCTCTTTCTCAGCGTTATTCTTGCTGGTGCCTATTTCGGAGCCGTCCTGATATCCGACTCCTTGCAGTCGAGACCCCAGTATTATCCGCAGTATCTGGTCTGGATTCCAGCTGTGATATACCAGATCTTCGGAGCATACTACCTCTTCAAAATCGCAAGAAAGTAATCTTACGGGATAAAGGAAACCACGAAGTACACGAAGAGCACGAAAAAATACAAGGACGAGTGTTTTATAATTAAAGACTTATGGTCGAATGTTCTTTAATCAATAGTGAACTGATAACGGGTAGCGACGCCAGTCCCTTGCCGTCGAACCATTAGACGTTAATGCCGGAAGCAATGGGAAGAGAAGCCGTCAAGGGACTGACGGCACTACCCGTCAAATGTCCCTCAGAAACGGGAAAATCTTGTTTAAAAAACTAGAAGTTGACGGATAGGAGTACGAAGAAAGATTGTATTTTTGACAGATTAAGGGAAGTGATAGAAAATGAAAAAGATTGAATCATGGCTTGAGTGCGTAAGATGCTCAAAGAACTACAGTATCGACGAACTGCGCTACACATGCGAGTGCGGAGGCGTCCTTGACGTCCGCAGAGACCTTTCAAAGGTTGACGGACAGGAACTCAAAAAACTTTGGGATTCCCGCTGGGGAATGAAAAGAGGCATTGAGTCCTCTGGAGTCTGGCGTTATCGCGAACTGATACTCGACGCGCCGGATGAGAAGATCGTCACCCGTCAGGAAGGCAATACAAGACTTTATCATGCAGGCAAGGCGGCTCAGTACGCAGGTCTGAAAAACTTCTATCTCAAGCATGAGGGCGAAAATCCGACAGGCAGCTTCAAAGACCGCGGAATGACATGCGGAACAACAGCCGCAATGATGTTCAACGCTAAATCCGTTGCCTGCGCAAGCACCGGCAACACAAGTGCAAGCATGGCTTCCTACGCCGCCTGCTGCGGAGTAAAATCCATCATCTTCATTCCTGCCGGAAAAATTGCTTACGGCAAGCTAGCTCAGGCACTTGCTTACGGAGGCATCACTCTCCAGATCGACGGCAATTTCGACGATGCAATGACACTCGTTCAGGAAGTCTGCGAAAAGCTCGGAATATATCTGCTCAACTCAATCAACCCGTTCAGAATCGAAGGACAGAAGGCCATAGGCTTTGAAATCGTCCAGCAGCTCGACTGGGAAGTTCCGGACTGGATTGTAGTTCCCGGCGGCAATCTCGGCAACAACAGCGCAATCAGCAAAGGTCTCATGGAACTGCATGAGCTCGGCATTATCAACAAAATCCCGCGCATCGCCGTTATTCAGGCCGAGGGAGCAAACCCACTTTACAGGATGTGGAAGAATAAGACTCCTTACGAAGCGGTCAAAAATCCCGAAACCATAGCAACCGCTATCAAGATCGGAAATCCTGTTTCATGGGAAAAGGCTCTGCGCGGAATCGAGTGGAGCAACGGCGTTGTCGATGATGTCACCGAACAGGAAATCATGGATGCGAAAGCATGGGTTGACGCAGCCGGAATCGGTGCGGAACCGGCCTCATGCTGCTCTGTCGCAGGCGCTAAAAAGCTTGTCGAAGCGGGCATCATCAAGCCGGATGAAAAGGTCGTCGGAATCCTCACAGGCAATGTTCTTAAAGATCCCGACGCGGTAATCGGATATCATCAGAACACCCTCACAAACATGGGAATAGTCGGAACATTCGCCAACAAGCCGAAACAGATCAAACCCACAGTCGAAGACGTCCGCAAAGCAATCTCCTGAGAATAGACACAGGAGGAGGACTCCGTGAATTTTTCGGAATTCCCCGGCAGAGACTCAGACATACATCGGCTTGACCCGCGCTTGCGGGTCATAGCCGCTTTTGTTTTAACCGTCATGGCGGCCTGCTGTAACAGCATCCCGGCCTTGAGTATACTCTTCCTTTCAGGATTTCTGCTGAACTCCATGGCGTCTATAAAAGTTTCAGAGATAAAAGGACGCCTTCTCTTCCTGAACATCTTTGTTCTGATGACTTATCTGAGTCTGCCTCTTTCGAGCCTCGGAAATCTCTGCGACGATGAAAATATTCTTTTTCTCCTCAGAATCGCCTTAAAGATAAATGCGGCTCTTTTCTTTACCACATCCTTGCTCTGCACAATGGATCCCTCGGAATTCGGCCATGCGCTGATACATCTGAAAGTACCTGAAAAAATGATTCACATATTTCTTTTCAGCCTTAAATTTCTGGATATCATGAGAATGGAATATCTGAGACTGAAAGAAGCCGCAAAAGCGCGCGCATTCAAGGCGGGAACTAACCTCCACAGTCTGAAAACAGCCGCCGATATGACCGCCATGCTGATAATAAAAAGCCTCGACAGAGCCTCAATAACATCCGACGCGATGAAAGCACGCTGCTTCAGGGGATTATTCTTCAGAGCGGATCATTTCTCATTCAAGGAATCCGATACGATAGCGGCATTGCTTTTCACCGCACTCGCAGGCGCAACAATTTTTTCGGAGTTCATTCACAAATGACAAGAGAACTGCTCCATCTGGAAAATATCAGCCTTCAATATGAAGGAGCATCGGCTCCAACTCTGAACGGACTCACGATAACAGTCAATGAAGGAGACCGCATTCTTCTTTCCGGCTCGAACGGCTCAGGCAAAACCACCCTTTTCAGGATCATTACAGGACTCCTCAAAAAATCCTCCGGCTCAATCCGCGCCTATGGAAAAAATGTAGAGACGGAAAAAGATTTTTATGAGCTCAGAACAAAGACCGGACTTCTCTTTCAGAATCCAGAAGACCAGCTCTTCTGCGCAACGGTCGAGGAAGATCTCGCTTTCGGCCCCTTCAATCTCGGCTGGAGCAGGGAAAAAGTAAAAACAGCCGTCAAGGAGATTCTTGAAAAGCTGGAAATTCCCGGCTACGAAAAAAGAATAAGCTCCAAGCTTTCCGGCGGCGAAAAACGTCTGGTCTCGCTGGCCTCCGTGCTGGTGATGCAGCCTGAAGTCCTGCTTCTCGACGAGCCAAGCTCAGGTCTGGATGATCTGCATCTGGCAAAACTCGAAAAAATACTTGCCGCCTGGACTGGCACTCTTGTAATGATTTGTCATGAAAAAGATTTTTCCTCAAAAATATGCAGTTCCGAAATGAGGCTGAGCTCAGGAAAAATTCTTAGTTTGTGACTAGTGAATATTGATTCGCCTCCTGAAAAGGGCTATCTTGTAAGCTAATACTCAGGACAAAACCAATGCTCGAGACCAGAACAGACGAACCTATAATCAATTATCTCAGGAAAGACTTCATCACTCTTTCAATAGGGATGTCTGTGCCCGAGGCTCTCGACAAAATCAGAAAAGACGCGGCAGCCAATATGATTCACTACTTTTATGTGGTGGATGAGTCTGAAAAACTCTGCGGCACTGTCTCCGCTAAAAAGCTGCTGACGGAAGACCTCGACAAAACCATAAAAGACATCATGGATTCGAGGTCAGTGGCAATACCTCACGAATGTACCGTCTTCGATGCCTGCGAATACTTTGCGATATATAAATTCCTTGCATTTCCTGTGGTCGATGACAACATGAAAATCCTTGGTGTAGTCGATGTAAATCTCTACACCAACGAACTGTTCGACATAAATGAAAGAAAGCAGACGGACAGCTTCTTCAACTCAATGGGTTTCAGGATTTCGCAGATCAAAAACGCTTCGGTTTTTCAAGGCTATAAATTCCGCTTCCCATGGCTTCTGGCGACAATTTCCAGCGGAGTTATCTGCGCCGTACTGACAAGTTTCTTCCAGACAACACTTACGGAAAACATCATTCTGGCATTCTTCCTGACCCTTGTTCTGGGACTTGGAGAAAGCGTCAGCATACAGACAATGTCGATTACGATTCATGCAATCCATTACGATAACCCGACACCTGCCTGGTTCTGGAAATCACTTAAACGTGAAGTAGGCACCTCGCTGCTTCTCGGAGTCTCCTGTGCAATCATAGTCGGTTCTATTGCCGCTATATGGAAGAGCGCGCCTCTGACAGGTTTTGTAATCGGCTGCGGTATTGCCTCCGCCCTGCTCCTTGCAGCAACGGGCGGAATCATTATTCCTTACCTCCTCCACAGAATGAAAATGGATCTCAAAATCGCCTGCGGCCCCATAACTCTGGCCTGCGCCGACATCATGACGATATTCTCATATCTCTCCCTAGCCAAACTATTCATTCGCTGAAAAAGGCTGACAAAGATTCCTGTAACTTTTAGGAGAGGCTCTCCGACTATTTGCAGAAGCAGAAACGGACAATGCCCCTCGCAAGCGGGTACTCCGTCAAACACAAGCTATTCTGCTCAAGAAACTTACAGGAGGTTTCAATGTTTAAAAAGATCTCAATCGCAATCTTGGTGACTGCCTTTCTTATACAGATCGCTCCCGGCGCCATCGCCGGGTCCGGCGGCGGCCCGGGTGGACCGGGTGGAGGTCCAGGCGGCGGACACGGAGGAGGCCCCGGCCCATCTCCAAGACCGGGACCTCATGGCGGCTACGGCCCCGGCCCCAGACCCGGCTTCCCATATGTTCCGCTCATCGTCGACGGAATCACAATGCTTTATTGTGCCGGACTCTATTATCAGGCTACATCAACAGGTTATGTCGTTGTATCCGCTCCGGTCGGCGCGATTGTTCCGACTCTTCCGGTCGGATACACCGTCGTATATACCAATGGAGTACAGTATTACTGTTACAACTCGACATACTACGTTGTGACTAACGGCGGATACATGGTCGTAAATCCTCCTGTTATTGTATCGACACCGCCGCCGGTGGTGGTTCAACAACCGGTTGTCGTACAGCAGCCGGTTGTACAAAATACGACAGTAGTTCAACAGACTCCGGCTGCTACTCCAGCCGCAACGCCGACACCTGCTGCAACAACAGGCACAACTACGGCGAGCACGGCAGCGCCAGCAACAGATACTTTTGATGTAACTCTGCCGAACGGAGACGGAACATATACGCTTATCAGACTCAAGAAAACTGATAAGGGCTTTCTCGGACCTCAGGGTGAATTCTATCTGGATCACCCTACGATAGAACAGCTCAAGGAAAGATACGGAAGAAAATAAAGCGTCCTTATGGCGCGAGGCGCGGAATGTGAAATGCCCGCCTCGTGCTGCTCTCAATAATTCTCAGGAGTTCATATGTCAAAAGTTCTCTCAATATGCCTGATTTTCACCATACTCGCAATCTCAGTTGCGAATGCGGAAGAAAAAAAGGAAAATCAGGAAGCATCCTATCAGCCTGTCACAGTAGATGGAATGAACTACTATTACAAAGGCGGCACATTCTATCAAAGAAGCTCTGCCGGATATGTAATTGTCGCAGCTCCGAAAGGCGCTGTTGTCCCTGCCCTTCCGCCTGAGGCAACGACAATCACTGTAAACGGAAAATCCTACAGCTATTGCAATTACATTTATTATAAGGAAGTTCCGTCAGGCTACGCAGTTACAGGTTCTCCTTTCGCTACTGAAGCACAGGCTGCGCCGCCGCCGCCAGCTCAAGCCCCGGTGCAGAACACCCCGGCGACTCCAGCGGTTCAAGCGACTGTAATACAGCCCGTCATATACCAGCAGCCTCGTGAACCGGACAGTCAGAATCCGATTAAAAAGCTCGGACGCGGCATTGTCAACGTTGTTCTCGGTGTCTGCGAAATACCGATCAATATGGACGATATTGCGAGAAAGGAAGGCCCTCTTCAGTCCATGTCATACGGATTCCTGAAGGGAACTGGCTTCTTTGTTCTTCGCGAAGTCGTCGGAGTTACGGAAGTCGGCACATTCCTCATTCCTCTGCCCGGAACCATTGAGAACGGCGTGAGAGACTGGGGCTACGGTCCGCTCATGCTTCCTGAATGGGTTGTAAGATAATCAGAGATTCTCACCTTAAGATAGGCGGCATCGTTCTTTCAAACGATGCCGCCTTTGTTTTGCAATCGGGATAGAAAAATTCATACTGCAAAGTATATTTATGAATCTGTAAATAAATAAGGGAACTCCGATGCTGATTTCAGAGCTTTTGAAAAAACATAAGACAACGCTCAGCTTTGAATTTTTTCCTCCCAAGACTGAAAAGGGAGCCGAAAATCTTTTCAAGGCTATCGAAGACCTGAAAAAACTTGATCCTTCTTTCGTCAGCGTAACATACGGAGCCGGAGGCTCAACACGCGAACTCACCCATGACCTCGTCGTCAAGATACAGAAAGAGCTCGGAATCTGCGTCGTATCGCATCTTACATGCGTAGGCGCTTCAAAGGAAGAAATCGGCAAAATACTTGCTTCATATCATGCTTCCGGAATCAGAAATATCATGGCTCTCCGCGGTGATCCGCCGCAGGGAAAATCATACTTTGAAGCGACTCCCGGAGGCTTCAATCATGCCGCCGAACTCGTCTCGTTCATCCGCAAGGAATTTCCTGACATGGCTATCGGCGTTGCCGGTTTCCCTGAAGGACATCCCGGCACTCCGAACCGTCTGCTTGAAATGGATTACCTCAAAGCCAAGGTCGATGCCGGAGCCGATTACATCTGTACTCAGTTCTTCTTTGAAAACCGTGACTTCTACGATTTCCGCGAACGTTGTCAGATCAGCGGCATCAATATCCCGCTCATCGCCGGAGTAATGCCGGTGACATCTCGCAAAAGCATGTTCAAAATGGCCGAATGCGCTGGAGGCGCCCGCTTCCCGGCAGGTCTGCTTAAATCCATCAACAGGGCAGGCGAAAATGAAGAATCCGTCCGCAATGTCGGCATCCAGTGGCTGACCGAACAGGTGCGCGGACTTCTCGATGTAGGAGTCGCCGGAATACACTTCTACTCTCTGAACAAGTCTGAAGATGTGCTGGAAATCTGCCGTTATACAGGCATCAGCAACTCCAAAGACCTGCTGAAGTAAGGACATCAGGGAGGCGTAAAGGCCTCCCTTTTGCTTTATGAACTATATTAAGACAGTGAATCTTGTTCTGGAAATCGCTCTTTTTGTATTATTGCTTATTAATAAACTCTTTCCGGCTCTTTTCATATTAGTCCTGTTCATTTGCATGTATCACATCAAAAAATGCAACAAATATCTTGGCGGGACAGTTGAAATACATTCGCAGGATATTATCTCGGAAGAAGAATACAACAGAAGAAAAAACGCCATTGAAAACCCTGATTTTAAAGGCTTGAAACCAGCATTTCACTTCTGTACCTTGATAGTTATGCTTATAGCTATAGCATTTATCCTGATCTGTAAATATGGGGCTTCAACGCTGTGATGGCTCAGTAGTTAAAGAGCCCTCCACGAAAAACCTGACGCAGCATAGCCGCAACCAAAGGGGGAGTGCCAACCACGAAGCGCACGAAGGGCACGAAAAAATACACGGAAACAGAAGACGGTGGATTTTTTTGAACATTGAATAGCAGTTAAAAGATCAAGCATTATGGGCACATATCTTCATTAAACTATGCCATAATTAAATCAAATTCAACAAAAAGACTATGCCCAGATGCAATGCGCCGCATCTGGGCATAGTCTAATGTAAAAATCAGAAAAAATCAAGTGCGGTAAAGAGAAAATTAAAACAGCCTGTGGAGATCAAGGGGATTTCCAGTTCCTTATTTTCTCTGAAAATAGCCCCCCATAAGTATTTTTGAGCTTATAAGTATGAGTTCAAAAACATTGAAATTATAGATTCTTTGTTCTCTTCTATTTGTGGATAGCGCTTAAGCAGACGGAAGTACCCATCAAATGTCCCTCAAAAATGGAAAAATCTTGTCAAAGAAACAAGAAGTTGACGGATAGTAGTACGAAGGGCACAAAGTTTTTAATAAGTTATTGCGTTATACTTTGTCCATAGTGTCCATCCTGTCCATGAAGTCCATACTCCAATTCTATGGACAATATGGACGCAAAAAACGCTGTTTGTTTTCTGCTGTCTTCGTGCGAGCAGTGCAGGCGTCACGCCTGCTGAAGAGAGTGGATGATTCTGGCGGCGGCGCAACCGGCTCCGAAACCGTTGTTGATGTTGACAACTGTAACGCCGCTGGCACAACTGTTGAGCATCGCAAGCATCGCGGTAAAGCCTCCGAGGTTCGCTCCGTAACCGACGCTCGTCGGAACAGCGATAACCGGACATGGTACCAGACCGCCGATTACGCTCGGCAAAGCGCCTTCCATTCCGGCGACGGCAATTATCACATCAGCCTTGCGCAAATCTTCCGTGCGGCTTAAAAGACGATGTATTCCGGCAACCCCGGCATCCTGCATAAGAGTAACCTGACATCCGCAGGCTTCAGCAGTATATTTCGCCTCGAGAACCACAGGAAGATCTGTTGTCCCGGCGCTGACAATATAGATGTTTCCGCGCTTTTCGGACGGCGGATTCAAGAGCAGGATTCTGGCACTGCTGTCGTAATGTATCGACGGGATTTCTTTGAGGACGGCGGCGGCCTGTTCAGGTGAAATTCTGGTAGCAAGCACGCATTCTTTTTGAGAATCTAACTGGCGGATGATTGATACAAGATGAGACGCTTCCTTGCCTTCGCCGAAAATGAATTCGGGAAAACCGCAACGTTCTTTGCGCGAAGTATCGATTTTGGCAAAACCGAGGTCAGCGACTCCGGCGCTGCTTATTTCAGCCAGCGCCTTTTCAGGACTGATCCTGCCGCTCGCGATATCATCAAGTATATTCTTCAGTGAATCTTTATTCATCCGCCATCCTTTTTGACTGTCCCGGAACTTACGCCGCGGCAAGACAAAAATCAAGCAGAACTGTCATCCTTTGCGGAAGGAGCGTGGGCTTTGGCCGGTCTCTTTTCTGAAGACGGTGCAAAAATAATTGCTGTCCGAAAAACCGCACTGGACGGCAATCTCGGCGATACTCATGGATGGGTTGAATTTCAGAAAAATCTTTGCCTCCTCAACACGCTTTGCGGTAAGGAGTTCACGAAAGGTACTGCCGCTCTTTTTACGAATAAGTCCGCTGAGATAATTGGGGTTGACTCCCAGTGAGTCGGCGAGATCCGAAACCGCTATATTTTCATTATAGCGACAGCTTATATAGCTCATGCAACTCTCAAGGTAATATGCGTCGCTCTTCTGCTTTTTCATGACACCGCCGGACTTCAGCCAGCGCTCGATTTCCAGACTTATAAAATCGCGTATGAAAAGAGCGTGATGCATGAGTTCCTTCTTCTTCTCAGCAGTGACGAGCGGCAGATCTTTTCCGGAATAAGCCCCCTCCACCGATTTCAGAGGAACAGTTTCACTACGGAAATGTCCAAGATATATAATGCAGGCAGTCTGCCCGTCTATAACTAGAGGCATCGCAAGCTCCCAGACTCCCCAGGGACAACATCCCGAAAAAGCACGTCCCTTGGAGGCGACTTTCTTGCTTCGCTCCTTGTTTTTGGCGCAGACACGCATTCCACCGCTGTACTTCATCCTTACGCAGAAATGTCCATGATGAACCGTCTGGTCAGGCAGGATTTGCAGAGACTCAAAAGAGAAAAAGGCCTGATGCGCCACCTCTATATTGATAACAGCACAGCTCTTGTCCTCAAGATGTCTGAGAAGTTCTGATAAAATCATAAAAAACCTCAAAAGCTGAGATAATTTAAGATTTTCAGCAGAAAAATTCAAGGTTTTAATCTGAATTTAACAGTATAATTATCTCCGTAACAAGAAAATCCTCAACTGAAAGGGAATAAAAAATGAGAAGCTGGGAAGAGAAGCCCCGTACAATAAATGTCGCCGAAGAAGCCGATGTAATCGTAGCCGGAGCCGGACCTGCCGGAGTGGCAGCCGCGATATCGGCAGCGAGAGCCGGAGCCAAGACAATCCTAGTCGAACAGACCGAATGTCTCGGCGGTGTCGCCACAAGCGGCATGATGAGCCACTGGTGCGGCGGAACCACCTCAAAAATCGTCGATGAAATCCAGCAGCGCTGCTACGATATCCCATGCAAAGGCGAAAACAAGGAGCTTCTCAAGGGCTGGAAGATCAATCACGAAAAGCTCAAAAGAGTCCTTCTCGAAATGATGGACGAAGCCGGAGTGACAGTCCGTCTCCACTCCTTTGTATCCGGTGCCGCAATGGAAGGCAATAAAGTCTGCGGCATCATCACAGAAAGCAAGTCAGGCCGTGAAATGCTTGCCGCCAAGGTCGTTATCGACGCGACAGGCGACGGCGACGTAGCTTACAAAGCAGGCGCAGAGTTCCAGAAGGGACGCGAAGGCGACGGCCTTATGCAGCCTGTGACAATCATGTTCAAGATGGGCGGCGTCGATCTTTCCAGAGCCGTCTTCCCCGGCTCATTTGAAACAAAAATCGAAATCCCGGCAGGTGAAATTCAGGCTCTTGCCTACAAAATACTGCCGAAACCCGCAGGACACGCCCTGCTCTATCAGGATCCTCAGGACGGCTTTGTTGTCGCCAACATGACAAACATGACAGGCATCGACGGAACCGATGTAAAGTCTCTCACCAAGGGCGAAATCGCCTGTCGTCAGCAGATTCCACTTATCATGGACTTCCTGAACAAATATGTTCCCGGATACGAAAACGCTTTCCTTGTCAGTTCAGCTTCCTACGTCGGAGTAAGAGAAACAAGACACTTCAAGGGACTCTACACGCTGAACGAGCATGATATCGTGGAAGCCAAAAGATTCGACGACTGGATAGCCTCAAAGTGCAGATTCAACTTTGACATCCACAACATCAAAGGCCCGGGTCTTGATGAAAACGGAGCACAGCACAACTTCAAGTGCAAAGGTCAGTATTCAATTCCCTTCCGCTGCTGCGTACCGGAAAAAATCGACGGACTGCTTCTCGCAGGCAGAAACATCTCCGGCACACACAAAGCACACTCGAATTACAGAGTCATGCCGATCTGCGCAAATATGGGCTATGGAACAGGAGCCGCTGCCGCAGTCGCCGTCAAGGACAACGTTGAAGTCCGAAATGTCGACATCAATAAGGTTCACGCCATACTTGAAAAGCAGGGCATCAGTCAGGACTGAGCAGTCATGATGAGTCTGTCCCAAACTGCGCCTACCTCACGGAGGCGCAGTTTGCTTTTTATAACAATCCTCTTTTAAATTCCCCGTGCCCTTCGTGCTTTCCACTCCCTTGGCCTTGCTTTGCGGCTATGGTTCCGGAATTTTAAGTTTTACATGCCATTAGATATAGGTATTGACTTTAACAATCCGATATTGTATAATAATTGTATAAACACACAACACATTTTATACAATTATTGGAAATACATAAATGGAAATGAACTTATTTACACCGCGAGGACAGGTAAAAGAATTGATCCGAAAATGGATTTCGGAAGGTTCTCTTGGACGCGGAAATATGGTTCCAAGCGAGATTCTTATATCTGAACAGTTGAATCTGTCGCGCGGGACGGTGAGAACCGCGCTGGAAGAACTGGAGCAGGAAGGAGTACTGGAGAAACGCAACCATAGGCGTTATGTGTCCGACCACCTGCATAAGAGTAATGCGGTTCGCGATCTGGTTTTACTGGTGGGAGCATCGAATGAGGACTCGGCAAAGTTCCGAAATACGGGCTTCGGCCTGGCAGTACAGGCAGGAATACTGGATGCGCTGTCGGAAAGGTCGAAAAATGTGGTGAGCCTGCATTTGGACAACATAAATCT
>JAKJHH010000005.1:39666-48843 GCA_022703965.1 Verrucomicrobiota bacterium
GCGTCTTGTGCGACCACGAACAGGGAACTTATGAGCTGACCAGTTACGCATTAGCGCTGGGTTGCAAAAACATCCTTTGCTTTTATCCTGATCAGACCCGTGAATACTGGTTTAACGCCCGTCATTGCGGCTATCGCCGAGCCTTGAAAGAGGCTGGCATTGAGCCTATGCGGACTCTTGAGGGACGACCGTTCCAGTCAGAATATGAGCACACACGGGAAGCTTTTGATCTGTCAGTGCGCCTTTGCATGGGATTCCTCTGCGACTTTTTCTCCAGTGAGCGTTCGCCGGATTGTATTCTAGCCAACTCCGACTGGGATGCCTCAATGGTTGCCGCTGCCTGCCGCTGTCTGGGAAAAGAGCCCAACCGCGATGTCCTGATAATGGGCTATGACAACAAGACCGACAGTAATCCGTGGAGACAATTTGAAGCGACGACTCCGCTCGCCACACTGGAAAAGCACAATACACGTCTGGGTCAGATGCTGAGCGATACCTTGTTTGAACGTATTGAGGGCATGCTTCCGCCGGAACCGGTACAGCGTCTGCTGAAAATGGATCTCATCAAATTGTCATAACGAAGAAGGATAAGGAAAATGCAAAAAAAAGCCTTCACGCTCATAGAACTACTGGTGACTATTGCTATCATCGCGATTCTTGCGTCAATATTGCTGCCTAGTTTGAATAAGGCAAAAACGGCAGCCAGAGGAATTTCCTGCCTGAATCAGATAAAACAGCTTGGCACGATGATCTCTTCTTATGAGCAGGATTCAGGCGGATGGGGGCCGGCCAACCAGCGCATGGATATAAACGGCTTCTCGGCAGCGCATTACTGGCCCCGAACGCTGTTCCGCACAGGCTATATGAGCAAGTCCGGCACGAGAATACTGGTTTGTCCTGAACGCACAAACTACTACCGTGCAAACGTGCTTTTGGGCTCAGCCGATGAAGTGGATAAGGACGGCAACAACTGGGGCGCGGCACAGTACGGAATGAACCGTTATTTTATCGGAGAACGCGGCGGCGGCAATCAGTATTATCTTTATCCGGACGACAAGGCGGCAATTGAAGCTTCCGGCATCTACAGGATTACAAGCACCCGCGAGCCGTCCAAAACAATTCTCCTGGCCGATGCCTTCATTTATGGTTCGACACTGGGATATACGCCGTACGGCAACGATCAGCGTTGCGGAGCCCTGCAACTCAGCCGCTCCAAGAGCACCGGACTGGACAACACGCACAACTACCGTATCGACACCGTACATGGAACGAGCGGTATGGTGTCATTCGTTGACGGGCATGCGGTAAAAGAGGTCAATGCCGCAGTGTATTATCAGGGAGCAGTACAACCGGCCAACAATCTCCCCGCGCCGTTTAACGGGGCAGTCAACAAATATTTCCATCCTGAATACAAGTACTAAGCGAAAGAGAGAAAATCAATGCGAAAATTATTAATCGGACTTGCGGTCATGGGCATTATAAACATACTTGCAGCGGATGATTCCGACAGCTTGGAAAAGATAATCGCGGATGCGGCAAAACAAAAGCAAAGTCAAGTGCTTCTTCCAAAGGCGGTATATCGCCTCGACCGCCCTCTGCAACTCAAAAATCTGAATCAAATGAGCATCGATGGCGGAGGATCAACTTTCCTCTTCGCCAATCCACGGGCGGGAATTCAGGTCATGTCCTGTGACAAGCTGGAAATGGCGAATTTCACGCTGGACTATGCTCCATTGCCATTCACTCAGGGCACGGTGAGCTCAATTGACGCGGCTAAATCCCAGTTGAAACTGAATCTGCACGCAGGCTATCCGAATCCTATGCGTCTGGAACGAATCAATTTACACGTCTTTGATCCGGTAACACGCAACTGGAAAGTCGGCACACCGGATTATTTCGGCATAAAACTCAGGAATGCGGGAAACGGTGAATATTTCGCTGAAATGCCCAAAGGCTTTGAAAAATACGTGGCAGTCGGCGACCTTGTAGCAATGGATTGGCGTTCCGGAAGCGCAATCGAGATCAAGGCAACCCGTGATTTCCGCCTTCATGATGTGACGATCTACACGGCCCCCAGCATTGCCATCATCGGACGTTTTACCACAGGAAAGCATTTTTTTGAGAGAGTAACCATCAAACGCGGCCCCCTTCCCGAGGGAGCAACTGAACCGCGCCTCTTATCCGCCGCCGCCGACGCACTGAATTACGCTTACTGCGAAAACGGACCGGATGTCATCGGCTGCGACTTCTCCTATCAGGGCGACGACGCAATCAATTTTCACAGCGTGGCATTTCCCATCATAAAAGTTGAAAGCCCGACCAGCATTCTTGTGCTGCGTCCCTATCCCTCTTCCGAAGGTTTTCCAAATGTGATCCGCCAAGGAATGGAACTGCGCCAGATGGATGGTCATGACTTCCGAGTGCTGGGACGCGCCAAGCTGATCTCATGCGAGGTGGAAAATGGAGTGATGCCAACTGAAAAGGAAGTCTCCGCAATCTTCCACCATTACCGTCCTGAAAGAGACCCCTCGCGCACCGTTTACCGACTTAAGCTGGAAACTCCTCTGGACTTCAAAGAAGCTCAGTTCGTGGACATTCCGGCAATTTCCGGAGCTAATTTCGTGATCCGCGACAACTATTTTCATGATCACCGAGCCAGAGCTATACGGATGATGGCATCAAACGGTGTCATCGAAAACAACCGGATTGAGCGGATCAAACAAAATGCCATCACCATCGGAGGGGAATACGCCTTCTGGCGCGAAGCCGGATGGGTGGAAAATCTGATCGTCCGCAACAACACTATCAAGGACGTCGGACAGGATGAACGCCTGACCTCGACAAAAAGCTACGCGCCTGCCGCCATCAGTTTAATCATGCGTCCCGAGGACGGCGTTACCGAAGCAACATCCTGCAACCGCAATATCCTGATCGAAGGCAACTCCATTGACGGATGCAGTGCCGCCGGAATCGTGGTACACGCGGTCGACGGAGCTGTAGTGCGGAACAATAAAATCCGCAACGTCGGTTACGGAAATCTGGAGGAAGCGGGCAAAAGCTACGGCTTCAAGATAAACAGTCCGCTCGTGGTGACTCCCAGCGCCATAAATGTGAAACTCGAAAATAACATATTGGAGTGAGAGGATGCGCAAAACAGTATTTGTTTTGTTGGCAACAATAGCCTTGCACTTGGAAAGCGCGGAAATCTTCGTCAATAACCGGAGCGGCAAGGACAGCAATGACGGGCTAAGTGCCGGAAACGCTGTCGCCAGTTTTGCCGCGGCGATGAAACTGGCAAGACCGGGCGACTCCCTGAACATCGCCAATACCGGAACACCATATTATGAGAGCCTGATTATTCGCGGCAATATGGGCAAAGACGGACTTGATTTCACCGTCGAGGGAAATGGCTCGGTCATTTCAGGACTTATCCCTCTGGAGACAGATAAATTCATCCCGCAGGACAAGGGCTTCTTCTTCCTTTATGGAAAAAAGAACTCGAATGTCAAACCGCAATTGTTTCACGACGGAAAGCTCTTGCCGGAGGCCGCAAAACCGGACTCGACAAAACCCGGCGAGTTCTGCCGGACTGGCGACGGTTTTTTCTTTGTCCCTGAAACCGGAAAAAGCATCAAAGATTACCGATTGCAGGGCTCGCTCCGGGATTCCGGCGTCGTCTTCCTCCGGGCAAGCAATGTTATGGTCAGAAATTTGATCTCCGAACATAACGCAAATGACGGGTTCAACCTCCATGGATCATGTCACGGAATAACGGCGGAAAACATCACAGGACGTTTCAACGGCGACGACGGATTCTCTGCGCATGAAGATGTGGAAGTTCAGATACGCAACTCCTCGTTTCACGGCAACAGTTACGGCATTGAAGACGTCAACGCTTCCGTAAGCAGCTACCGCAATGTCACAGTTTCCGATAACAAGACCGGAGTCCATTTCAGCGGAGGAATCCATCAACTTATCAACTGCCGGATCACTAATAACGCCATACAAGTTCAGGTCGATTCCGGCAATCCAGCCGCATATATGGGTACGGTGAAAGAACCGGCTATATTCAATGGAATCTGTTTCATCAAAAACACCCGGATAACCGGAGCCGGAGTCAGCTTGCGGATCAGCTCGCGTTCATCCGTAAGCCTGATCGGATCGGAACTCTACTCGGACACTCTTGCGTTGGATCTGCATCAGGACAGCGAAGTTTTCCTTCTGGGTTCTGTGGTTCACGGCGCCTTGCCGCTGCAAATGAATAAAGCACGCTTATTCGGAGACAAAAATCTTTTCTACCCTGAAAAATTCAAGATCGACGACACGGAAACCGATCTGGCAGGCTTGAGAAAAAGCACTCAATCCAATGCCGATTCTTTTTGTGAAAAACCGGATTTCAGCAATGGAATCTTGCGCCAACAGCCGTTTATGCAGAAAAGCCCAAGCCTGTTTCTGGGGCCATCCCTATAGACATAAACGGCAGAAATACTTTTGCAATTAGATCAGCGGACTTGAATTTTAAGCTTCGAGGCATAGCTTTCGAGACCTGAATTTTTATAGGGGTTCACGTGAGCGCACTCGAAGAAACAAAATGCAATCTCTGCGGTTCGGACAAGTTTACTGTCGTTTATGAAGCGCAGTTGAAATCTGAAGATCCGGACTCTGCATCATGTACCTGCACGAATACCGGACATGGCGAGTTCTATCGCATCGTAAAATGCAATAAGTGCGGACTCATCTACTGCTCTCCAAGACCTTCCGAGCAAATCACTTTCGATTCATATTCAGAGGTGTGCGACAGCGTTTACAAGGAACAGGAACACGGCAGAGTCCTTACCTTTGAAAAGCTCCTTAAAGAACTTGAGGGATATTGTCCGGGCAAAGGAAAAATTCTCGACATCGGCGCATCAACAGGAGTCTTCCTGAACTGCGCCGCGGGGCGCGGCTGGGACGTCCAAGGCATTGAACCTTCCGTCTGGTGCACAGAGGAGGCCTCGAAAAAAGAGCTCCTCAAGGGGCGTATTGTCTCGGGAACTTACAGGGATATCGAAAAATTCAGCGACAAGTTCGACGTGATTTCCATGTGGGACGTCATAGAGCATCTCCACGATCCCATGAATGCTCTGGAAACATGCGCCGGAAAACTGAAGGACGGCGGACTTCTCGCTCTGACAACAATAGACATCGGCAGCCTTTTCGCGAAAATCAGCGGAAAACGCTGGCCTTGGCTTATGAAAATGCACCTCTATTACTTCGACCGCAAAACAATAGAAGCATATCTCAAGGAAAGCGGCTTTGAACTGCTTGCCGTCAAGCCCTACGTTCACGTCATCAGTCTGGAATACCTGATATTTAAGATGGACTCGCTTTTCCGTCCGGCTGGATTTCTTATGCGCCTTCTCTCAAAAATATTATTCATTAATGCGAAATTCATACATATTCCGATCTCACTTGGCGACTGCATAACAATATACGCCCTAAAAGTTAAGAAATCATAACATTTTCATAGACTTAATATTTTCACGTATTGGCACTGGAATAGCCTGTGATATAATAATATCGTATAGTAATTATCAGGAGGACACACCGTGATGGCGGAATATATCAACAGGCTCGTGACTTATCTGAAAGAAGAATTCGAGCTTGATCCGGGGGAAGCGCGTGAAGCTCTGACTCACTATATCGACAACATTAAATATCTTCTGCTCAAAACAGAGCAGAGCCTGAAAACAGACAACTGGGATGAGCTGAAACATGCAGCTCACTCAATAAAAGGAGTCTCCTCGAACATCGGCGACAGAATCATGTGCACATACAGTATTGAACTGGAAATGGCTGCAATCGCTCCGCTGAAAGAGGAATCTTTTCAAAAACTCAACTCTCTTCAGGCGCATTTCAGAAAACTTGAACTGGAATTCAATGAAAAATACAAAACTTGAAAAGAAACTTCTCGAAATTTTCAATATCCTTTCCAAAGCTTACGGACCTCAGAAATGCAACCTCGACCACAGTACGCCGCTTCAGCTTCTGGTATCCACAATACTGTCGGCTCAGTGTACGGACGCAAGAGTCAATATCGTAACTAAAACTTTGTTCAAAAAATATCCGGACGCCAAAGCATTCGCTTCCGCAAAACTTGAAGATCTTGAACAGGATGTCAAAAGCTGCGGCTATTATCATGCGAAGTCAAAGAACATCATCGCCGCCTGCAAAATGGTAATGGAGGATTTCGACGGAGTCCTTCCGGATGAAATGGATGAGCTTGTAAAGCTCCCCGGCGTCGGCAGGAAAACCGCGAACGTTGTCCTTGGCGATGCCTTCGGCAAGCCCGGATTTCCGGTCGACACTCATGTCCTTAGACTCGTTCAGAGAATAGGCTTATGCAAATGCGACGATCCGGTCAAAATCGAATTCCAGATTGCGGAATCATTTCCCGCCGAAAAACTTGCGGATCTCTCACATTTATTGATCTCTCATGGACGCAAGCGTTGTCCGGCAAGAAAACCGGACTGTGACCACTGCGAGATCAAAGAACTATGTCCCAAACTTCTCAAGGCTTCAAAATGACTATTCCATCCATTCAGACAATTATAATTGATCTCGCCATCGGCGCGGCTCTGATATACATCGGACTCTGCCTCTTTCTTATGCTGATGCAGAACAAAATGATATTCCATCCCTGGGACAATTTCGACGACCTGAAAGCCTATCCCGATTTCAAATACGAGGACATCTACATCGAAAGCACGGACGGCGTAAAAGTGAACGCCTGGTTTGTAGGTAAAACGGAAAATCCCGACGCTCCGGTAATCCTCTTCTGCCACGGCAACGCCGGAAATATGTCGCAATTCATCGACAGCGCCCAGCTCTACAATAAAGCCGGATTTGCCTGCATGCTCTTCGACTACAGAGGATACGGCAGAAGCAGCGGAAGCATCTCCGAAAAAGGCATTTACGACGACACGGAAGCCGTCTGGAACTACCTCGTAAACGTCAAAAAATACAAGCCGGAAAATATCATCATAGCCGGACGAAGTCTCGGCGGAGCTCCGGCAACTTATCTCGCATCAAGGAAATCTCCCGGCGGACTTATAATTGAATCAGCCTTTGCTTCGATTCCAGAAATGGCAAGCGATCTTTATCCGATATTCCCGAGTTTTTTCTGCCGGACAAAACTGCCGACAGCTTCCTTTGCGGCGAATCTAAGATGTCCCGTCCTGCATTTTCACGCGACTGAAGACGAAGTTGTCCCCTTCCGCCACTCTACTATTATCAACAATGCTATCCCGCACAGCAATAAGACCTTCATAAAGCTGCAAGGCTCTCACAACGACTGTTATTTCACGGATGAAAAAACCTATCTCTCCGCCTTGGAATCTTTCCTGTCTTCCTTTAAAAAAGGGTAACAAAAGACACCTTTTTCCCTATTGAATCGACGAAGAAAACAAATTAAAAGGTAAAAAAAGTTACCCTTTTTAAAAAAAATCCTGTAAGAAAGCGAAAGCCACCGCATAGTCTCTTTACAAAGCGGCATTTGAGAGATAAAAAAAGAGAACTCGCAGAGTTCTCCTTAAATTAAAAAAGCAAGTAAAGAGAGGGGTTAACTATGAAGAAGACTGTCATCAGAACTGCCGCCGCCATCATTGCCGCCACAGGACTTATAATGCCTTTCGCCGGAGCCAACGCATGGGAAATCAAGCCCGTGGCAAGCAGAATTCCTGTCATCGAACCTATTCCCGGAATCGGCGACAAAATCACAGCAAATCTCAAAACGGATATAGAATTCACTTCGGAAGAGATGAGTATTGATGGAGATATCGAACGCGGATGCAATTTCTTTATAACTTTAACAATCCGAAACAGCGGCCCTCAGACGGTCAGAAATATCATGGTTGTATTTCATGTCGAGGAATTTCGTATTGACCCCAATCTTAACGACACGCGTGCTCCGGAAAAACTTATATATTCCATATCTCTTGCCCCGTATGAATCAAGAAGGCTTGAATACAGACTTTCATCGAAGGTATGGTCCGAAGATGATTTCACTTTCAGCAACTACCACTACTCCGCTGAAATCTTCAATGTGGACAACATAGATTCCGACCTTTCAAATAATAGAATCGTCCGTCCCGTAGACAGAACCTCCGGCACAGAAAGCCTCTGATAAGAATCTGAAATTATTAAACAGAAACGGCGCGGCAGGTAATCCCTCCGCGCCGTATTTTTTTGCAAGATGTTTACTGCTGGTATTGCCACATTTCGAGAGTGGTGGCATTCTGAGGAAGGTGGGCGACATGGTTGTCGAAGAAAAGATATCCGCCGAGTTTAAGATGACGGAAATCGACATAGCTCTCACGTTTGTCCAGAGCTATAGACGAGACACTCCAGCCGTTGCCGGTAACATCTTCCTTGGCATCAACAATACATATGGTCTGAGAAGTCTTGATCTTTGTGATCGGAGTCTGATATTTTGATGTTGCGACAGTGTAATAAGCACCGATATTCCAGGCATGAGCTCTTTTAGGAGCAGTGGAATATGTGTATTTTGCGGACGGACACATATATTTAGGTGAGCTTGTGTTAATATCAAGCTGCTTGTACCATTCGTTGTATGGAGATGCCGCAAGCGAATCAGAAGCCGGAGTCAGGCCGCCCCAGTTGTCAACGTAAAGCTGGACATTGACTCCGTACTGTTTAAGAATATTAGCGCATGAAATGCGGTATGCCGTCTCCCTCGCAGTCTTGAGCGAGGGAAGCAGCATTGCCGCAAGAATTGCAATAATCGCAATCACGACAAGAAGTTCAATGAGGGTAAAACCGAATTGGTTTCTTTCTGGTATCGGTTTCATTTTTTCTACTCCTTTATGTTTCTCAGGTGCTACGATGAGTTCGATCAGGGTGAATCGTGTGCGTTTCATCATATGTCCTTTCGGGTGACAGTTAGGCTACGATTTTTCGAATGGTGTTTCCGGCGACCGGAGTCACCGGGAGTACTGTTTTTTCGGGCGGCGTGTTGCCTTCGAATAGCTCCAGCAGCAGTTTCGCCCCGGTGCGGCCGAGTTCCAGCGAGGGCGTGGAGAACGAGCTGATCTGCGTGTCTCCCGGCAGGTGCAATCCGTCCGCACCCACGACCGAAATGTCGCCCGGCACCGCGATATCCCGGCTTCTCAGTTCGTC
>JAKJHH010000060.1:0-2467 GCA_022703965.1 Verrucomicrobiota bacterium
CCGACAGGAACGATGCGGCTTCAAAAGCCGCTACTTCATGATCCTGAAATTCCGCTCCATGGCTGTTGATAAGGAAGCTGAAAAGAAGGGTTTCGAGCCAGGCTCAAAACGCCGCGTCACATTTACAGGCAAAATTCTCCGCAAAACCAAGCTTGATGAGCTTCCTCAGATTTTTAATGTCCTCAAAGGGGAGATGTCCTTCGTCGGCCCGCGTCCTGAGGTTCGTCCTTTCATCGCATATTATCCCGAACGATGGGCAGCCATACTCGAAGCCGCTCGCCCCGGCATCACTGACCCCGCATCAATAGTTTTCAGAAACGAAGAAGAAATTCTCGCAGCCTCCAAAGATCCCGACAGGGAATACAGAGAAGTCGTAGTCCCCCGCAAGCTTGAACTCTATGAAAAATACACCGCAAATATCAATTTCTTTTCCGACATCTCCATAATCATCCGTACCGCAATCGCAGTCATCAAGCACTGAGGATTGCAATCCTGCTTTTCTCAGCTAAAGTTTTTCTAAACTAATGGAGACCGATTATGAATTTACGCATTTTTTCCCTGACAGTTTCATTGCTTATTCTGCTGACCGGACAAGGCTGTACATGCAGAACAGACTCTCTGACAAGCCCCCCTCCAGACATGGCTGCTCCGTCATATAAGGCGGATCTTGTGGAAATCGTCAAAGTCATTCCTGACGCAAAAACAGATATTCGCTATGCAACGACAAATAACTTCATAGGAAAAAAAGTCTATCCTGATGCACGCGCTTTTTTGCTGCGTCCTCCTACGGACGCTCTGATCGCCGTTTCGGCAGAGCTCAGGGAAAAGGGATACGGCTTGATCGTCTATGACGCTTATCGTCCATGGAGTGTCACTCTGATTTTCTGGAATTTGACAGCCCCCGATAAAAAACAGTTTGTCGCAATCCCGTGCGAGGGTTCCGTTCATAATCGCGGTTATGCTATTGACCTCGGTTTATATGATCTCAAAACCGGAAAAGAACTTGAGATGCCAAGCGACTTCGATGAAATGAACGAAAAGGCATACCCCGATTATCAGGGAGGAACTGAAAGCTCTCGCAGAAATCGCGACCTGCTGCGCAATGTCATGGAATCTCACGGCTTCACTGTACATCCCTGCGAGTGGTGGCATTTCAATTACAAAGGATGGGAAAAGCAGCCGGTCATGGATGCCCCTTTTCCTAAATGACCTAACTATCTAATCGAAAAACAATATTCTTTCCTGACGAAAGAACTTGCTTTTAAACTGTTTCAATGGCATTTTATAAACTCAATTTTATAGAGAAACACCTGAAATGAAACAGACTTATAACGTAAATATATGCCGTCAGGAGCCGCTGCCTTCCCCTCAGGAAGTAAAAAGCGAACTCCCCATAAGCTCCGAAATGTCGGAGAATGTTTTCGCTTGGAGAAAAAGCATCGAAAACATCCTTTCCGGCACCGATAAACGCCTGATGATCATAACAGGCCCATGCTCCATCGACAATCTCGATGCCTCCATGGAATATGCGGATAAACTCGCAAAGCTCTCACAGAAAGTATCCGACAAAATCTTCATCATTCAGAGAGCTTACTTTGAAAAACCCCGCACGATCATCGGCTGGAAAGGCCTTATTTACGACCCCGATCTCGATGGCAGCTGCAAAATCGAAAATGGCTTGCGCATGGCCAGAAAATTCCTTCTCGGACTCGCTGAAAAGGGACTCCCTGCCGCCACTGAAATGCTCGAACCCATGGTTCCGCAGTACATCGCCGACCTCATTTCATGGGGCGCTATCGGCGCAAGAACCACCGAATCTCAGACGCACAGACAGATGGCCAGCGGTCTCTCGATGCCTACAGGCTTCAAGAACACTACTGACGGCGACATTCAGGTTGCCATCGAAGCCATCAAGGCTGCCGCTCACAAACATATTTTCCTCGGCGTTATCGATGACGGACGCATGGGAACTTTCCACACAAGCGGCAATAAATTCTGCCATCTTGTGCTGAGAGGCGGTTCCGGCGGCCCTAATTACGGTTCGGAATACATCGCCTTCGCAAGAGAACTCATGAAGAAGGCCGGAATCTCTCCTGCCATCATCATCGATTGCAGCCACGGCAACTCTCTCAAGAAACCCGAACTTCAGCATATTCCCTTCCGCGATGCCATAAAGCAAATAAGCGCTGGCGAAACCGCCATCAAGGGGCTCATGCTCGAAAGCTATCTCAAAGCAGGACGTCAGGATGTAAAGCCCGGCTCTCCTGTTGTACCCGGACTCTCAATTACTGACGCATGCATCTCATGGGAAGAGACCGAAACTCTCATCCGCGAAGCACACGCCAACTTGAAATGATCTCACAACGGGATTCCCCACACCGGGAATCCCGTTTTTATTTTAACTGTCGGAGCTGAATATGCCTACGGAAGCAATCCTTGAAAGTATTTCGGACGGCGTTTTCACTGT
>JAKJHH010000060.1:2477-18540 GCA_022703965.1 Verrucomicrobiota bacterium
GGATCATCACATACTTCAACCGCGCCGCTGAAAAAATCACCGGCGTAAACCGCAAAGATGCCATCGGCAAAAGCTGCCAGTCCGTCTTCAAGGCAAGCCTCTGTGAAAATGCCTGCCCTCTCAAGAAAACCATGACAGAGGGCATCCCTGCCATCAACCGTACTTGCCAGATCATCAGAGCAGATGGAAAAAATGTGCCGGTCAGCATCTCCACTGCTATTCTTTACGGTTCCGACGGACAAATCATGGGCGGCGCTGAAACATTTCGAGATCTCACTGTAGAAGAAAATCTGAAAAAAGAACTCAGCGGAAAAATAGGACTCGATGACATAATCAGCCGCAGTCCACTGATGCAGAAGGTCTTCGATAGAGTTCGCATGGCTGCCCCTACAGAAGGTAATATCCTCATCGAAGGCGAAACCGGCAGCGGCAAGGAAATACTCGCAAGAAGCATACATAATCTGAGCCCTAGGAGAAAAAAACCTTTTATCGCCATCAACTGTGCCGCACTGCCCGAGAATCTTCTGGAATCAGAACTCTTCGGATACAAGGCAGGGGCTTTTACCGGGGCCTCCAAAGACAAGCCGGGGCGTATCGCAGCCGCCGCTGAAGGCACTCTCTTTCTCGACGAAATCGGCGAAATGCCTCTCTCCTTCCAATCCAAAATCCTGCGCTTCATCCAGGAAAGAACATACGAAGCCCTCGGCGACAACAGAACAATACATTCAGATGTCCGTCTCATATTCGCCACAAACAGAAAACTAGAAGACGAAGTCGCCAACGGCTCATTCCGTCAAGATCTTTATTACAGAATCAATGTAATAAAATTGACTCTGCCGCCGCTCAGGGAACGACGCGAGGACATCCCGCTTCTGACCGAACATTTTATCAGAAAATTCAACATGCGTTACAATCGCGATGTCAAAGCCTTTTCACGCGAAACCCTCGCTCTTTTGACCTCTCACGACTACAGAGGAAATATACGTGAACTGGAAAACATCGTCGAACACTGCTTTGTGCTCTGCCGCAAAGATATCATAAAACCCGACTGCCTACCCGAGTACGTCATCAACCCCGCAGCCGGCGAACAAAGCACGGATTCCATTAAGCAGGCAGTCCATTCCTGTGAAGCACAGCTCATTCTAGCCGCTCTCTCAAAGCACAATTATAATCGTCTCGCCGCCGCTCAGGAACTCAAAATACATAAAAGCACCTTCTTTCGTAAAATAAAGAAACTCGGCATCAAAGTCCCGTCAAAAAGTAGCAACAACGCGACTCCAACATGATAAAGGTAGCAATAACGCGACTCCAATATCATCTTAACTTATCTCAACACACATAGATCAATATATATAAACTCCTTATAGCCAAGATTTTAACAAGATAAGCTCACCATACACAATCATTCTGGCATAAAAAATGTTATATCTCCTTTCGAAATAAGAAATAAGGAGATTCCTCATGCCATTCAAAGACGGAACAGTTCCTGCCGCCAAATTCAGATGCTTCGGACAAGCTCAAGGCGGCCACGGCTGGAGACGCCGTTCCTTCTCCGACATCTCGACAGGATCAAGCGCTGATTCAGCTGAAGCCGAATTTCTCGAGAAAGAAATAGCCAATCTGGAAAGCAAGCTTGCAGCACTGAAAAAGCGCCATGAACTTCTCAAGTCTCAAGAAGCGGCGGTAAAATGAAAATAGCATTCAGCAGCATGGATGGCTCTCCGGACTCAGCTCTGGAAATGCGCTTCGGACGCGCAAAGTATTTTGTTCTTTACGATACTGAAAGCCGTGAATTCTCAAACTACGAAAACCAGTCCTCCGCTGATGCCGCTCAAGGTGCAGGCATTCAAGCCGCCCGCAATATCGTGGAAAGCGGAGCATCCGCAATAATAAGCGGACATTGCGGCCCCAAAGCCTTCAAAGCTCTTTCCGCTGCCGCAGTCAAAATCTTCCTGATCGAAGAAGGCGGACTCAGCGTTAAAGCGGCTCTGGAAAAATATCTTTCAGGACAAGTTGCCGAAGCTTCCAATCCTGACGTGGAAGGCCACTGGATATGATCTGCGCTGTCGCAAGCGGAAAAGGCGGAACAGGTAAAACCTTCATATCCAGCACCATGGCAACAGCGTGGAAGGGAGAACTCACTCTCTTCGACTGCGATGTGGAAGAACCGAACGCCAGACTATTCCTCAAAGCCGAAACGGAAAGCGTCGAAGAAATAGGCTCTGAACACCCTTATCTTTCCGACTCCCACTGCAACGGATGCGGACGTTGCGCTTCTCTCTGCCGCTTCAACGCCATAATGCACAGCAAGGGCAAAAAGCCCCTCTTTTTTACTGAACTATGCCACTCCTGCGGAACATGCATGACCCTTTGCCCTGAAAAGGCAATAGGTCGTTTTGTCGAAACATCAGGAACTCTTGAAACCGCTCATCGCGGTACGATGAAAATACTCACAGGCCGTCTTAAAACAGGCAATCCACTGGCTGCTCCCCTCATCAAAAAAATACTGAAAAAACTGGACAGGACTGAAGAAAATATCATCGACTGCCCCCCCGGCACATCCTGCCCCTTCATAGCGGCGGTATCTCCTGCCGATTACGTGATTCTCGTGACGGAGGAAACACCTTTCGGACTTCACGACATGCAAATCGCCGCGGAAGTACTCGAAATTCTTAGAAAACCTTTCGGCATAGTCGTCAATAAAACAGAGAACAGAGTTTTTCACGAACTCAACGATTTCATAAACAAAAAGAAAATCGAGGTACTGGGGCGAATCCCTTGGTCTCTTGAAACAGCTCAATGCCTTTCGCGCGGAGAACTTCCAGAAGAAAAGTACTCCGACACTTTCGCCGAAATACATCTGAAGGCACGTGAAGACTTCCAGAGAAAGCGCGGTGCCTCACTATGAGAGAAATCGTCGTTATCAGCGGAAAAGGCGGAACAGGTAAAACCAGCGTAAGCGCTTCTCTTGCAATACTCGCTAACAGGACAGCCGTCCTTGCCGACTGCGATGTGGATGCCTCCAACATGCACCTTGCCATGAAAGTCGAAATAGAGGATAGAAGCATCTTCAAAGCCGGTCTTGAAGCCTGTCTGGACAGCAGCCTCTGCAAGTCCTGCGCCATATGTCGAACCCATTGCGCTTTCGATGCGATACAAATCGAAAACGGAAATATCACCATAAAAAGCCCTCTTTGCGAAGGATGTGCGCTCTGTATGGAACTCTGTCCGGCTAAAGCGATTACAATGAAGGAAAAAATCTGCGGAGAACTTTACCAGTCTTCCAGCGCGGCAGGCTACATGATTCATGCCCGCCTTAATCCTGGAGCCGAAAACTCCGGAAAACTGGTGCGCCAAGTCCGTCTGAAAGCCAGAGAACTCGCCGCGAAAACAGGCAAACAACTTATCATAACAGACGGTCCACCAGGAACCGGATGCCCTGTCATCTCATCAATATCCGATGCCTCGCTCGCCCTGATAGTCACTGAAGCCACAGTGTCCGGACTTCACGACATGCAGCGCGTCATAGCACTATGCCGACACTTTAAAGTCCCGGTCGCCGTATGTATCAACAAATGGGATATAAACAAAGAAAAATCCGCTGAAATAGAGCTGTTCATAAAAGAAAACGATATCCCCTGTTTCGGACGTATCCCTTATGACAGAAAGATATCCGAATCAATATTCAGGCGGGAACCCTTTGTTCTGCATTCAGGAGCAGCCGCTCAGGCTCTCTGCGATATCTGGAAAGAACTCAACTTATTTTTTATTCGAAAGGAACAATGAAATATGATAGACAAATCCCCAGTAAAAATCGCCGTTATGTCCGGAAAAGGCGGAGTCGGCAAGAGCAGCGTAGCTGTAAATCTTGCCGTATCACTTTCTTTACAGGGACTGAAAACTGCCCTGCTTGATGTGGACATACATGGACCAAGCGTACCTTTGATGTTAAAACTAAAGGACATAAAGACTCAGATTGAAAACGACATGTATATTCCCTGCGAGATAGGAAATCTCAAAGTAATGTCCATTGGTTTTTTCCTGCAAAACAGTGACGATGCCGTCATCTGGCGCGGCCCCGCCAAGGCTTCAATGATAAGAAATTTCGCTTCCGCCACCAACTGGGGCGATATCGACTGCATGGTAATCGACTGTCCGCCGGGTACAGGTGACGAACCTCTATCCGTAGTTCAGGAGCTCAAGCCGACCGGTGCCATTATTGTCACCACTCCTCAACAGGCGGCGCTTGAAGATGTAAAGAAATCCATAAAGTTCTGCCGGCAGACGGAACTTCCGGTCATCGGAGTCATAGAAAATATGAGTTCCTTCATATGCCCCCACTGCGGCAAGGATACAGCCATTTTCAGCAAAGGCGGCGGCGAAGAACTCTCTAAGAAGTACAGCATTCCCCTCCTCGGTTCCATTCCGATAGATCCAAACATAGTAATGTCCTCCGACAGCGGAATGCCATACATCTATCATTTCTCGGAAAGTCCTGCGGCAAAAATATTTAAAGATATCGTCACAAAGATAATGGACAATGTAAAACTGACAGAAGGAGAACTTAAATGAGAATCGCCATACCAGCAGCCGGAAACAAACTTTGTCTTCATTTCGGACATTGCGAAAAGTTCGTAATCTACACCATAGACAAGGATGGAAAAAATATCTGCTCATCCGAGTCCCATGAAGCCCCCGAACATCAACCCGGCCTGCTCCCCGGCTGGATCGCCGAGAAAAAAGTAGATCTCGTCATTGCCGGTGGCATGGGCTCACGCGCTCAGGATCTCTTCAAGGCAGCCGGACTGAAAATCATAACAGGCGCTCAGGAAGAACTTTGCGATAACGTTGTCAAGGCCTATCTCGACGGAAATCTCGTCACAGGAGCCAATGCCTGTGACCATTGATCGGGAACTGCATTCCAAATGCTTTTTCTGCGGAACTGAGAGCTTCAACGGCATGCACATAGCCTACAGGAGAAATCCTGAGAAGGAAAACTCTGTTTATGCCGAAATCTTTCCAGGTGAAGACTTTCAGGGATATGATTCCATTCTGCACGGAGGAATCATATCCGGTATTCTCGACGAAGCCATGCTTCATTGTATTTTCCTGTCCGGCAGAAAAGCTCTTACAGGTTCCCTGAACGTAAGATTCCTGTATCCCGTTCACATGGGAACTGCAATAAAAGTGGAAGCGGAACTATGCAATTCATACGGCAAATTGCAAATTCTGAAATCGACTCTGGCTCAGAATGGTAAAGTCTGCGCCAGAGCCGAAGGTAAATTCATGGAGATACCTTAAAATTCAGGTTCTTTGAGTCCGTAGTGCAAGGCTTGAAGAAAGCCGCCTATACCGGTAAGGAATATTCTTTTACTGTTCGTGCGGCTTTCACAAAGCACATTATGCGGCCCCCTGAGGAAGCCTTTCAGTGCCTCAAAAAGGTTCTCAATGCCTTCCTCACGCATACCGTTTCTCATCATTATGCAGGACTCTATGCTTGCCGTCATGAAAGGGCCGTACTCCATAATTTTGCTTCTGTAATAACGCATGTTTTTCAGCATTATCTCCTTGCCGGGATTAAAGCCCAAAGGATAAAAAGCAAGAATCAGGTCGGCCTGTTTGATAGGTTCTCCGGCATACCCGTAATGTTCCGGAATAATCCCATCACTGCCAGCTTCCGGAAGGAACATCTTATCGGCTGCCCGGATTAAGTCAGGACTGCCTCCTTCTTTTGCGGCTGCTCGGAAGATAACTGCGACGGCATAATTGGTAAGAAAATTGTCATCACAATAACGATGATGTATTTCATGAAGGGCTTCGTCAGGGCCTAAGATGTTCCTGAAGTGGAACTTGCCGTCTGCTTCAAAAGCCCCTCTTGAGTAAAATGCCTCTGCAATTCCGCGAATTATATCGATCCCGTATTTGCGGTAAAATTCCTCATCACCCGTTGCCTTGCGGTAATCCAGTACGGACAGGGCAACCCAGGCGCTGAGATGGATTTCATTTTCATATTCAGGCTTTGCGACAGGACGTCCGAGATCATCTGTCTTCCAGCAGTACCAGAGTCCTTTGAGTCCGTTCTTCTCAGCATACTTGCGAGCCTCCGGAATGCACTTGTGACGATAACGGATTCTCGCTGCCGCAAATTCTGGTTTGACTGGAAGTATAGCTCTGAACATCCAGAAATCCGTATCCCAGAACTGAGCTCCGTTCCAGCCAGCCTCGCTAAGGCCAAGGGGCGCCAGAGAGGTCGCGTCATCATTTACACTGCAATAAAGATAGAACTGAAAGGCGTTCACTATTTTGCGACGTTCATCGGAAAACTCCTCAAACTGCATGGATGTCTTCCATATGTCCATCCATGCTTCCTGATTGCGTCTGTAAATTTCTGAAAGCGGAAGAGAAAGAAATTCACTGATCCTGCCATCTTTTGACAGCTGATGTCTCAACACAGTTTCAAATTCCCCGGAACCTTTGAACGAAACTTGCGCATCAGCTTCTCCGCAAAGTTTTTCAATGGCAAGATTCCCGCTGTAAGTCCACGCCAAAAGCTGATTGAGAGGATTTTTTTCCTTAGCGGTGAGATATGCTCCGTTAATGAAATTCTCCGATGCGGAAAACTTCATTGAATAATCTTCTTCTAAATGACGCCCGTCGAGTCCCGCTTTCACAGTAAAAGCATCACCCGCTGAAATCCTGACTTTCAGAAGCGAATCCATGAGGAAGGAGCGCGGTATCAGCAGCTCGATTTCAATCAAGGCTCTCTTCCCCTCTTTATACTCCCAGCGATCCTTGAGACTGGCGAGTCCGCTTCTGAGATCAAGGCGATGTTTCAAATTATGTCTGCCGTTTTCACATTTGTAAAGAACTCCGTCAATATTGATGTCGAGACGGCTCCACGAAGGAATATGCAGCTGTCTTCCGCCATCATAAACGTATGGACTCATCACTATCGGAGATCTTTCTTCCCAAGGACTTATAAGAAGCTTCTCAAAACTTGTCCCCAGAAATCCGTTGCCGATATAAGGAAGTACAAATGAATCCAGTTCCTTCTCGTTAAACTCGAAAAGCCACAGCTTATCTGAAAAATCCATAAATATTTCTCTTAGTTAAATTTAAATATATGCCTGAAACTCCAGAACGCATCCGAAACAGCAGGCGTAAGTTCTATTCTGAGCTGAATAACTTTAAAGGGACAAAAAGCATTTACGGAACCCGGCATCCATCTTTCATCAGGCAGATTTACGGCAAGAGTCTGAACTGCCGCCCCTGTCTTGGCGAGTTCCAGACTGAACTCACAAGTACGTCCCATTCGGCTCCAGCGCACTGCCTTGGGATATCCATCAAAAGAAGCTTCTTCAAGGGATTTCCAGTCTCCGGATTCCGAAAGGTACTCCGATACTCCTGCCGGAAGCGGAATGCAGAAAACCACCTTATCAATGTAATAACCTTCAAGACTGGATGCAGTCCATGTCGCGTCTATTTTATCGGCATAGTAATCCAGTTTTGCAGCAAAGTTCAGCTTATGTTTGCGTTCACGCCGGAGCCATGAGACTGCAATAGACTCATCTCCTTTGATTTCCATAAGATCCACAGTACTGTGTTTGAGAAAGGACTCCTGATCCAGCAGTCTGCCGTCCGGAGTCCTGACGCTCATGAAAAATTCATCGTCGAATGATGTAGAACAGCTTTCTGTCTTTGATCCGTTATGTGAAAACGCCTCAATGTGCCAGAGAGACTCGACCGGAAAAGATGCCGCATGCATCAGGGCGTTTCCTGAAAAAATTGTACTGAATAGCGCACCGCCGACAAGAGTTCCGAGATGCGGGTCTCCATAGCGTTTGACAACAGGTATGTTCCGAAGATTTGTCGCTCCGACAAAACTTGTTTCATATGAAGGGGTGCTGACTCGAAGCCACTGAGACTTCCACGCAAAGCAGCCGTAGGCTGGAATTTCAAGCGGTTCAGTCTCAATAAGATCTTCATATTCAACAAGTGCTCTTGCTAAAGTCCCATAAAAACGGACTCCGCAAAGCTTGATAAACTGAGCTTCTATTCCAATCTTATGTCCATATGGAAGAGCATCGGTGAGACCAGTCTTAGAGTACTCTGGAAAAGACTTGAAGAAATCAAGATATTTCTGAACATAAAAAGCTAGATAAGAGATGTACTTCTTATCCATTTTGAGCATTGAAGCCATAGCCAGACAATTGAGCGGAACCGATTCGATCAAAACCGGCGCATACCATGCCCGATGAATTCCGTATCCGTCGAGATCGCTCATCAGATGCCCGTTTCTGGACATATTGCGGAAGTATCCCATTACATAGCCGCGACAGAATTCATCGATGTCGACACGTCTTTCCATAAAGCCGTTTTTTACAGCATGTATATAGACGAACATGAAGCCGTCCGGTTCCGTACAGTAATATGCCGGAGTATGCGTGTTCGTCGCATGACCTTCATTAAGGCCGGAACTACAGACGTAATTCCATGTCCAGTCGTGATTTATACTTGGCTGAATCAAGCCGCCATCCACGGCGGCAGGATTCATATAAAGATGCAGCCCGTTCTCAAACGCCTCAAAGAAACGCTTTTTATGAACTTCTTCTCCGCTCAAAATCCAAGCCCAGTAATAGACTCGCAATTCAAAACGGAGCTGCTGAGTTTTGCCTGTCGCACCGCCGGGATAACGTATTCTGTGATTGCGTTCGAGTATCCGGAAAAGAGCATCGACTATAAGCTTACGATTCTCTTTTGAAATCCCCAGTTTTTCTGAGTAAAAAGCCACTGTTCCAAGCACATCAGCCACCGTGCATGTCGGCGCCGGATGATCTGTCCATTTATCATTCCACTCATGCAGAATACCTTCCTCATCAACAAGAGACGCAAGAAAAAGAGCATCTTTTTCTATTCTCCCACGAGCTACTGCCCCGGGAAAAGCAAGTTCTTTATAAACATGGAAAAAGAGTACATGCGGTATGTTTCCCGGATCAAAGGATTCATCCGGTTTTCCCTCCGGATAATTTCTGTGATATGAGCCGTTCCAGCATTTCTCAAGATAAGTCGAGACGGGGCTCGTCCTGAGAAAATCCCCTATAATATTTTTCATTTTCAATCCTGGCTGAGTGGTTCTGAACTGAATACAACATTATCAATGTAAGCAGTCGTTTTCTGCCCTGCCTCGAAGTCTATTCTGCACTGAGGCTTGCCCATATCAGCCGGCCATATGCTGCCCTGCCAGCTTTCGGCATGTCGAAATTTAAAGTCCTTCTTGAAAGGAGCTCCATCCACAGACACATCATAAGTCTTTTCCTTGAAGTGCTGAACAATATCAATCCTTATCCATTTTTCTTTCTGGACATCCGCGATCTGCTCCCACTTGACATAGCCTTTGCCGTCTCCATTTGAAGCAGCGACAATAAGCTTGCCCTTATTCATATTCAGAGCCACAAAAGCGCCTGTTTTGTTGTTCTCCTGCTGAATTTTGACGGAAGCAAGTGTTCCGCTCGCATCTGGCTCCGGAATAACGCAGACATAAAACCTGTAATAAAGATTTTCCTGAGTCGCCTCCTTTGAGGTTCTATCCCAGTTCCAGGAATACACTGTCATGCCGGGATTAATTTTAAGGGCTTTCGTCCCCTCCTTGCTCATAGAGGAGATCTCCGCACCGGGAACTCCGGCAGGACGAGGCCACTCATCCCAGTCACGCGAAACACCGACTCTTTTGTTGTCGGAGCTTCGTCCGATCCAGACATCACCTTCATTATATTTGTCAAAGGATTCCTTGTAGAATTCCTGTGACTGCAAGAGGGATGCCGTCATAAATGCTGAAATAAAAACACTATGTAAGATCTTCATTATAAAAGCCTCACTTCTTTATATTCTGGAACATCCTTGAGAAGAAATGCTTGAGTCCCTTATGTGTCTCATAGCGGATTTCTATTCTCCATGAACTTATATCAGTCTGTTCTTTCGGGACGGCAATTCTGATGCTCTGACCGGGCTTCAGCATACCGTCATACTGAGAAATTACGATGTTGGAGTCCGAAAGCAGGAGGATGCTAAGTTTTTCCATGTTGCAGAGATCCTTATTCTCGAACTTCACGAGATTATCTTCGCGCTGCATGTTGAAAGGCGACATCACATCTTGCAGGAAGGCGCGTCCGCGTTCGTCATTAAGTTCTCCATGATAGGCGTAAAGATATCCTCCGACGGAGCCTTTTGTGATTTTAATAAGTTCCCATTTTTCACGGAAACGCTTTTCCCAGTCGGATGTATTCGCGGCTCTGTCCTTGAGCGCTCTGGCTTCGTTGTCATGGAATCCCCACTCTGTAAAGACAAAGGGCTTGCCGGTTTCTTCAAAAAGCTCCTTCCATTCGCGACGGCTCTTCTCATAATCCGAATAGGTATTGAAACCTATAACATCCTGACCTTTGGTAAAGAACCAATTTGCTCCATAGGTGTCAAGATTGGCAAAAACGCATGGACGCTTATAGGGATCGAAACGATGAATGGCAGCTTCCGCGACTTCACAGAATCTGTTCATCGTAAAGCGGTCGTTATAACCTGCCGAATGATGATTCTCATTGCCAAAATTCCAGAACATTACGTTGGGATATTCGGAAAGAAATATAGTCATTTCCTTATGGGCGTCTGTATTGAATTCGTAATCAGGATTAATCGGATTTCCGAGAGCGAGTGTCGTCGATTCACATGAAGCCGGCACATAGACAGGCATGACAGTCATACCGGCTTCCAGAGCGTCCTCAACATGCTGCTGGTTGCAGCCTTCAAGTCTCAGCGAATTGAATCCGAGCTGCTGATAGAATCTCAGCTGTTTAAGCCATTCGCGACGGGTAATCTTGCGGTCGTTGTTCCATTCAATTCCGAGAGCAGCATTGATGCCTCGAACAAAGAACGGTTCTCCGTTTAGATAAAGTTTCGCGTCACGAATTTCCTGAACCGCCGAGTTGAATACAAGTTCTCTTTCAGCAATCATATTGCCGTCATCGTCAAAGGCTGCGGCAATAGCCGTATATTTCGCAAAGCCGGCGGGAATACTGATAACTCCACTATATATGTCCTTGCCAGTCTTTGACATAGCGACTTCCTGACCGGCACAGTTCAGGACTATTCTTTCGGCTTTGGATGCAAGACGTTCATTAAGACTGACAGTAAATGCATGAGCTGCGTTTCCGGATGCGTCGACACCGCCTTTGATCTTCCTTTCAATGCTGCTGAAAAGAGGCTTTTCATCAATGAGAAGACTTGCCGAACCGAGAATTCCATAAACGTTTTTAAATGTGCGGTCTTCTCCATTTTTGAAGATCCAGAAACCTCTCATCGGACATCCATAGAGCTTGAGAGCTACAGTGTTTTCTCCATCCTTCACAAAGCGGCTAATATCAGTGGCTTCCGGCCATTTGTAAACGCCGCTGTATATAGGAAGTAAAATTGTTTTTGCATCATCCGGAATCGCTTTGACATCAAAGGGGAACGGAATCTGGCAACGTTCAAAGGCCTGCCATGTCATAACTTCCTTGGTCGTCTTGCCAATGTTTTCGCCCCTGCGGCTTCCGCCTTCGACAATCCAGTCATGACGTCTGCGCGTTGAAGTCTGACAGGAGACTTCTTCGCCGTTGATATAGATTTTAGCATAATCGGCAATGTCCTCGAAACGCAGATATACAGCGCTGTTCTTCTCAAGATCAAGCTTAAAAGTTTTCTTGTAATAATAGTAACCGCCTTGCTGATCTTCAACGGCTTGTTCAGGAACAGAAACTTTTTCCCATTTCAATCCGCCAGTACTAAGCCAGTTCTTATCGGCAAGCGCTTCAGTATTCCAGGTAAGTTCTCCGGCAAAAGCCTTCTGCCAGTCGCCGTCGAGACTTATACGCTTCATGAAAGGATTGGAAGAAATCGCGTCCCATCTGACGAGATTGGAATACTCAGAACGGTAATACTTGCCAAGATCTTCGTGATTCCGCCATTCATACTGATCTTTATACTTGGCAACTTTTTCCTCCTCCCAGTTTGCTGTCTGAGGCATGAGAGCCACCTTGCGGATCTTTATGGAAGCCTCTCCTTTGGCTGTTCCGCCGAAATCATGAATAAATATAAAGAGATTATCCTTATTCTCTTTCAGTCTCGCGATTCTCGGCATATCCAGATAATACTTGTATATATAGCGTCCCTGCTTGGCCTTAAATTCGCCTTCGAGAAACTGACGAGTAGGCCAGAAAGAAGACTTGTCTGCAATACTTGCGGAAAGCCTTATCACCGGATTATCAAGTTCAAGATCAATCAAAAGATAACCGCCCGGCATATAAGGAGTCAAATCGTAACGCCCCATGTCTATATGCAGATAATTATCTTGCTTGTCCTTATCGCTGAACTGGACATTGATGGAATCCTTGGATACAGAGTACTTGAAGGCACTTGTGTCAGAACCGTTGTCCGAAGCGCGGAATTCGATTTTAAACTTGTCATCGGCTGAAGGAAAAAGAATCTTTTCCCCGACTCCAGCAAAAGCCGGAAGACTCAGTCCGATGGCAGAAAAAAGGCAGAATAATCCTCTCGTGAACTTCATTATAAATTCTCCGTTTGCTTATGATTACCAGTTATCGACAGCCCACAGATCGTAGGCTTTGTTGGCGTTGCTATCAACAGGAACAGTCTTGTAAAAACCCGTATGTCCATCCGCATAAATCAGATTTAAACCGTTTTTATGCACCACTTTAAGGAAGTAAGTCGGATCATGCGACTCGGTATTTCCAGTCCAGTAATGTATTTCCTGATATCCCGGCCAGGTTTCAAACCAGTCGCCGAGGACAAAAGTTCTGGAAGGAGTCTTCATATGGGAAAGACGTCTCCAGCTCCAGTTTTTCACTTTTGCGCTGTTATCAATTATTTTCCCTGATGAGTCAGTTGAGGGCATCACAAAAGAATTTGCGGTGTATGAAAGCCCATACAATGATCCTCCCCTGACCGGAACAGCTGTCATCTCATCACATACAAGCACTTTCTTATTTGTGAGATATCCAGCTTGGTCAAGCATAGCGGCAAAACCGTATTCCGTTCCGCTTTTGAAATAACGTGACGCCGGGTAGTTTTCATTATAGTCATTGGCATAGACGTTGACCATCAAGCCCATCTGCTTAAGTTTGTTTGCACATGCGGTTCTCTTTACACTGCTCTTAGCGGAACTAAGAGCAGGAAGAAGCATCGCGGCAAGAATAGAAATTATCGCTATAACCACAAGTAACTCAATTAAAGTGAATTTCTTACAAATTTTCATACCTCACCTTCCCTGAAAGACTCAGTCTTCCATGATTATCCATTTATAAAGAGCAGGATCCTTGCCTGTGCCGATGCCGTCGCCCCAGCGCAGGAAGCCCTTGCGGCCTTTGCCGTCATGATCGTTTACAAGTATTGAGAAGCCAATGGCAGCACCTGCTTTCAAATCAGGAAGTCCCAGTTCGGCTGTCGGAATTTCAAGCTTGTATGTAAGCGTATTTCCGTCACGTTGAATATCTGCCTTGATTGCGGAAACCTCACCTTCCTTCAAAGATTTGCTTCCATACTGCCTGTACACCATTGCACCGGTCTTTGTCAGGGCAATATCAAGGTCGATATGCTGTACATCTTTGTCCGATATTGCTCCGCTTGTCGGATAACTGAATGCCATCTGCACTCCGTCTCCTTTCCATGTACTTGACCCTGTCGCCTCCTGAAAGTGAACATCATCAATAACTTCGATGTTCAGGAAAAGCTTGTCCTTAGTCCAGGAAATTGTAAAGGAAGCATCAAGATCGCCTTTATCAGCACGTGGAAGCTTCTCTTCAAGCGTCACATAATCTGCCAGTTTGTATTTTACCGGAGTCTTTCCAGAAGCGGTGGAATAAGCTTTTGCGGCATCGGACGGGACACAGAAAACCAGCTTTCTGTCCTTGAGTTCAGAGACAGGATAATCTACCGCTTTAATCGAGTCAATCTTCAGCGCATCAAGCTTGCCGCCAAGGACATAAGGACGGTTGCGCACAGTCATCTGGAACTTTGTTCTGTCAGACTTTTCCGAAGCTTTAAAGAAGCTTGTATTGACACTGCCATATCCCAAAGCTGTTACGGTACAGTCCGGCTTTGAGGAGGCGGGCATCGAGAAGTTAAGAACGTAGTCAACGTCAGACTTCGATGTCCATGCGGCTACAAGATCACGACCGTCTTTTGCCTTGTACTTCAGCAGCCAGACATCAGGATCTTTGACATCAATTCTTTCGACGAAAGCTGCTCCTTTGAAAAGACTTGTAAGATCGCGCATGACGAAGAAAGATTTCTTGGGAGTCAGATCAGGACGCACCATTCCAAAGTTGTCTTCGTTATACTTGTTGTCGAGTCCACCGTCACGGAATTCATACCACCATACACCCTTAATGAAGGGCATTGTAAGGGCAAAAAGATAAAGTTTTGCCATGGAGTCGGCGGAATATTCCTCACTGCTACCGTTTTTGGCGTTGCAGTGAGTCGGCCAGCCCATTTCAGTTATGTAGACGGGGAACGACTTGCCGCCATTCGCATCGCGAATAAACTTATCGACCCCCTGCATGCGCTCGTACCACTTTTCAGCAGTACGCTCCTTGCTGTAATTGTAAGTATGGAGTCCGATCGCATCACAATGCTTCATGAGGTCAAGCTTTATAAGATCTTTAAGATAAGCATCTCCCGTACAGACGGAATTGGAAATCACGACCGCATCCGGATCAATGGCTTTGATACGCGGATAAGTCGCGGCAAGAAGTTTCATATAGGATGCCGGATCGCCTGTTCCATGAAGTTCCTTGGGCATTCCGCATCCGCCGTCCCACTCATTCCAGATTTGATACAGATTGCATTTTCCCTTGAATCCCCTTACAGTGGTTTCGGCATATTTCACATAAGCTTCGACAGCTTCCTCTGAACGCGGATATCCACCATTGTCATACAGTTTATTTGAATAGCAAAGTATATTCAAGGTTTTGAGATTAAATGACTTCGCCTTATCCACGAACTCAATATAATAAGACGGCAGGAAGGGCTTGCCCTTTTCGTCCTCGCAACGGTTCCATGTCGCGTGATCACGGACATAATCGACACCTGACTGCGAAAGAACATTAAGGTATCCCGGAACTGTTTCTCTGTGAGTACAAGCGCCGAAAATGAAATCATCGGCAGACAGTCCGCAGAAGGCCAGACTACATGCGAGAACAGCAGACATTTTAATGACAGCTCTCATCTATAAACTCTCCTTGCATAAAGATCCGGACAGAATCCGTGATCTGTTTTTCAGAATGATATTATTATCCGCGACTCGTCAACGCGGTTTCAGAGCAAAGTCTTTATCGAAGCGCGGGAGAAAACGGCAGAGGGCAGATATTGAAGAGAACAGCGGCCTTTGAGATATTGTCCGGCACCTTCGATTATATCGATGAGCATATTTGTCGAAAAATAAGTAATTTCGGAATGCGGAATCATGACTGAACTGAGTCCGGGAGAAAGTATTTCGCAGATTTTTTCAGAGTTGTCAACGCCGATTACACTGAAGTCATTTGGAACCTGTAAGTTTTTGGAGGCACAGGCTTTATAGATTCCTGCCGCCCCCCAGTCGTTGGCAACGACAAGAGCAGTTATTTTTTCAGGATAAGCAAGCAGTCTTTCCAGAACCTCGCTCATGTCCGGCGGAGAACTCTGAGGATTCCGGACGGATTCAGGGGCTTGCTGAAGGTCAAAAATCAGATCGGATGAAAAGAATCCGGATTTCTTCATCGCTGAACTGTAACCTTGTTCACGAGCCGCAAACATCACATGTGACGGGACATGATTTATAAAAGCAATTCTACGATGTCCGGCCTTAATAAGTTCTTCTGTCGCAACATAACCTGCCCCGAAGTCATCAATCGCAACCTGAGGGAAAGGAAAATTCTGAAAAGCCGCACCAAAGCCGACAAGAGGAAGATCAATTGCAGGATAATTATTTACTCCGTTAAGAAAGTCCCCTGTCTTCAGAAGTATACCGGCACAGTTTTCA
>JAKJHH010000061.1:0-244 GCA_022703965.1 Verrucomicrobiota bacterium
TTTCGACTCTGCGACTCATATAGTCGTACTTACATTCAAGTAACAGACTGTTTTTGCTCGCAGACTTAAGCCTGTTTTCGGCATCCCATGTATATGTCCAGCCTGTGCCGTCAGTCAGCATATTGCCGTCGACGTCGTAAGTCGGATTAGTTCTGCCGGTAACAGTCAGATACTGATTCAGAGGATTGCTTGTGTAATTGAAGATATTTCCCGATTCTGTCGCGGTGATTCTATTGCCTATGTT
>JAKJHH010000061.1:254-18391 GCA_022703965.1 Verrucomicrobiota bacterium
GTAGGCTGTATCGTTCTGGGCAACTGCGGAAATGACTTCCGACTTGCTGTTGTAGCCGTAGTCGATGGTATCCGCCACGTTGAAGGCGGTGCCGGACTTTGCCATGCTTGCGCGACGTCCTACTACGTCATTCACGTAATCGTACTTGCTGACTGTTGTTGTGTTAAACTTGTTTTCAACACTGGTGATCAGATTACGGTTAGCCTCATAGCTCTTTGTTGTTGTAATTCCATTCGGCATGGAGATAGTGCTTATGAGATTGGAATTCGGCAGATAGGAGTAGCCGAAGACATCGGAACCTGATGTCAACGAGTTCATTCTGCCGAGATTGTCGTATCCGTAAGCCACTGCGTAATTATCCCCTTCTATAGCAAAACCCGAGCTGCGACCTAAGGCGTCATAGCTTCTTGTCAGCACTTTGTTATAGATACCATTGATTGATTCTCCTGTCAACTGCAATTTATCGTTGTAGGAGAATGTACGTGTGCCTACGATATCAGTGACAGTCTTCTGCTGTCCGATTCGGTTGTACGTAAAGGATACTGCCGGAGTAGCATCTGAATATGTAATTCCGGTCATTTCGTCAAGGCTGTTATATGCGTAGTTTGTGAGAACAGCTCTTGCCCAGGTACGCTTTGTAAGATTGCCCTTGATATCATATTCGTAACTGACGCTATTGTTATCAGCATAAGTCTTGCTCTGAAGCAGACCTGTGGATTCCTGATAGCTCCAGCCTGTAATATCCGGACTTGTCATATCCTGACGATAGGTTTTTAACTTAGTCATCTGTCCATAGGCATTGTACTCATAATCCAGAGGATACGTCGCGTCTCCACGGATGCTGAGTGTCTGTCCAAGGCTGTTGTATGTGTATTCGGTTCGCTTGTTGAGGGCATCAATTACAGCAGACTTTCTGCCTGTAGCGAGTTCGTATTCATAGTTTGTTCTGTTGCCTGCCGAGTCTTCAATATAGTCGACTCTACCGTTGGAAGCATAGTGTGTCTTGAATTCTCCGGTTCTCGGATCGACAACGCCTGTATTACGTCCAATAGCATCGTAATTTAACGTTGTTATGAGGCCGGTATAACTTTTCCGGCTGATGAGAAGACCGTTTAAAGAGATGGATTCAGAATCAACATCCGAATCTGGGGTGTTTACGGTCTGTGTCATTGTTTTGGCTGCACGATCAATTGAAGACTTGGAAACAGTCTGGTTTCCGTTGATATCAATCGATACCGACTCTGATATCTGTCCGGCGGCAAATCCGCTCAGACGTCGTTTTTCGACTTTGCTTACAGTGGCGGAATCTGCGTTATCCTGTGCGTAGGTTTTAGAGGTGGCAATCTGCCACCAGGCATTAGCCTCTTTAGCGAAAACACTTTCCTGATCGGAGATTCTGTCCATCGAAGCCAGATCAAGGTTTCCGTTGCTATTCACATCAAATCCTGAACGGATTCTCTCTCCAAGTTCATTGTATACATAAAGCAGATCCGCTTTACCTGTGGTGCTGATCTTTACAAGCTGTGCTTTGTTGTTGTAATAATATCTTGTAGTAACGATGCCGTTATATCCCGGCTTTTCCTCCTTGACGGGATTGCCGAGCGCATTTGTCCATGTCTTGACGTAGCGAGGAGAATTTGAGCTTCCTAATGAAGTTTTTTTCCAGATGCTGCCATCGTTTTCAACTCCATAGTCGTAGTATTCCGGGATGACGGCAGTGCCTGTGACAGATTTCTGCTGACCATCAAAATATTTTGACTCAAGGGTTGAGAATCCGCCTGGTGTAGCTGTTGTTTTAATACTGCCCCCGCTTGCATATGAATAAGAAGTTGAGAGTCCGGCTGCATCGGTTTCTTTTGTGATACGTCCTGCCATATCATATTCCTTGGAACGGGAAAGTGATATACTGCCGGAGGCTATTGTTTCACTGAGGGTTCTTCCGGATGAGTCATAGACATAACTTGTGGTAAGATCCGGCTGTCCTGCAAAGCCTTTTTTAGTTTTGGAGGAAAGACGCTTGAGAAGGTCGTACGAATAAACATATTCGACGCCGTCATGAAGCTTTTCGGACGCCTTATTGCAGCAGTTCCAAGTTGACTCGAATTCTATATTATTGGATTTTACTGTTCTTACGATGTGATGTTCGCTGTCAAAGTAATTGACAGTCCAACTGATAGTCTCAAAATCACTACCGGTATAAACATATGAGGAGCTGAAAACATTATCGCCGCGATGATCGACGATATTAATGTCTTTTGTTGTTTTTCCGGCTATGCCGGAAGGACTGCTTACTGTTCCATGCGTAATTGTCCTGCGCATGGCTGCCCCTGAGTCAGCCGGGACAAATGAAGATGATTCCGGATTGGCAGACGGATAATATGTGCCGTATTCATAGAAATATGATTCAAATTTACCATCCGGATAAGAAATTGTCTTCACTCTTCCTGAAAGCGAAGGAGCGGCATCAGGCGCATATGAAACGGTGACCGTTCTCTGATTGGAGGAGTCTCCGTAAGACGCATTGGGATTTACGCATTTCTCCTTGATTACTACAGGTTCTCCATTAACAGTGTTATATGCATAGAAAGTCTTTTTTACCGTTATTCCCAGAATTTTTTCTGTCACAGTTCTTTCTCTGCGGTCATTCAGAGCAGGAACATCTTCGGAATCAACAGGAACATAACTGTAATAAATTGCATATGCTTGATTTTCCGGAGAGTTGAAGGCGGAATCCTTCCATGCTTTTACAGTTACACTGGGACGCCCTTCGCTGTCATATTTATACGATTCCCAGTATCCATCAGAGTCTTTTCTTGTTTTTACAGATGCAAGGGCTTTACCATCGCTGGATACATTATCATAGTAAGTATAAACTGTTTTTATATTTTCAGCATCACTGCCAAGACTTTCTTCAAGAGTTGCAGTTCCCCAGTTATATTTGCGTTTGGTGAACTGTTTTTTGTATGAAACATTGCCATTTCCATCTGCGACATATTCAACAATGGTTCCACTTGTATTAGTGCTGTCCCAGAGAGTTTCTTTGCCGGAGACGCGCTGACCACCCCCTGAAATGACCTTCCAATCGTTCACCGCTTCAGAATAGTACCAATCATATATATAAGAAACCCCTCCTGTGACTTCAGTTACGATCATATGAGTCAAGGCACTATGGTTGCGTGCAGGATTTTCTATTGTCCAGACTGATCTGGGCTCCCCTGATACCTGATAGATGCCGCTGGATGCGTCTTTTGAACCAATGCTATCTGTGTTGTAGAGTCTGATTTCATATTTAAACTCATCAATTGCAACAATATCAGCCAATCCGTCAGTAGAAGATTTTACCTGTCGCAGAATATTGTCCTGATGGATCAGTTCAAGCCCGATACCGGCTGAATCCAATCTTAACTGTCTGCCATAGGATGTTTTTACCATTACCGCCAATCTGGAGGCCGCAGAAAATCTTATGAAGGAATCAGTGCTGGAAATGAAATCATAATAAACGGGCTCAGAATCTGTAGGATTGCCATTGGCATCTACCATTCTCAACGTATTGGAAAAAGCCGAATTTTCTATTATGGGACTGGCTATTGCCTGTCCGTTTGCAAAACGATATGTAATATATCTGGAATCTGAAGTAAAGATCACGACTTCTCTTGACACTCCAGGGGAAAGATTGCTTGTTTTGACAGTAACAATACCTGTATTCAATGCATGTGAGAAATAGAGTCCCTGAGGAGAATATATTGTAGGTGTCGGAGTTAATCGTGTAATAGAGAATTCACCACCAGCTAACAAAGGTTCACAATTCATCTTTCCAAAAGGAAGCACGAATTGGAAACAATTTGAGTCATCTGGAGTTTTATCGTCTTTTTTATCCTCCTCCTCCTTTTTTTTCTTTTCGTCCTCTTTCTTATCTTTACATTTACAGTCGTCCTGATCGCCTTGGTCGCCATTTCCCTGTTCGTCCCCCCCAGCTCCTTGTCCGCCATTTGTTTGCTCAGCGTTTTGTTTAGAGGGCTCTTTCTTATTTTCAGGCGGGTTAGCCCAAGAGTATGGTATGCTTATTGCCAAAGTGAAAAGAGCAACAAGAAGAATTTTTGTCCAAGAGGTATTCATGGTGAAATGCTGTCCTATGTAAGATTTAATTTTTCTCATTTTCTATTGCCTCCTCTTTACCAGTTAAGCAGATTAGCTACAAGTTTATCACCCTGATAGAAGGAGATTCCGTGACATGTTGAAGTCGGACTGAACGGTGGTTTTAGCATTCTGTAGCGACAGACTCCGTTTTCGTCGAAATCGGCTTTTGTCAGGACTTTTTCGATAGTGCCGTCCTCAAAGGTAACACCGGCAGTATAGATCTTCAGCTTAATTGTAAGATCATCCGGAACATCGCTGAGAACGATCTGACCTTCAATAAGAGAAGAGCCGTCACTGAATCTGTCGAGGACTTTGTATCCGCCGCTGTTTCTGTGGGAAACACATCCAAGGACATCTACCTTTGTCGAAGCAAGAATAGAGCCTTTTTCGCCGAGCCTAGCATCCATCCAGGCATCGCCTGAACGGGCTCCTCTTACAGCGATGTTGGGAAGCGCCGCATAGAAGAGCAGATTGTCGTCGCATTCAAGGAAGGCATCTTTACTTATATTCGGGTTAGCCCAGTTGGTTTCATAGCTGGTAATAATGAACGGAGCATAAGCAAAGCTGGAGCTTATGACTTTGACATTCATTTGTCCATGTATTGTTCCGCTTCCGTCGGCCGGAGTATAATCGGCACTGACAAGAATGGTTCCGTCATTCTCAAATTTATAGGGAACAGGAGCATTGGCGGCAAGATTGATTTCCTTGCCCTCGACAGTAATTTTGACAGTACCGCCATCCGCATCGGATCCGCTGAACGCAGTCAGAAGCAGAGAGTCGTTCTTTCTTATGCTTATGTCAGAGACGTTGAGGATGTTAGTCGCTTTCCATGTCACTGAAGCATTAAAGGGTTCCGGGGAATTCTGCAATGTGAATGTCAGATTCGTAGTTGCGGAGGGATTCAGTGAAATATCGGCGTACCAGATATTCTTTGCTGCACGTGAGACTGCCGGAGCAAGCGGATCTTCTCCTGCCGGAGTATAGAAGCCTTCAACAGCCACAGAACCGACAATGCTTGCATTCTCGCCCTCCACACAGAGCGGAGACACGTATGTTTCAGCAGGAACCGTGATTCCTCTCAGTTTAGCATTTCGGTTTTCAATCCAGTCGGACACCCCGTTTGTGTTTGCGTCAGTTCCACCGGCAGCCTGTAATTTCAGGGAATTTACCTGAAGATATGTATTGTTTTCTATATTGTTCCAGACGATTTTCGCAGTATGCTGTCCGGCTGCCTTTTCCGGCATGAACCAGATCGCTGTTCCAGCTGCTGTGCCGGACGTTTTTACAATTTGTTTTCCGGCATAAGTTCCGTCAATGTACAAATCAAGATCAAAAGAGCTTGATGTGCAGAGGGAATTCTTCTGCGAAACGGACAGTTCCAGCTTGTACACAGCTTTTTCCGGATAACTCAGAAGATATTCAAGCCAGCCGTTTCTGTCAACAGCGTAAATTGAATTGCCATCTCTGTTCCATCCGCCTTCATTAGATGCGGAAAGTCCGGAACCGTTGATTGTTGCGATATCGGTGAATGAACCGTTGAAATCAGCTACAAGCGGATTAGTCAGAGCTATTTTTGCTTCAACATAATCATTGACTCCGTCATTGTCAGTATCGGCTTTGAGAGGATTTGTCTTATATACATAGATTTCCTCATAGTCGCTGAGACCGTCTCCGTCGCTGTCGGAATTGCCTGAGCTTGTGCCTGATTTGACTTCATCAGCATCGCTGACTCCGTCGCCATCGGCGTCTTTCTGTCCGTTGAGCTCGGCCAGCTTGTTGACTGAATAGAAGAGAGCCGGGCTTATCTGACGACGTCCGAATGCAGGACCTTCCCACTCCATAACAAGCTTCATCTGGCTATTGTAGAAGTAGAATTCAATTCTCAAGGCATGTTTTCCAGCCATCAACGGAAGCTCAGCTGAAGTTTCTGTCGTATATGAACCGCTTGCATTGTTTATTGCAAGCGCGCCATCGATATAGACTTTCGACCCAAAGTGACTGCTGAGGTAGAATCTGTAGGCTCCGTCGGCAGGAACATCAATATAGCCATCCATGGCAACGGCCATTCCGCTTGAGACTCCGCTGTCGCCGAAAGGCTTGGCTGAACCGTATTCGTAATCAAGCGAGCTGACAAGTCCACAGGAATTGAGTTTGAGCAGCGGAAAACTCGGGAATGTTGTATAAAGTCCTTTGAAATAACTTGCGGCCAGTCCCTGTGCAAGTGCTCCGTCAACCTGCACTGACGGCAAAGGCTTGCTGCTTGCGCTGTCCGGTTTTGTGAAGAACTTGGAGAGTTCGTCGGCATCGGAGATACCGTCGTTGTCGAGGTCTCCACTTCCGTCAGAGCTTGTGAGTTTGCCGTATCGGGCGATTTCCCATACATCAGCCTGTCCGTCGTGGTCAGTGTCAGCACTGAAGAAGTTTGCCGAAGGAATAACTTGTTTGCTGATACCGGGGCCATCCCACTGCAATATCACTCTTGCGCCGTATCCGCCTTCGGTCATTTCACATTTGATGTTGTGCATGCCTCTGCTCAGCACTGCTTTTACGGTCTTGTCCGCATCCCAGCGAACATTGCTTATGATTTCCGAACCGTCTATCAGCAGTCTTACGTAGTCATCTCCGCTCAGATAGAAGGTATATTCTCCGTCACGAGGAATGTATATATAGCCTCCGAAACTGACAGCGAAGTTGTCTGTAATCACGCTGTCGCCCAGAGTTCCTGATGTAGATGCATAGTTGATCTGGCGGCTCATCGTAGCTCTCACCGAATTTGCAGTATCAAGTTTGCTGAGCGGGTTGTAATATCCATTGAAATATCTTCCGACCAATCCGGGAACATATTCATTGGTAAACAGTGCTTCAACTGACTTCGAGCTTTCGTAGCCTGTCTTGAATACTTTAGCCTTGACAAGAACAGTGCCTGTCAGACTGAGCGGCGCACTGTAAAGGGCTGAACTCTCAGTCGGCTCTGATCCGTCAAGAGTATAGCGTATCTGTGCGTCTGGAATTACGCTTGAGATTTCAAGAGACTGAGAGGTTCTGAAGACTCCTCCGTTCGGAGCCAAGACAGGAGCCGGAGCTGTTCTCTTCAGAGAAACGTTATCAAAAACAGCTTTTGCAGTAACACTATTGTTGTTGGCTGAAAATGCCAAACCTGCCTGAATAGCTGTATTCATTCTCAATGTCTCAGTTCCAACGCTTGTCCAGTTTATTCCGTCTGTGGATTTGAACGCGCTGAAAAGATTTCCTGTTCTGGTCAACTTGACCCAGAGAGGGATTTTATCGGACAATCCGTTTGTTCCTGTTGTTGAGGAACCAACCGCAGTCCTTCTTGCAAAGAGAGAACCTGAGCTCAGAGGAGTGGCGAGCATTGAAATCTGCTTTGAGTTGGGATCAAGTGTTTCTCTTATCATTATTCCAGCCTTGGCCCAGCTGCTTGATTGATCCATAGAAACAACTCTTGCTGTGATTTCACAGTCGCCGTATATGGTTTCGTAAAGGAATCTGAATCCATCCGCACTGTTCCATATATCACTGCCGGAGGCTTTGAGTTCGTAGCTGTTTTTATAGGATAAGGCATGACCGGCAAATGCAGTGTTTATATCAAGACTGCCTGTCCAGTTTGACGGCAGTACAGCAGGACTGCTCTCGGACTTTACGGGATCAGTACCGTATTTATTGATTTCATCATAATCACTGAAGCTGTCTCCGTCTGTATCAAATTTCAGAGGATCAGTGCCGTAATTGACTTCAAGCTCATACGGTATGTTATCCCTGTCAGCATCTGCATATGCAAATGTCTTGATATCGTCAATATATCCGCTTCCGCGGACTATGATTTTGTTGACTGTTGTAATATTGCAGTCCGGCTGCGCATCCCAAAGATCTCTCTGTACATCACGTGAAATTGCAACCCATGTGCCTTTAGCACTTTCAACTCCTGTTCCATGATGCACAAATTCACCGGTGCCTAGAGTGTCTCGATAGGTATTCGTGTAATAAACGAATCTGTGCCCCTTATTTGTATCGCAGTCCACATAGACAGTATAGCTTTCGCTGTATTTCATGCGCCATGATATTTTGAACTGGAATTTCTCTTTTGCCGGAAGTGTAAGAGCATATCCAGTGTCCTGAGCTCCGCCGGTCAGCTTTATGCAGCGGTTTGAAGAGTTGTCAGGATCAATTACGTTTTCGATGGTTCCGGGAGGTGTATTATCGTAAAGACTCCAGCCAACGATAGTTCCGTCTTCTGCGTCTTCTCTTACTGTCAGTTCCTGTTTATAACCATCGGCTGTAGTTTGAGCTTTGAAGTTGGGATTGGTCTTCTGCTGGATTTCAAAAGAATCGGAAAAGCCGTCTCCATCGGTGTCTGCAAGATTCGGGTTTGTCAGATAGACTGCGACTTCATCCTTGTCGCTTAGACCGTCGTTATCTGTATCGGCTTTCAACGGATTTGTGTGGTATGTATTGAGCTCAACGCTGTCTGAAAGACCATCTCCGTCCGTGTCGGTTTTGAGGGGATTTGTATGGTATGTGTTGAGTTCCATTGCATCGGAAATTCCATCGCCGTCCGTATCTGCTTTTGTGGAATTTGTTCCGAATACCAGACGCTCTTCGGCATCACTGATGCCATCATTGTCTGCGTCGACATCCTGACGGGCAGCAACATAAAGACGTATAAAGGTGTTTGCAATATTATTACTGTCTGTCCAATTGACTACAGAATCTCCAGCAGCCACAGTCAAATCCTTGACGGCAAGTTTCCATGCAGAACTTGTGTCCAGAATTTCATTTTCGGACATGTCTTTGTAGAGAAGGATGATTTTTTCTCCTGCCGTTCCAGTTCCACTGATCGACAGAACGATTCCCTCGCCGGATGCATTCGGCGCAATATTGCCGATCTGAGGCGAACTAATGCCTGCGTCAAAGAGATTTGCGTATGGACGTGTTTCTGTCCAGTCAAATGCGCCGCTTCCTCTTCTATTGAACCAATAGGAGCTGCCGACTTTCAAACTTTCATTAGTAAGAATATTATTTGAGTCCATCCATTTCCCGTCGTTCACATCACCAGCGAGAGACTTTAGCCAGAAGCTGGCTTCGGGAGAAACCTTACTCAAAACATCAGGATTTCCAGCCTGCTCAGAAGCCCCCTGAGCACCGTCATTTTTCAGATCGCTGGAATTCAACGCAATTCTTGATGTATAGGGATAGGCAAAGAGGTTGAGATTCGGATAAAGGCGTACTGTCATCGTGTCGTTCAAGACAATATGTCCGGCCAGAAAGACTGTCTGTGTCAGGTCATGCTGATTCTGAATCCAGAAGCCTTCTCCGGGACTGAATGTCATTGATGACGGGGAAAAACTTCCGTATAAAAACCATTTCCCGTCCTTGTTGACATCTTCACTACCTGCACATTTAAAAGCGATTACATAGGATTGAGTCGCAGCATCCCACTTGACGATACGGTCAGCGGTATCACCGTTGTTTTCTCCTGTGAGCATATTTGCAAACACAGAGTTTATAGCACTGTTGAAAGGAATAAATGGAACTGAACTCAGACGCTGAGAGGCAGCAGGTACTTCGAGTTTTATATAACCGGCAGGCTTGCCAATATTCTGAGCAAATACAGTGGATAACGAAGTCAGACAGACAAAAAACAGGCACAATAATGCAGGTACGCGCAAGCGCATAATCCCCCCTCTTACTTTTTAATATATACTTATTTTATATAAATCTTACCAAACGCACTATTAATGTTCATGAACTTTTTCATTTGTCAAGGGTTTTTTCTGTTTTTTTGTTGAAATTTTCAGTGAGAGAAAATTATTGTTTATCGTTCCACGTGTCTTGAGTTATGTAATAATTCATTTTCCAATACTTGATTTATATGGAGATATGAATTATTTTTCTTCTTTGAATATTATGGAGGGAGGGATTTGAATCCGTTTCTGCGCAAAAAATGCACGGCTGTTTTCTGGGATCATGATGCTAGAGTTTATGGTCTCAATGTTTATACTAATAAAAGTAAGTTATGTGTGGAAGGGACTGCATCGGCGCAGAATATAGAATTCGGATTGAAAAACAATCTGGCGGCAGTTTGCAGAGAACTGAATCCTGATGGAGAAATCATGACAGTGGCCGGGGCGGCAATCAATGGTTCAACTGTTTTTGAAATCCCGGCTCCGGCTCTTCCTGATAAAGATCTTTTAAATGCTCTTGCCTTTGAAATTCCACGTCATATTCCTCTGCCTCAGGAGGAGGCCTTATGGGCATTTAGAAAGTTTACTCCGTCCAAGGGCGCTGAAGGCAAGTCTAAAGTCAGAATATGGGCTCTCCCAAGAAAAGAGTGGGAAAACACAATAGCAGTTGTTGCGGATTCCGGGATCAAGCTGGATTATATCTTCAGCCCGTTCATGGCGGAAAATGAAATGGCGTCCAATATCCCTTTTTATCTGCCTCAGATAGAGGAACATCTTGCGTTCTCATTCAATCAAGAGAATTTCAGGGAGATGCAATTCGTTTCCGATCCTCTTGAGCTTAAAAACACCTTTAACGAGTTTATCGAGAAGCATGTGGAATGGGATGCGTCCATTAAGGAGTTGGCAGACAGACAGCAATATTATCCATGCCTGATGCTGGCCTTTTTTGCGCTTGCCGATGATTTTTCGGCGAACCGCAATTTTTTGTCTGAACTGCCGCCAAGCATGCAGCCGAGCCGTTGCAGGAATCTTAAAATTGCCGCGATTGCTTTGGGCATTGTTTCATTGGCATCCCTGCTTGGACTCGGATTCCGAAACTGGAGCGATTCATACAGTCGTCTTGCAGCAGTCAAGGCAGAAAAAGGACGGGTTTTGAGGAGCATCGAAAAAATTCGCAAGTCGAATATAAGCAACCGGGAAATTGACCTGACGGTAAAAAAGATATATGAAGCCTCGCCGGGAAATCCTGAGATTCTTCAGTGTCTGCATTTTTTGTCTGAAGCTCTTCCTGAAAACATGTATCTGCAGGAATTCAACAGCAGTGGTAATTCAGTTGAACTTGCTATCCGTACAGGCGGCGAAGGTGATACTGACTCAATTGCCTGGAACAAGACAAAACTTTACAGCCCTGAAAACGTCAGAAAGAGACGCAACAGTGATGGTAGCAGCGACATATATCTTAAGATTATCTGCAAAAGTCCTGATGAAATCAAAACCACGATGGAAAACCGCTGATGCCGAATATAAAAAAATCATACAGATATCTGATTGTTGCAGCAATTCTGCTGGGGCTGGCGATTCTTATCTTTGAGTTTGCAGGAATCCGTTCGGAATTATGGCCTGGACAGGACAAAATCGACAAGGAAACACGGGATTTGAAGCAGGCGCAGGCCACGCTTCAGAAAGAGTTGGATGAAAGTGCGTCTCTGCAATACAGACGAGACTGTTTTTCGGTCAGAAGCAAAGACTACTGGATTCCTCAGCGTGACGGCAAGGCGGAAACAGAGGTTCATAAGATTATTACGCAGGCGGCTAAGACTGCCGGTTTCCGTCTCGCTTCAACAGGGGATATAAGACAGACCAAAATCAGCGACGGGATTTTCTCGATGGAAATTCAGCTCAGCGCATCGGACAGTATGGAAAGCTTTGCCCGTTTCTGTGCGGAAATTTACCGAAGCAACCCCAAGTTTTACTGGCAGCGTTGTCAGGTAAGACCGGAAAATATGAAAGATGTCAAGAACGTAAATATCAATGGGAATTTAAAATTTCTCTGCATAACAGACGAGAAAACGGCATCCTTCCTTCTTGCTTCGACAGGGACTTTAAGGGAGCTTGGCAAATGAAAATTTATTATGCCGCGGCGACTGTCGTTTTATCAATAGTTCTTATCATTATGCTTGCTGCTCATTTGAATTTCAAAAGTTCGGAGCCTGATAAAATTCTGCGTAAGACTCCGAGAGAGGCATCCCTCAAATATCCTGTGCCCCAGGAGCAGAACAGAAGCTCGAATATTCCGCAAATGACAGTGATATGGGAAAAAAATCTTTTCCTTCCTTCGCGTGGAGCTCAGGATAAAGGTGAAGCAGTTGCGGATAAGGCAAAACATAGTGATCTTGAGCTTGTCGGCATATGTAAATTCGGTGCCGTTTCGGGTGCGATTATCGTTAATAAAAATCGAGCTCAGGAAAATATCGTTCCTCCTGCACAAGGCACTTTGCCAGCTCAGATGAAAGCGCAACAGGCGCAGGGAGCCAAGCCGGAAAAGCGTTATTTTCAGCAGGGGCAGAGGATGTCCAGCGGCTATCTTCTGAAGGAGATTCATAACGATCACGTTGTGTTATCGCGTGGAAACGAGGAAGTTATTCTGAAACTGCAATTCGGAGATGAATCAAGCAATAAACGATTGGCAAGCATGAGCTTCAAACCTGTGGAGAAAAGCGAGCCAGTTTCCCCTTCCGGCGAAACGATATCTGCACCTCCGATTCAGGATGCCAAGCCGGATCAGAGCAGACCTGCTTTGCCAGCTCCTCCTCCTCCGCCGCCTATGGGAATTAAAACATTGAAACAGACCAGTTAAGGATTTTTGATAATGAAACTTTTCTTTTTAGTATTAAGTTCACTACTGATTATGCTTCTCCAAAGCTCCTGCTCGGATACAGAGGAAATCGCCAAACGTCAGAAAGCCATCCGGGAAGAGCAGGAAGAGCAGGCGACTCGTCTGGATGACAAGATCAAGGAAGAGGAAGCCCGCAAAGTACGCGAGGAAAAACGTCGCAAAGAATTGACTGGAAAAACAGGCGATCCTCTTCAGGACGATGCAATAGATGTCAAGCCTTACAAGAATGACAAACCTGTTGATGAAAAGCTTAAAACAGACCAGAAAGCGCCTGTCGAAGTTAAAAAAGAGAAATCCGCTTTTTATGAGAAACTCGCCAAGGAAGGAGATAAACCAGTCGAGGTTGCAATATCATTTGATGCAGCCACAATCAACGACATTGTTCCTGCCTTTGCCCAGATGCTCAAGTTCAACTACCTGATTGATCCTCAAGTCAAGGGAGCTGTCACCATGACAGTGAACTCCAAAATGACTGAGAAGGAAGCATGGCAGATGTTTGAGCAGATACTCTGGCTTTCCGGAGCCTACTGTTCGCCGGACGGAGATGTCATACACATTCTTCCTTTCGCCAAAATGCCGCAGGAAAGAAAGATGCTTGCCGGACATGACCCGTCGGCAAACGTCGAAGTCGATCTTCTGCCTATCAGAAGTGCATCATCCAAAGATCTGATTGAGAAGATCAAACCCTTTATGACTGAAGGAGCAACTGTTGTCGATATTCCACATCAGAATTCAATCCTTATAGTGGAAACGCCTGCGAATCTCACGAAGATCAAGGAACTTGTGAAGATGCTGGACAGGAAGAACAAGGCTGACTGGCCTCAAACTGTCCTTCGCTGCAATAACATCTCAGCAACAAGAGTGAAAAATGAGCTGGCGGCGCTCCTGCCTGTGCTTGGATTTCCGGTAACTGCCGATAATGTTGTAGCCGAACCGGGCTCAATTCATCTGATGAGCCTTGACCGCCTTCAGGCTATCATTGCGACGGCAGCCAATCAGGAAGCTCTTGACGAGCTTAATCACTGGGTGGAAATTCTTGACCGATCCGATGTCGGTGAACAGGAAAAAATCTTCATTTACAAGGTCGTAAACGCCAAGTCTGATGAACTTGCACAGGCACTGTCCACGATGTTCGCAGTCGACGGTTCCAGCGTATCGAGTTCAAGCTATCCAAGCTCATCATCCACGGGCTCTGCTACAAGCACAGCTCCGGACACAAGCTCAAAAGCAAGTACAAAGACAAGCAGCAGCCTCAATTCTTCAAGCCTTAAGAACAATAGCTCCGGGAAAAATGCGGACGGACCCGGCAGTCTCTTTGAAATTCCTGTGAAAGTTTTTGTAGATTCAGTACAAAATCGACTTGTCATCAGGACTGTTCCAAGGACTTACGCTATGGTAAACGCAGTTCTTTTACGCCTTGATACCGTTGCGTCTCAGGTGCTCTTGCAAGTGACGGTATCGGAAATAACGCTCACGGAAAGCACTCAGTTCGGACTGGAATTCAGCGATGAGCAGACTGCAAACGGAGTCAAGTCGCTTTATGGCACAAACTACTCTTCGCTCAATCCCGGTTCATCAACCGACTATGGAGCAAAGTACTGGCTGACAAACACCAATAATCCCGACGAAAAATTTGCATACTTGAAGGCTCTGGCGGGCAATGGAAAAATCAATGTACTTTCGAGTCCCCAGCTCGTTGTGGTCAGTCACACTGAAGCAAGTATCAATGTCGGCGACAAAGTTCCGATTGTCACAAGCGAAATTACGGATACTGCCTCAACAAGCTCAAACAACACTGCTGTAAGACGTTCCATTCAGTACGAAAACACAGGTATCATTCTTACAATTACGCCTCACGTCACCAAAGGCGGTCTTATAACAATGGACATCAAGCAGGAAGTTTCCGACGCAGTCAAAAACACTCTCTCTGATCTGGACTCCCCTGTAATTCAGCAGCGCGTTGTAAAAACCTCGCTGTCAATACGTGACGGAAGCACCTTGTTTGTCGGCGGACTCATAAGGGAAAGAGAGTCCGACACGCTGAGCACTTTGCCTTTTCTGACAAGTGTCCCTCTGCTTGCGAAGATGTTCGGAAACAATGAATATGAAAAGAAGAAAACTGAACTTATTGTCATGGTGACAGGGCGCATTATCGATGAAAACAGCCGTGTCGAAGAGATGACCAGACGCTATAAGCAGGCCGCCGAGGCTATCAGACGCTTGGAAAACGGTGAAACAGGCAAAAGAAAAGATAAGAGCCAATAATGTCCAATCCGCTTTCAATCTATGCAGAACTTGAAGCTGAAATCGCGAAGCTTTATCCCGATTATCAGCTCAAAATTCAGAACAGCCGCTTGCGCTCGGAGGCTGACAGGGAACTTTGTGAAGGCGGCGTGATTCCAGAGTCTGAACTGCTTGGAATCTATGCAAAGGTTTTTTCCTTAGCTGTTGCGGAGGAGGAGCTTTTCCAGAATCCTCTCAAGCATCCCGATATTTCTGAGGAATATCTTTCCGGCCAATGTATCTTCCCGCTGAAACGTGATGAAAATTCTATTCTTCTGGCTGTCTGCGAGCCATATTCCATGAATCAGATTTCATACATGTTCGAGAAATTCTACAAGCTCAAAAGCTCGTTCATATTTGCCAGACGCAGTGAAATCGAACGCTCAATCAATGCCGCATATGAGAAGCAAAATGACCTGGCAATGTCTTCATCTAATTCTCTTGACAGCGAAGAAACTTTGAGAAGTCTGGCTAGCGAGGCTAAAATTGTACGCCTCGTTAATGAAATGTTTTCAAGAGCAGTCGAAATGGAGGCCAGCGATATTCACGTTGAGCCCGAAGAAGACCGTCTTGTAATCCGTTTCCGAATTGACGGATATCTGCATGAGCATCTTTCGCTTCCGCTTCAGCAGTATGCAGCTATAGCTTCAAGAATTAAACTCATCGGAGGAATGAATATCGCAGAAAACCGTCTGCCTCAGGACGGACGAACCAATATTCATGTCGGACGCAGTGAAATGGATATGCGAATCAGTACAATTCCAACGATGAATGGAGAAAGCATTGTTTTGCGAATTCTGCGCAAGGACACTATGAATTTCAACCTCAAAAACGTCGGCATGAACGATCTGATGCGAGTTGACTTTGAAAAGCTCATAAATTTACCACACGGCATGATTCTCGTTGTGGGGCCTACCGGATCAGGAAAAACAACAACTCTTTACAGTATCATGAGCTCAATTAACACTCCTGACGTCAAAATCATCACCATTGAAGATCCTGTAGAATACCGTATGCCTAGATTGTCTCAGATGCAGGTCAACGCAAAAATCGGACTCGATTTCGCGAGCGGGCTCCGCCATATCGTCAGACAAGACCCGGATGTAATACTTGTCGGAGAAATCCGCGACCGCGAAACCGCCGACATCGCAATCCATGCAGCCCTGACCGGACACCTCGTTCTCAGCACGCTTCATACAAATGACGCGGCAGGCGCAATCAGTCGACTCATTGATATGGGAATTGAAGGCTTTCTGATTTCTTCCGCCCTTTGCGGGGTGCTTTCTCAGCGTCTTGTACGTAAAGTCTGCCCTGTCTGCGGCGGAAACACCGAAACAGCTCAGCCGGAAAACAGGTGCAGGACATGCTCCGGAAGTGGTTACAAAGGAAGAACCGGCATCTTTGAACTCATGCTGGTAGACGATGAAATCAGGTCAGCCATTGCACGTAACGCCGACAGTTCGACCATCTCATCAATAGCTCGCAAGCATGGCATGATTCCGCTTATTGATGACGGAAAAGCCAAGGTCGAAGCCGGAATCACAAGCTCGGCTGAACTCGCAAGAGCCGTTTCAGAAACCCTCTGACAGGAAAATTAGCAATGCCTCTTTTCAAATACAGAGTTTCGGACAAAAGCGGCGCAGTCAGCGAGCTGCTGATTGAAGGGGAATCCAAACAGGATTCCATGAATAGAGTCCGGGGACGCGGTCTCATTCCGCTTGAGTTCATCGGTCAAGTCGATTCATACGCAGCAGGCTCAAGATCTTTCTCCTTGATGAGCGATTTTGACGCCAATGATTTTACCGCCCGTCTTGTTCCACTTTTGAAAGCCCATATACATCTGGAAAAAGCACTGGGCATTATAGCGGAAGGAACTGAAAATCCAAGACAGAAACAGATCATTTCCGATCTGCGTCGAGGTCTCCATGAAGGTAAAAAGTTTTCAGCTCTTGTGCGTGATCAGGGCAGTCGTTTTCCGTCCATTTATCCTGTGCTTGTCGAGGCAGGGGAGGAAGCCGGAAAACTTGCCGAAGTCATGGAGGAACTGCAAAAATTCCTGACCGCAAAAAAAGAGATGCAGGATTTTCTGCTGACGAGTTCAATATATCCTGCGATTGTACTCTGTGTTACAGGCGGAGTAATCTTCATGCTCTTCACTGTTTTTGTGCCTAAATTCTCCAAAATATTTATCGAAATGGGAAAGCCCCTGCCGCTGCCGACAAAAATCATGCTGGAAACAGGAAACTTCGCCGCCTCATTCTGGTGGCTTTCCCTTGTGGCTTTGGCGGGACTGATCTTCTTCGTATTCAAGCTCAGACAAAACGGAAAAACCAGACGCTGGTTCGATGCAAAAATACTCCGGCTCCCACTTGCAGGAAACATGCTCAAAATGATAGAGATTTCCCGCTATGTACGAACGCTTGCCATCATGGTCAAAAATCACGTTCACCTGCTGAATTCCGTATCTATTGCGTCAAGAGTTCTGCTCAATCGAAGCATAGCCGAATCTGTCGCAGGCATTTCAGGAGAACTCCGTGGAGGAACAAAACTTTCCACAGCTCTTTCAAACAGTCCATTTTTTCCGAAAAATCTCATTCGGATGCTTTCTATCGGAGAAGAATCCGGCAATGTCGGAGAAATGCTTGAGCACATAGCTGATCAATACGAAAATGAACTTAGAATCAAGCTCAAACGCATGCTTGCGCTCTTTGAGCCTGCTGTAATACTTTTGCTTTCACTGGTTGTACTCGCAGTTGTGATCTCAATTTTCATGGCAATCATGGAAATGAATCAGGTCTGAGTCAAAGCACATAAATAAGCCCGGCCAGGATAAGAAAGAATATTCCCATAAGGATTTTCGCCCAAAAAACTTCCTGCTTGGCAAATTTAAGCAGCGCTTGAATCCCTGTTCCTTTCAAATAAATAAGGAAAAGCAACAGGAGAGGGAGAATGAACATGAAATTATATATGGCAAGAAGCCCTATCCATTTCAGGGAATTGTCAGATTCTCCAGCAAGAAAAACCAGTGTAGGCACATAGACTTGTCCAGTACAAACGCTTTCGATGGCTGTTACCAGAATTCCGGCAATGAATGCTCCGGGAATTATGAATTTGTATGA
>JAKJHH010000062.1:0-12809 GCA_022703965.1 Verrucomicrobiota bacterium
CAGTACCGCGCCGCTTCCGACCTGTACATGGCCTGTCAAGGCAGTGTGATTGGCTATTGTCACTCTGTCGCCGATTATCACGTCGTGCGCGACATGGACAAAGCCCATGAGCAGAACGTGGTTGCCTATGACTGTCTTGAATGACTCAAAGGGCGGTCTGTGGATTGTAACGTATTCTCTTATGACTGTATCCGAGCCGATTTCCGTCGAAGATACGAGTCCTTTGTAAAAGCGATGATCCTGAGGTTCTTCGCCTACGAGCGCACCGTAATAAATGCGGCATCTCGGACCTATTGTCGTAAAGCGCGCTATTTTTACGTGCGCGTCTATAAAGGTATTGTCTCCGATCTTGACATCGGATTCAATTACTGAATACGGTCCGATTTCTACATTGTTGCCTATTTCAGCTTTTGGTGACACCACTGCTGTAGGATGAATTGCCATACTGTTCTCCGCTTCAAAATTTCATGCCTGCACAATAACTTGATAAGATACATCCATTATGGGGCTTTGTCCAAAAAAATATCGCAGTCATTGCGATATTCAAATTTTTTAGATTTTGCGTTTGCATATTTCTTTTTTCATGCGATATTAAGAGCTCCGCAAGAGTTATACTCTTATTGACGAGCCAGCTTAGCTCAGTGGTAGAGCTACGGTTTTGTAAACCGTCGGTCGTCGGTTCAAATCCGACAGCTGGCTCCATTTTTTTGCCCGCGTTTCAGACTCCTTCAGTAAAGCCGCATGTTTGATTTAAGATATATTGCATGGTATCTTTACAGAATTCAGCAACGAGGGGGACATATGTTCAGGTATATTGTTGTTTTTATACTTCTAAGTTTTACCAGGATTCTTTGTGCCGATTCTGAAACATTTTATTCTCTCGCACGCATCAGAATTTCTCCTGCGCCGGATTCTTCTTTTATATTGAAGTGCAGAATCGACAGGACTGCTGTGTCTGTGGCTAAAGAGGGTGATCCGGAATCAGTCAGGACGGAGTCCTTGTTTTCGCCTGAATATAAGTTCAAGGTGCTTGCCATCGGACAACTCTTTGCACTCGCCGCCCGTGCTCCGTCTCAGCAGCTTTCTCTTAAATTTGCTGACGGAGTCCTGAGTTTTGAACAGAAGCCTGGATTTGCCATGCATATTCTTTCCGGAAAACAGACGGACTCAGGATTTCATCTGGCAGGTACTGTCGTATTTTCTATTCTCGACGGCAAGTCCCAGAAAATTCTGCTCTATCCCTTTGATTCCGAGTTCAAATTTGACACTGTCTATTACGTTATTCCTCAGGAAAACAGATATCCCGAACCAATAAAATGCTCTGTCGATACGTATTTGAGCGGTATTGACAAGGATATCTCTCCTGAAGACTTGAAGAAATATCCTGTAAAATTTTAAAGGAAAATAACAATGAAAAAGATTTTCTGTTTGCTGGCTCTTTTTATATCAAGCCTGATTCCTGCTTTTGCTGAAGGAGAAGCGGCACCGGCAAAGACCTTTGCTGAAATTTTAGCGGAGGCGCGCGAAAATGCTCTTCTCGAAGGCGATCTTTATATTCTGAGTGGAAAGGTTGTTTACGAAGCGACTCCCGGACGTCCTCAGGAACATCTTGCCAATCTTCTCCGCATAAAACAGGGCGATATCCTTTTCAGGAGCGGAGATTTTCTTGTTTTTCCCGGAGCTACAAAGCTGTTTGTCTTTTCCAAGACGCAGAAGAATGTCACGCTTCTGAAAGATCACATGGAGTCCCTTGAAGAGAAGTCTAAAGAACTGGAAAAAGGAATCAAGGATGCCGAACACCAGATTTCCCTGTCTGAAGAACAGATTATTGAGATTGAAAAGCAGATAACCATGCTGACCGCCAGTCTCGGCAGCAGAAGAATCACGACTACGGACGACAACCAGAACAACAATGCCGATGACGAGCAGAGGCGCCGAATCAAAGAATTGGAGAAGCGCAGAAAGAAATTCGAGTCTCAGAAAAAAGATGCCGAGCGCGATCTCAAATCTCTGAGTTCAAGTCTTTACTCAACCAAAAAGAGTCTTGAGTCCTACAAAAAGCAAATCGAGACCATAGAAGCCCAGCGCAAAAAGAAAAAAGAAGAAGCCGCTCAGAAATGAAACAGAGCAATGTTTTTATAGCTTTGTTGTTGGTAATATGTTTCGCAGGAATCGGATATTTTTCATACTTGGAGACATCCTTAGCGAAAGTGGAATATGCATTGATTTCCCTGCTCATTTTTTTGGGATTTGTCTTCTTGAAAGAGAAATTGCTTAATGATGGAAGTTGCATCTATAAGGTGGTGTCGATCTATATTGTTCCTCTCTGTTTGATTTGCTCTGTAACAGGCTTTGTAATAGGCGCTTTTAAACGCTTGGAGGGAAGCAGTACAATTGAGATTTTATGGAAAATTTTTAGTTGCCATGTGATGCTTTTGTATTTCATTTGGAGTAGCAAATACTTAGCTTCGTCTGATAAGAACAGTCAAGTTCAAAAGGCTGAATAATTTTATTTCTTCAGGACTTGCCATTCAGTCAGGTATATGGCGCTGTCGAACCACGAATTGGATGAGGGAGCCTCAAGAGAAATGACCTTTCCGGCTCCCGGATCAGCCTGAATCCACTTATTGTTTTCGATAAAAGCAAGTACATGGATTCCATTCTTTGTGACTGCCATAGTGCCGGGATTGAGCGTTGAACTATCAAGTGTATTGATCGATTTTGCTTCTCCGAGCCTGTCGGTCTGATTATAGTAGCCTTCGGATAAAGATCTTGCGGTAGTGTCATTCCACCAGAGAAAAGCAGCTTCTCTGAGCAGTTCCGGATTTAAAGTCAAGATTCCCTCTTTAAAACATGCATTGATAAGTGCTTTCCGGACAAGACCGGAGCAGTCGATGCCCATAGAATTTTCTCCTCCCCATACATAAGTAACGCCCTCATAGAAAAGCAATTCATTTACATAGCGTTTTTGCAGTGCGGCTTGATCAAATTTTCTTCCAGGCGACACTGTTATAATGAGTCCTGAGATTGCGCATAAGCCCAGCGGCAGGATGATGATGAGTTTTCTTTTCAGAAGCAGAGCCAGCGTCAAGAGAATTATAAATGGGAGAACAATGCATATGAGTTTCAATGCAAAGATGTTTACAGGATAGAGAAACGAGAATCGCAGTGATGATTTCGATAATCAAAATTGAAGTGAGCAGACGCGTTGTTATGATATCTGTGATTCGCATTTAAATTCCTGCTTATAAATCATTCAGAGGAGTGGCGCCGGTATAGTCCTGCATGATTCCGTCAGCATCAGAATATCCGGATTCATACTTATTAAAGCAGCTTTGCCAATCGGCATTTGGTACTGTTTAAGAAGACGAAACGCTGAAATGTCACTGCTTTTCGGCGAGGCTGATTTTTTAATTTCAATCGGATGCAGAGCTCCGTTATATTCGATCAGTAGGTCTATCTCATGCTTGTCTTTATCTCTGAAGTAAAAGAAAGGAGGCTCTTGGCCGTTATGCAGATAGCTCTTTAACAATTCAGAGACACACCATGTTTCAAAAAAAGCTCCGCTCATAGCTCCGTCGCAAAGCACTTGGGGGGTATTCCAGCTTGTCAGGTAAGCAGCAAGTCCGGTATCCAGAAAATAGAATTTGGGAGTACTGCTGATGCGTTGATTGACATTCCTATAATATGGTGGAAGCAGATAAGCCAGTCCGGAAGTCAAAAGCAGGCTCAGCCAGCTTTTAGCGGTCGGCTGAGATATGTCGGCATCTCTGGACAGAGCAGCGTAATTCAGCATTTGCCCGGTTCTGGCGGCGGCACTTTTGAGGAATGTAAAAAAACGTCCGAGATCGGCAACTTGCGTTAAATAACGAATGTCACGTTCCAAATATGTTTGAACGTAAGAATTGTAAAATGTGCTCCATTCTGAATCCTGAAGCATAAACATTCCAGGAAAACTGCCTCGCCATATGCGATGAAAAAGTTCCGGACTTCCAAGCATTTTCATTCCGGTTCCGGAGAAGCTTTCCGGAAGAAAAGGCTGACTGTCTGTTCCTGCCGTTTCATGATTTGAGAGGCCAAGCAAGTTGAAAATGGCGACTCGTCCGGCAAGTGATTCTGTGACTCCCTTCATCAGGTGGAATTGCTGTGATCCGGTCAGCCAGAACATTCCGTTACTGTTTTCAGGATCTTTAAAACGTGCCTCATCAACCGCCATTTTTATATATGGCAGGAGTTCCGGAGCATATTGAATTTCATCAATAATCAACGGGGCTGGAAAGTTGCTCAAAAAAAGGCGCGGATCATTTTTAGCCATTTCTCTATATTCAAGATTGTCCAAGCTGACAAACTTGCGTTTCTCTTCTGCAAGATGACGTAGGAATGTGGTTTTGCCCACTTGCCTGGCCCCCGTGACCAGTAGAACTGAAAACGATTTATTCGCTGTCAGAAAAGCGGATTCAAGGTTACGTTTTATAAACATGTTTTTAAACTCCGACCAATTCAAACTCTGAGTTTAGATTAGTCGAGATATTGTGAAAGTCAAGATGGCTAAAGAACTTATATTGATGCTTTATAGCATAAAACGCATTTTTTTGAGATTTAGGGATTATCAGGGCGGCGCTTGGGGCGCCGCCGCAGAGAGGTCAATCTAGATCAGACGTTTTTGACGACTGTGGCTATCGAGCTGTCGCCGGAGAGCACTTTTTCGAGAGCGTCCGGGGCGGAGAAGTTGAATACTATGATCGGCAGGGCATTGTCGCTGCAAAGCGAAAAGGCTGTCGAATCCATTACTCCGAGTTTCTTTGAGAGAGCTTCGGTGTATGAGATTGTTTCGAATCTTGTTGCGTTCGGATCTTTGAAGGGGTCGGCTGAATATATGCCGTCGACCTTAGTCGCTTTGAGGACGGCTTCGCAGTCGGTTTCGAGGGCTCTCAGGGCTGCGGTTGTGTCTGTTGTGAAGAAGGGGCTGCCTGTGCCGCCCGCGAGAATTACGATTTCACCTTTTCCGAGGAGCTCTATAGCACGGTTTTTCTCGAAAACTTCTGCTACGGGCATCATCGGAATAGCCGACATCACGGTTGCTTTAAAGCCTGCGCTTGTGAAGGCGTCGCGGAGACAGAGGCCGTTCATTACAGTTGCGAGCATGCCCATTTGGTCTGCTGTCACTCTGTCCATGCCTTTTTTGGCTCCGGCGAGTCCGCGCCAGATATTGCCTGCGCCTGAAACGAGGGCGACCTGTGCGCCTTTTTTGACGACTTTTCCGATGCGTTCGACAATTTCGCTTACAGCTTCGGGAGAATAGCCGTGCTCATTTTTTCCTTTGAGTGCTTCACCGCTGATTTTCAGAAGAATCCGTTTATAGACATATTTACTCATAGAGGCTCCGTATATTGTGGACGTGGGTTCGGATAAGATACCATGCAAAGGTCATTCTGAAAAGCCCATTTTCGTGAATCGTTTATCTTTCAGGCAGTAGTCAGTCTCAATTCCGGGCTTTGGTTTTCCGCAAGGTGTGGTATATTCAGGAATTCAGAATTTTACTTTTCAACATCACAAGGCACAGGATATTATGAGCGCAGAAAGTCGTGTATGGCTGGAAATCAACCTCAAAACACTGAAAGAAAACTTTAATAAGATTCAGGCGGTAGTCGAGCCGCTCCATGTCGTGGCGGTGCTTAAAGCCAATGCTTACGGGCTGGGAGTCAAGCCGATCGCGGAAACTCTTATCAAAGCCGGGGCATACGGATTCGGCGTCGCGGAACTTAACGAGGCTCTTTCTCTCGCCGATACCGGAAAACCGGTGCAGATGCTTTCCGGAGTCCTTCCTTCTGAAATACCCGATGCCGTAAACGCCGGAATCATCCTGCCGATCATCGACAAAGAAATTGCCGAACTCATCAGCCGCGAGTCCGTCCGTCAGGGAAAAGTAACCGAGTGTCAGTTTAAGATTGACACAGGCATGGGACGTGTCGGTATACTCGCCAAGGATGCAATTGAAACCATCAGCGAAATTGTGAAGCTGCCCGGACTCGATTGCAGCGGCATTTATTCGCATTTCCCTGTCGCTTACAAGACAGGAAGCGAATATACATACGGTCAGATTGAGAAATTTTATGCCGTCCTCGATGGGTTGAAAGCCAGAGGCATCACATTCCGCAAAGTACATATGGCGAACAGCGACGCAATCAATAACTTTTCGACGACCTACGCACGTCCTTTCACCCATGTAAGAACAGGGATCAACCTGCACGGATCTTTCGATAATGAAGGACAGCGCAATCTGAAACTGGAGTCGGTTCTGACTCTGAAAACCCGTGTTGTCGGCATCAGAACTCTTCCTGCCGGGACAAATATCGGATACGGATGCACCTATACTCTGCTAAAGGATACCAGAGTCGCGGCGATCTCGGCGGGTTATGCCGATGGCTTGCCTCTTGCTCTTTCAAACCGTGGCTATGTGCTGATCAACGGCTATTTCTGTCCGGTTCTCGGCAGAATCTCGATGGACTACACCACTGTCTCGCTTGAGGATGTTCCGGAAAGCGCGGTCAAGCGCGGCGACGAGGTCATCTGTCTTGGCGGAGAAGGACTTAAGAGTATCAGTGTCGAGACCTGGGCGCAGCTCAAAGGCACTCATGCCTATGAAATCATCTGTTCCTTTGGAACACGAGTAGCCCGCAAATATCTGCCTGCCGATTAACGGCTTAAATTCGATATGGGTAAAAAAAACGAAAAAATTACCCATATCGCTCCTGATGTGGATAGAAAATCGAATTTTTTACCCACATGTCAGAATATTGCTGTCATTACGAGGCCGTAGACTATCAGCATACAGCCTGTGATTTTGGGCTTGCAGGTATTTTCTTTGAAAAGCAGGATTCCAGCTGCCGCAGCAAGAGGAATCGACAGCTGTTTGAAGGCGATGACGAGACTGACATTAGTGCAGAAAAGCATTGCCGCCAGTGTCAGAAGATATGCCAGAGTACATATCGGTCCGGCGGTGCATGGAGCCTTCAGTTCGGCAAAATTAAAGTAGCGCATGAAGGCCTCTCGTTCTCCCTTGCGCATTGCGGTGTAGAGCACTAGAAAAGGTATTATCATGACGTTCATCCAGATCATGTAGAAAAGCGATGCCTTGAATGCGTTTGCCTTTTCGGTTCCTTCCTTCAGTATTTTCAGAGCTTCGCTGTCAATGATGCTGTAGGCTGCTACAGCGACAGCCGCCAGCACTGAAAGCAAGGCACTGAGCTTGAAATAGGCTCCAATCTTTATTCCTCTGAAGGATTTAAGCGGCATCATCATGCAGCCGAGCGCTATTATCAGAATTCCTGTACAGGCTAGGGGGCTTACCGTTTTTCCGAAGCCGAGAAAGGCTGTCAATGGCGGCAGCATCACTGCCGGAAGCGCACGGATAAGCGGATATGTCATGCTGATTTCTCCATGCTTATAGGCGTTCGCCAGAGAAATGTAATAAACAGCTTCAAAAACACTTGTCAGCGCAAGCAGTTTCCAGACCTGTGTCGGAGCCGACACTGCAATGTCCGATGTCCAGAAGAATGCCGGAATCGAGATTAGTGCCGAAGCCAGAGACGCTACAAGAAAAAATGATGCCGATGGTTTTTCCGCCTTGCTTATAAGGTTCCACAGGGCGTGCAGAATTGCCGCCGCCGCAACAAGTATTACTGATGTCAGACTCATTTCTTTATTGCTTTCATATCTTTAGAGAAGATTCCAATATCCTTGTTAATCAAGATCTTTGCAAGACTTGTGCTGTTAGAATGATGTTAGTTGTCTGTCAAAATATTAATACCGGTATTAATACTAGTATTCGATTTCTCTATGATTTATAATAGAAATACAAAGCACACAGAAACGGAGTTTTCGATGAAAAGAAAAACCATACATCTTATATCTCAGGCACACCTTGACCCTGTCTGGCTCTGGAACTGGAACGACGGTCTTTCCGAAGCCCTCACAACCATGCAGAGCGCATGCGACAGATCCGATGAAAACAGCGACTTCAAATTTACCCGCTCTTCCGCGATAACGTACAAGTGGGTTGAGGAGGCCGATCCGCGTCTCTTCGGCAAAATCTCCGAACTCGTGAAAGCCGGACGTTGGGAGATCGCGGGAGGCTGGATCGAACAGCCCGACTGCAATATTCCTTCGACCGAAAGCTTTGCCCGTCACTCGCTTTACGGAAAGCGCTACTTCAAATCCAGATTCAATGAGCTTGTCGATATCGGCTATAATGTCGATTCGTTCGGACATTCCGGCGGATTCCCTCAGATTCTCCGCAAAGCCGGATACAGCCGCTATGTGTTCATGCGTCCTTTCGATACTGAATATAACGGAGAGCTCCCTCTGCTCTTCCAATGGGAAGGTCTGGATGCTTCGCGCGTTCTTACATGGCGAATATATAAATCCTATTGTCAGGGCATGTTCTCGAATTGTGATGATCTTGAAAGAGCTCTCCGCGATACCGTCGCCAACGGTTTTCCGGAATCCTTTGACGATACTGCCTTTTTCTTCGGTATCGGCAATCACGGCGGCGGCCCTACAAAAGCTCAGATTCAGCGTATTCGCGAGCTGATGAAGGACGAGACTCTGCCTGAAATAAAGTTCAGTACATTGAAGGAGTTTTTCGATACGGTCGAAAAATCCCCTGCCTTTGCAAATCTGCCGGTCGTAAAAGGTGAGCTTCAGCATCACGCCCGCGGCTGTTATGCCGCGATGTCGCAGATCAAGGCCATGAACAGGAAGACTGAAAACAATCTCCTGAAAGCCGAGGCTAATTCCTTTGCCGCCTCTTTGAAAGGCTTTAAGTATCCTTCCGCTATTTTCGAGGATGCCTGGTGGGATCTGCTCTTCAATCAGTTTCATGATATCGCCGCAGGTTCCTCTATAAAAAGCGCCTGTGATGATGCTCTTGAGCAGTTCGGCGGAGCTTCATTTCTTGCCGCTGAAAAGTCTTCGATAGCAGCTCACTTTCTCTCCCGCAAGGTGGATACAAGAGGCACTCCGGCTGGCACATTTTTCATCATGAACAGCCTTCCTTACGGAGGGAAGTATTTTGTCTCCTTTGATACTCAGACCGATCCCAACGGACGGGCTGTGAATTCTCTTATCGATACTGACGGCAAACTGATTCCGATACAGTGGATGTCTCCGGCAGCCAACGTTTTCGGCAAACATTGGGGAAAACTCTGTGCTGTCCTTGATTTGCCTCCTTCCGGCTACAAGATGTTCGGGACTTCGGAATCATTTGCCTCGACAGATGACTGCAAATTTATTGGCACGACTTATAGCACGGATACAAAAAAGCCCGGCATTGTATCTCTGAAAAGCCAGTCCGGATTTGAGTCGCTTGCGTTTTCAGTTTCGCTTCAGGTTATCAGCGATGAAAGCGATACCTGGGCGCATGATATCAAGAGTTTCGATAAGTGCATCGGAGAACCTGATTTAATTTCCAGCGAAATGATTTGTGACGGGTCGCTTGTCCGTACTGAAATGCAGTCTGCAAAATGGAAGAATTCGCAGATCTTTATCTATTACACCCGATATGCCGGAATCAATGCTGTTCAAGTGAAAGTTAAGGTCAACTGGCAGGAACAGCGTGCGATTTTAAAGCTGGCGATTCCCTTCCGCATGAAGAATCCGAAGATAGTCGCCTCTGCGCCAGGTGTTCCGGCATTCAGACAGCCCGACGGCGAGGAGCATCCTTGCGGCGACTGGATTACAGTACAAGGCGATATCGACGGTAAAACAGTTACGCTCGGACTCATTAACGATTCATCTTACAGTTGTGATTGCACAGAAACTACGCTAAGACAGATTATTGTCCGCTCCGCTCCCTTCAACGAGCATGATCCTGTCAAAGCTCCTGCCGACAGCGATTATCCTTATCAGGATCAGGGCTGGATTGAAAAGACTTTCCACATCATGCTTGAAGAAACTGCATGGGAAAATTCATCTGTGCCTAATGCCGCTCTGCGCCTGAATCTGCGTCCTGACTATGTCGCAGATTCAGCTCATGCCGGAACCGAGGCATGGGAAAATTCCTTCCTCGAGATTTCCGAAAACCTGCGTTTCCTTTCTCTCAAAAAAGCCGAGGATTCTTTTGCTGCTGTTTTGAGGCTTGTAAATAATCGTCCTTCAGAGCAGAAGGCTTTCTTTGCGATGGCTGATGAAAAGCTCAGGCATGAGTTCAGCATCGGAGCTTTTGAGATCAAAACATTCAAGATATCCGGCGGAAAAGTTTCCGAAACCGGCATCATGGAGGAATAAGCGAGATGGAGAAAACTTATCTTGGAATTGACATCGGCGGTACAAAGTGCGCCGTCTGTCTCGGCACTGACTCAGGGAAGATTCTCGGCAAAATCCAGTTTCCGACAGCAGATCCGACATCTACTGTCCAGCGTCTTCTTGACGAGGCGAAAAATATGGTCGAAAAGGCGGGAGTCAAAATCACTGCCATCGGCATATCCTGCGGCTCTCCGCTTGATCCTGACAAGGGCATTATTCAGGAGCCGCCGAATCTGCCCGGATGGAAAGATGTGCAAGTCGTTAAGATATTCAAGGATGCCTTCGGCGCCCCGGCTTTTCTGGATAACGATGCCAACGCAGGTGCTCTTGCCGAGTACGAATTCGGAGCTGGCAGGGGCTTTAAGAATGTAATTTTCATTACCTTCGGCACTGGTTGCGGCTCCGGGCTTATTTTGGACGGACGAATTTATCGCGGAACAAATTGCAATGCCGGTGAAATCGGGCATATGCGTCTTGCTCCGGACGGCCCCGTTGGATACCACAAAAAAGGTTCGATGGAGGGCTTCTGTTCTGGTGGCGGAATTGCTCAAATTGCCGCTGTCGAACGCGCGAAGTTCAAGGGAAAAACAAGTCTCCCTGAAAAGCCCAATGCCAAGGATGTCGGCGATGCCGCGGATCAGGGCGACGAGCTGGCGATAAAGATAATGGATATTTCTGCCGAGAAACTTGGACACGGTCTTGCTATACTCATTGACCTTTTCAATCCTGAAAGAATTATAATAGGCTCGATATTCTCTCGCTCCGAGCGTCATTTCAGAAAGGAAATGGATCGTATTCTCAGCGAAGAGGCTTTGCCGCAGTCGCTGTCTGTCTGCAAGATTGTTCCGTCCGGACTTGGCAACAGCATCGGCGACTATGCGGCTATCTCGATAGCAAGATATTCCATGTCCCAGCTTGCTTGAAGCTTATTTGACCGATTGGCGGATGATCAGTGAGGGGCTGAGTCTTTTCTGAACAGGAACGCTGATTGAACCGTCGGCCTGAGCGAATATGATTTTCAAGGCTTCGGATGCCCATTGATCATAAGGCTGACGGATGCTTGTCAAAGGCGGACTTAACTTTGCTGACTCAGGTGAGTCGTCAAAGCCGATTACGCTGATGTCGTCAGGCACTTTCACGCAGAATTTTTTCAGAGATTTTATGAGATGATATGCGCTGGAATCGCTGACGCAGAAAAATGCGTCCGTGTTGCCGATAAGTCCTTGTCTCACGCTCAGAGCTACATACTTTTCAACCTTTTCATTCGAGCTGAAACCGGGGACTTCCGCCGTGTTGAATATTTCGATGTCCTTTATTCCTGAGTATGAGGCATAACGCAGAAAACCGCGTATCCTCTCGTCCACTGCCGGACATGGCGGCTCTACCGAAAGGATACGTATTCTTTTCAGGTTTCTGGATATCAGGAATTCCGCTGCCATCTCTCCGCCCGCCTCATTGTCGGTGTCCACAGTATTGAGCTTAGTCCAGCTGAAGGTCGAGTTCAGAAATACACATGGGATGTTGATTTCTCCCGCGAAAGTAAGATCATCATGCGAGAGCAGACGCGAATTCAGAAATATCAATGCATCAATCCCTTTCGAAGGAACATCTTCGCGATATGCCTTGCCGGTTCTGTAGCGGAATATTTTGAGCTGAACTCCGCTTTCCTCAAGTTTAGTGGAAAGCTCGGTGACGATGTTGTCGATCCATGTGCTGTTGACCGCCGGAACCGCGATTCCGATTATCTTTATGCTGTCGCGTCCGGAAAGGCTTTTGTAAGTGCCGTCGCCGACTTGCGTGACGAGTTTTCCGTCCTCTTTGAGTTGGCGGAGCGCGTTTTCTATCGTGATCTGGCTGACCCCGTATTTCTGCATCAGTTTGCGGACGGACGGAAGTTTTCCGCCCGGAGGCAGTTTTTTCAGAAGCTCAATTATTTCGGGATAGAGAAGGTGCGATTTCATTCAGCCTCGCATCGTCATTTTTTATTGAGCATTCCGATGCTTTTAAAACGAATGCTCAGAGCCGGGGAACTTCTTTTCTCTGACATCCGTCGAGTAGTCGCTGACAGCCTTTTTGATAGTAGTGCTCAAATCTGCGTATTTCTTTGCGTGCTTAGGTACAAATTCGCTAAAGAGTCCGAGGATATCGTTAATAACTTGCACCTGCCCGTCGCAGCCGATTCCGGCTCCGATTCCGATTGTCGGGATTTCGAGCATTGCGCTTATTTCCGTTGCGGGGCCTGTCGGGATTCCTTCAAGGACGACTGCGAAGGCTCCAGCTTCCTGAACCGCTGCCGCGTCCTTCTTGAGACGTTCGGCATCTTCATGAGTTTTGCCTGCGATTTTGTAGCCGCCCGATGTAAGTACGCTCTGCGGAAGAAGTCCGATGTGCGCGACTACAGGGATGCCGCCTTCAACCAGACGCTTTATCGTCGGGGCAATGCTTACGCCGCCCTCAATCTTTACTGCATCCACGCCTGCCTCCTGAAGAAGTCTTGCGGCGTT
>JAKJHH010000062.1:12819-18303 GCA_022703965.1 Verrucomicrobiota bacterium
CATGAACGGCATGTCCGCGACGATGAAGGAGTTAGGGGCTCCGCGTCTGACTGCCTTGCTGTGATGAACTATGTCGTCGAGTGTAACCGGAATAGTATTTCTGTAGCCCAGGACTGTCATGCCCAGCGAGTCGCCGACAAGAATCATATCGACTCCGCAGTCTTCCATGATGCGTGCTGTAGATGCGTCATAAGCTGTGAGAGAGACGATTTTTTCGCCTTTCGCCTTTCTCTTTCTGAAACACGATACTGTAACTCTTTTTTCAGGTGCCATCTTTAGTGTTCTCCGTGCCGCCGTGATATCTTGCGGCTCCATAAATATACTCCGGAAACCCCGATAAAACAAAGCAGTATGGTAAAGCTTCTTTTTTTTGAACTTGACGCAAGCCGATCCTGCCGCTATCATATGAAGAGGTGGGAAAGATGACAAAAACTAAAGCGTTGACTAAAAAAGAAGCTCAGAAAAAACTTGACTGGATGGTTGAGTTTTATGCTATCCGTTTTCTCTTCAAATTTGCGTTCGGCAGCGTTATTGCGCTTTATCCCATGGGCTATCTTGCTGTCGAAAACTATCCTTACTGGATGGTCTGCCTTGGCATTATCCTCTCCGGTTTTCTCTGGTATCTGTGCTGGAAATGGAGTATCAGGTTCAAGAAAAACTGTCCCTATTGCGGAACTCCTCTTGAGGTCAAGCGTCTGGAATTCGGTATTCGCAAGACTGTAGTATCCTGTCCTAACTGCAAGTTAAAATCCACCCGCTATCAGAACTACGAACCCGGCACCCCCTGCTGAGTATAGGATTTTCGGAAAAACACGAGCATTGTTATAGCAGTTTTTCGAGGATTTGCTTTTTTATAAACCAGAATTCCTCTATCTGAGCTTCCGAACGTTGTGCGAGAAGTCTACAGAGTCGTCTTTTCAGCTTGTCCTTTGAAGAGATGGTCTTGCAGAGAAGTGCTGTGATTGATGCTTTTCTGAGTGTTTTAAGAAATTCGCATTCAAGATTCAATTTGCTAATTGTCGTTTTTGCGGCTTGATCATTTTTGTCAGTTGCTTTTATATTCCCCGTTTTTGTATATTCGATTCTAGAGATGTGATGTTCATTCGTTGGTATAAGTAAAAATCTGTTTTGATCCTGAGTTTCAGGCCATTCACCTTTTTTTCTGGCGCCGAAATTCTCGGAATTGAAGCATGTCACCATATTTGTGTAATCTGTGGTCTGTTCCGGATGGTTGCTTTTTTTGCTTTGATGTTGAGGTATCAGATGTTCTATATGCATGTTGCTTTCTGTAAGCCTAAGCCCGGTATAGCAACATATATTCCCTTGTTCATTTACAAGTTGGTCTTGTAAATCACGTTTGACGTTGGAGGGAAGATCATCAAATGAGCGGTTGGGGCAAGTTTGATTTTGCTTCCTCCATTGAGTAAGACTTCGAGGAGGATTATTTTTATGCACATACAACATACTAATCTTCCGATTTTAGTACTTTGAGATTTTCTATAATTGTCTCCATTGCGGCAATGTCGGGATCAGAGCCTCTCAACGCTTCCCTTAATAAATTGAGTTCTGATTGTGCTTCATCAAGCTTATCATCATCAATCAATTTCTCAATTTCGTCGATTTTTGTTCTCATTTCTGAGTTGCGCTTTTCCCCGCCCATTATGAGAACGGCTGAATTGGAATCAAGACCGAAGGACTGACTTGGATGTTTGTCATTATCAAGATTGATAACACTGTCTGGCTCGACTTCTCCAAACACTTGCGGAGAGTGTGTTGTACATATGAATTGAACAAGAGGAAACGTTTCTGAAAGATTGCGTAGTATCTTTCTTTGCCATTTGGGATGCAGGTATAAGTCAACTTCATCAATGAGTACAACACCAGAGGTGGTTTGCAGAATAGCATCTCCCAGATGAGGATTCAGCCTTGCGGCTCTCATAGCCATATCGCCTACCATTGCCGAAATGGCTCGTTGTCCATCACTCAAAAGGCTGAAAGGAACCTTGTTGTCTGTGTACGCAAATTTGACTACAAATTCCATTCTTTCAGGTGCAAAACTTATAGATTCTGCATCTTCAAGACATTGAATAATTGCCTTTTTAACTGTACTTAGAAGATTTGTTTCTTTTTGCTGTTTATATGAGATCCATTCTTCATTCTTCATCCATTGCATCATATCCCTTGGAGAACATCTTGGATCAATACAGTGATGATACCCCATAAAACGACTGAGGCGTTTTTTATCATCGGTATTAGTCTTTTTTGATTCATTTGGTTCCAGCCACAGTCTTCCGTTTCCATAGTATGCTAGGAGTGGAAGTGTTATAGGCTTTCCAGCTCTGACCTGATTGTCAGCTTCAATTGCTTCAGCTTTGATAGCGGCGGCCTCTTTACCGCTTGTTCGACCTTTCTCAGAGTTGAGTTTTCTGCTCCATTGAATGTTGTTTTTGTTGAAAATATTTCCTAGCGCGGAAATCTCTACAGGGAATTGATGTTCAAATGATTGGTCATTTACATAGGATAGGCGTATATCTTCCGGTCTGATATGGCGTGAATCATAGCCCCGGATGCCGAGGAAAAAACTTCCGATAGCAATCGAAAGCGCTTCCAATATAGATGTTTTTCCCGAGGCATTAGGCCCTATAAACAGATTTATTCCCGGTTTTAGATCATAAGACTTATCGCCAAAACCTCTGAAGTTTTTCATTGAAATCTGTTTGATAAACATGTCTTTATCCATGTAATGTTTGGAAGAATATAGTATGGAATCTTGTTTGTGTCGAATCTATCTGGAAATAATTAAAGAGTTTTTTCAGCTTATTCCTGCCATTTGGAGACTTCGGCGAAGACGGGCCAGGCGGCTTCGGGATAGAAGCGGTGGCCGCCGTCACAGGCGATCAGTTTGGCTTTGCCTTCGTTGCCTGCTGCTTTGTAGATTCTGCTTATAGTGTCGAATGCCTGATTTACTCCGGAAATCGGGAATATCGGGTCTTCCGTGCCTGCTACGACAATCAACGGGCGCGGCGTAATCAGACAGGCCAGATCGGGCATGTCAAAGTAGTTCAGTATTTCAGGGATGAAGTTGCAGGCGCAATGGTCTATCGATGCAATAGAGCTGCCGAAGGTTGCTATAGAGCAGGACGGCATCGCAATTTTGATTCTGGGATCCATGCAGGCACTGTAATAAGTCACCGTGCCGCCGCCGGAATTACCCATGCAGGCAATGCGTTCCTCATCGATTTCAGCAAAGTCTGAAACAACGTCGATGGCGCGCATTACATCCCATACTCTCAGTCCGATGAGGGTGCGTCCGAATAGAAGCTCGGAAAGCGCTGTATAGTGACAGAAACTGTTGAAAGTCTTTTTTGTTTTGTCGCGGAAATCACCACGCTCGCCGAAGCATCTCTGCTCGATGGCGAGAGCGGCGTAACCTTGCGAAACAGCCTGAAGAGCGAAATCTCTGCCGCCCGCTATTAGTTCCTCGTCTCCCTCGAATTTAGGACGTCCAAGCGATATATGCATTCCGGTTGAGTGCCCCTGAAGACAGATGACAAGAGGATGCTTTTTTCTGCCTGTTTTCGGGATGAGCAGATGACATGGAACATCGGCATCAGCTTCGGCAGTGAAGACGAAACGGCGTTCGATGTAGTCTCCGCGATCCTCTTCAAATTCAATCCGTGTTGCTGGCAGAGTCTTAAAGGGTTTTTTTCCGAGAAGTTCCGTAAGTTTTACGCGGACAGATTTACGCCACTCATCGAAGTTCCCCTTGGGATCAAAGCCCAGTGAGGGAACATTGTGCTTGAGTAGACTTTGTATTTTAAGTTCCGCCGCGAAATTCATGTTCAGCTTTGTCCCGTGTTTAGTGCAAGTTCTGAATATAGCTGTCTGCTTTGAGTATTTCCAGCATGCTATCTTTGATTTTCACGGTAGCTGCTTGGGCTTGATCCTGTTTTATTTTTGAACTGGCGGCTGAAAATGTATATGTCGCTGTAACCGCACTGACTTGCGATGTCGCTGATTTTGAGACCTGATGTTCTGAGAAGATATTTTGCTCTTTCCAAACGCGCATATATCAGAAAATCCATGAATGAGATTCCTCCTGACGCCTTGAACGCTTTGGCAAAGTGATCGCGGCAGAAGCCGGCTTTGAAGGAGATGTCTTTGAGCGAATACTTTTTGCCGGGATATTCGATGATTTCGTTTTTAAGCTCTTCGATTATAGTCTTAAGTCTGGACTGACCTGCTGAATTTGCATCAGTTTTCCTATCCGTTGAGTTTATTTCAGCTATTGCGGCGTTGAACCAGACTTCGGATTCTTCTTTGGCAGATTCCGCAACACTCAGGAGAAAGCGGTCAAGAATTCCGCTAAAGAAACTCGTTTTTTCTATTTTTCTGTAGAGGTCAGGGATTTTGCTTTCATCGCTGTCATCAAAATCAAAATGAATGTAAACTACAAGCAGGGGATTTCTTTTATCCGTGCTTCCGTAGTAGGATTCTCCCTTTTGCAGAATAAAGCAGTCGCCTGCGGAAAGCTCATATTCCCGCTTTGTTTTTCTGTCGACAAGCAATCCTCTGCCGCCCAGAACTGTCCAGAGGTCATAATCTCTGAATAGTCCTGTATCCCATGTCCAGCTTGCTTCGCAGTGGACTTTTCCGCAGCTTAGAATTTTGAGATCTTTAAATTTCATATCTTATTTTAATAAATATTATATCTTAAAATACTATTTTCGTGCTTGATATAAAATAGTATAATATCTCAATATAACAAATGCAGGTACTTATATGATCGCTGATGAAAGAGCAATATTGAGAAGACTGGCCGGAAAGTATATGGAATTAACGCTGAATTCAGCCGAAGACCGGAAACGTGATGTATGGCGTCATCTCAACAGCCTGAAAACGCTAAGGCCTCCAATTTACGTCCGTGCATTCGCCTGGGATGAAATGCCGGATGCCGAATTGCTCTGTCATGATCCGGTTTTAAGGACAGCGGAAAACTTTTTCCGGGCTGAAATATTTAAGTCGGCATTTGGTGACGACTCCATCTTTGAACCTTGGTATCCTCTCTATCCTGAATACAGACAGAACGGCTGGGGGCTGGATTCAAAGCTCAATTATGCAGGAAACGAGGAGATAAAAGGAGCGTTTAAAGAAGAGAATCCGATCAAGGAACTTTCGGACATCGCCAGGCTCCAAGCACCTGTTCATCTTATTGACGAGGATGCCAGTCTCCGGAATTTTGAAAAGCTTTACACGGCTATCGGCGATATTATTCCGATATATCAGGTGAGACGTCCGGCTTATTGGGTCTGGAGCGGCGATATCTCAACAATTATGGGACATCTCAGAGGAATCGAGAATATCATGTACGACATGATGGATAATCCTGAATGGCTTCATTCTCTGCTCTCCTATGATAATTTTCCACTTCGGTATCGAAGAAAGGTTTAATTTTTCACGAGTTTAAACTGCGTGAAGTCTTCG
>JAKJHH010000063.1 GCA_022703965.1 Verrucomicrobiota bacterium
CGAAGACTTCACGCAGTTTAAACTCGTGAAAAATTAAACCTTTCTTCGATACCGAAGTGGAAAATTATCATAGGAGTCTTTCATGACAGGAAAATTTATTCTTCCTATTCTTGCAGTTTTCGCCGCCGGAGTTTTTTGCGGATGCAGCAGTACAAAAGAAGCCTTGCGCGCTGATCCGGCTCCGCTCACCGATTTTCTTCCGGAGCATGACAAGATCGCAACTATTCAAAATGCCGATTGTCCGGTTCAGCGTTTCTGGAAAGACAGTTCCGTAAAATGGAGCGATTACGATAAAATTATCATTATGAAGGTGAATACCGAGTATTTGCTGAAGCAGTCCTGGTGGGGCTCAATGAATTCCCGTAATGTGATACAGAGTCCTGAAAAAGATTGTGAAATGATAGCCCGTTATACTGAGAGCGCTTTTGTTCAGGCAATTACTAAAGATCCGCAGAAACGTTTCAACATAGTGTCGAGTCCGGGGAAAAATACCGCTTATCTTGAACTGGCTATTGTACAGCTTGTGCCTTCAAAGCCCTTTCTTACCGCGGCGGAGCATACTGTCGGCGTTTTCATTCCTGGAACGGGGGCTCTTTCCATGGCAAATAAAGGTTCGGTTGCGATTGAAGGCAAGATCATTGATTCCATGTCCGGAAAGGTCATTTGTATGTTTACGGACAGAGAAGTCGGTGACGGCGCTCTGATTGATGTTGCGGGGCTCACATGGTATCGTCATGCCGAGATCATTATTGACCGCTGGGCTGAAGGATTCGTCAAGATTTCCAATCAGCCCGGAGGCATGGGCGCAGCCAAGTCAAAATCTAAATTTAAACTGTTTCAGTGGTAATTAAGCAGGAGTATTCATTATGAAAAAGTTTCTTTCCGTATTGTTTTTGAGCGGACTGCTTGCCGTGTCTTCCGTCTTTGCTGCCGAGGAGAGTTCCGGAAGTATCTTTCGTCCAGATCCGGCTCCGGTGACTAATTTTCTGCCCGAGCATCATTTGCTGAAACTTCAGAGTTCGGACTGCCCCTTTCAGCGTTACTGGGCGGACAAGTCCATAAACTGGCAGAATTACAAGAAGATTATCCTTGTCAGGGTGAACACCGATCATCTTCTGACGCAGTCATGGTGGAGCCAGGTAAACTCCAGACCTCTTTTTGAAAACGCCAAAAATGACTGCAATACCATCGCAAGATACACTGAAGACGCCTTCATCAAAGCCATATGTACAGACAAAAATAAGCGTTTCAAACTTGTTTATAAGCCCGATCCTGAAACATTTTATCTCAAAATTGCCTTAGTCGAGCTTGTACCATCAAAGCCGTTTCTGAGCGCAGCCGAGACAGGAGCCGGATTTGTCATCCCGGGCGCCGGTCTCCTTGCGATGGCCAACAAGGGTTGTGTTGCGATGGAAATCAAACTTGTCGACTCCATGACAGGACGTGTTCTTGCGATGGCGACTGACAGAGAACGCGGTGATCCGGCTCTCATCGACCTTGCCGGACTTACATGGTATCGTCATGCAGAGACGTCAATTGACAACTGGGCGACCGAGTTCATTAAAGTTGCCAATTCCCCGCAAGGCATTCAGGGTGTAGAAGACGGCAGCCGCTTCCGCCTTATTCAATGGTGATTTAAATTTTTATGTTGACAACTGACAACTTGTTTGATATAATATAAATGAATAAAAAACATCCACCGTTAAAGCCTTTCTGTTCTTTGAAAGAAATCAAAGATCTTGCTGAGTCTAAAAAGGTATTTGAAGGTGAGCTGGATGGACGCTTGCACTGTGACTTGAAACGTCTTGGCCTAAGGCTGGGGGGATGCTTTACAAATTGTAAAATCTTTGACCCTGAACGATTTCATAGAAACGAAGCAGGACAAGGAGCCTCCGGCCGATGTTTATAAAAAGAAGCTTGGAAAGCAGATTTTGTATATAAAACTTGCCATACAGGATTCCTCAGACGGCTCATTTTTGGAGATAATAAGTTTTCATGAAGACAGAAGTAAAAAATAAGCAGCTCTGCCGCCATTGCGGAAAGGGTACTTTTTCTGCCAGAACTCTTCCTTTTCATGCGTGGAAGGACAATTATCTGGGAGAATTGGCACTTACAGACTTTCTCATTTATGAGTGCAGTTCATGTCACAGACAGTTGATTCCGTATGAATCGGTTCTTCGTATAGAGCGTGCGGAAGCCTTAAAACTTGAGACATGGCTCTTTAAACAAGCCGGAAACGCCCTCGAATTTGATGCTAAGTTTCTCTCAAATGCAGAATTGGTTTCCTTGCTTGGAGTCTCCAGGCAGGCAATAAATAAAAGTCCTAAATACAGAAATCTCATTTACTGCCTCTGTATAAAGGGCGAGTATTTTTATTACAGAGAATCCGCCAAACTATTTAAAAAGCATGGTGACGGCAGATTGCATATTGATGAAGTTTTCGAGTCTCAGGTGGATTCGACAATCAAGGATCTGCAAAAAGGAAAAATTCAATATCATACAAGCTCTAATGGAGTCATAACTTATGCGGAATCCTGAAAAAGAGATACCTGTTTCGGCAAAAATCGACACTCCTACTGCATTGATTGATTCAATAGTATGCGAGGCTCGCCCCGACGGGATATTTGTTTTGTCTCTCTTGCAGCAAACACATGGGAACTTCTCTGAACTCTATCGTGTTGCTTTGACAAAGGAGCATGTGATTCGTACTGTTGATATGCTTTGCAGAACCACAAAATATTATCCTTCAGACTCGGGAAAGTGAGTGCCGATGGAAGAACTAGAAGCCAGCTGTCCTGAGTGCAGTGCGCGTATAATGCCGGAGAATTTCAATGTCTCCACAGATTACGCGTATTGTGCGTCGTGTAAAAAGATTTTCCGCTTTTCAGAAGTGATAACCGGAAATACAAAATTTTATCCTCTGGATAAAATGCCTTCGCGCATGAAAGTACGCGAGGACTTCGATTATTACAGCGTATATGCTCCTTATCCCAAGTTGATATTACTCTTCCTTGTCCCTTTTACTGCTGTATGGAGCGGTTTTTCGATGGGAGGACTCTATATTCAGCCTCTTCTGCAAGGAAAGCTTCCATGGGGACAATTCCTTTTCGGGATTCCGTTTCTCATCGGAACAGTTGTTCTGCTTTCGATTATTATCGCCAGCCTCGGCGGAGTCAAAGTGATAATTGACGGAGAGGGCAGGGGCATTATCCGTTCAGGCTTTTCATTTCTGGCATGGAAAAAACGTTTCGATATCAATGACGTTTCAGAGATCGATGTGACGGTGAAGCATGGAAATGAGACAAAAAGCGAGCTGCTGGATATGAAATTAAAGTCCGGTTCAAAAATTTCTTTCGGAACCGGATTGAGATCGGATGATTTGCACTACATGAAAGCTCTTCTTTCCTCCCGTATACTCAAGAGGAAGAAGAAATAACTGGAAAGATGGATGCGCTCCTTTGCCGCGCAGGCAAGCAGGTCTGAATACCTGCACCCTTGAAATGCTTCGCATTTCTCTTTTTAAACTGGAGAAATTAAAAACGCTTTTCTTTGCGGATGTGCAGGACAAGCATTTCAACGTCTTTCAGCGCTTCATAAGTGTGCTCAAGCAGAGCATCAAACTGAATTGCTTCGCCGGCTTTAATGACAATCTTTTCGTGCGGAAGGTGGAAAAGCAGTTCGCCTTTCAAGACCCAGCAAAGCTCATAGTTGTCCTTGTGGATATTCGGACGTGATACCTTGCCGCCTTCCTTGGCTGTGCCGTAGAGACATTTGATGTTTCCATAGGCCACTTCACGGAAGAAGAAGTCCTCCGCGTTGTGGCTGGATTCATTAGCCTTGTGAGCTGAACGGGCTTCCGCGAGACGCAGAAGATCCGAGGGATTCATGCCGAAAACTCTGGACAGTCTGTATATGGTGTCCAGTTCCGCGACTGTCTGATTTCTCTCCAGCTTCGATATGACGGCTGCGGAAACGCCTGAACGTTCCGATAGTTCCATGATGCTCATATTTTCAGTTTTGCGCAGTCTGCGCAGTACCGAGAAATCGTACATGTCTTTAGGCATGAGTCCCATAATTCAGCTCTCTTTCGGACTAATATTATTTTTCTACAAATTCTCTATGAAGCGCAATCTGTGCTTCTTTGAATTTGGCGCGTTCTACCATGAACTGTATGTTTACCTGACACATGCACTGGCTGAGAGCGAAAATGTTGATTCCTGCTTCGGCGAGAGCCTTGGCTGCGCGGTAAAGCACTCCCGGAATCTTCATGTTTGAGCCGATCAGCGAGACAATACCGACTTCGGCAATGTCAAACTGTGCGTGCGGGAAGGTTTTCTTCATATGATCTATGCAGGCCTGAAGGTTTTTTGACTTCGCAGGCACATAGTGTGTAATTGTATTTGCGTTTGTGTTCTTGGCGATATAGCTGATTTTGAAGTTTGCAAAGTTTGCGACGAGTCTGTGATCGTAGCCGCTCTGTCCGACCATTTCAGGATCGTAAACTTCAATTGCAAGGATGTCGTTTCTTCCGCAGATCATTTCAACGCAGGGTTCAGGTGAGATGTAATCCTTGCTTATCAGCGTGCCGGGATGCTCCGGCTCAAAGGCGTTCTTTACGCGGATCGGAATATTCTTGAGCTCCATTTCCTTGGCGGCCTTGGAGTGAATGGCTTCCATATCCATGTCGGAAAGCTGGTCGGCTATGTCGAAGTTCGTATTACCGATGACTTTGACCTTGTCCTTGCCCATGAGTGCCGGATCGCCTGTGCTGAGATGGTATTCCTTGTGGATGATGCCTTCTCTTGCGTCTGTGAGCACGGCTATCTTGCTGAAGGTGATTTCGCTGTAGCCGCGGTCAAAGTGCGTCATGATGCCTTCGTTGTACTTGACGTAGCCTGTTACGATCGGCATTTCCTTGTCGAATTCGACTCCTTTGAAGCCTTTAAGAATTGCTTCGTCAAGGCTGAGATCCTCGGTGTCCTGCCAGCCGGTGAGATCGACAAAGCGCGAAACGATTCCGTTTGCCTGAAGTATCTTGGCCGAGTTGAAGGCCGAATGAGCTTCGCCGATGGCACTGAGAAATTCTCTTGTTGCGGGGAGATAGTCGGCAGGCTTGAGATGTCCGAATGAACGGAGGCTCTTGATGTCGTTGAGACAGTCCCTGATTCCGTCTATTCTTGTGTTGACGAATTCGTCAGCTTCTCTGATGTCAAGTCCGATATCGGCAAAAGACTTGTTATATTCAAGCATTTTGGAGCGGACTTTTTCAAGTGCGTCGTTCCATGTCTTGTCGGCAGCTGCAAAATAGCCGTATACGCCCGGAGCGCCGCTTTTCTTGTCTTCAAGCAGAAGATTTGTGATGCTGGAATAGGCCGAAACCACAAAAATTCTGTTGTATAGTTCGTTAGGCTTGCGGTTTCCGACGATGACGTTTTTCATCACATCGCCGAAGCGGCTCATCGATGTGCCGCCGATTTTTTCAACGGTATGATTTCCCATATTTATTAGATGTCCTCTATTCTGATCAGGTTTACTTTTTGATTTACTTCGGAAAGCTTTTCGATCTGAGCGATAGCCGATTTGATGCTTTTTTCCACGGCTGTGTCAGTCAGGAAGATGAGCGGAACGCTCTTCTTCGAGGGGCTTTCATGCTGAATTACGCTAGAAATGTTGATTTTCTTATTTCCGAGGATAGTTGCGATTTTTGCTACCACGCCCGGGTTGTCCTTGACTTCCATTCTGAGGTAGTAACGTGTTTTGATGTTATCCATCGGAGTGAGTTTTCTGTACTGCGGACCGATTCTGAAGGCCGGTACGCGTCTGTGCGAGCCGAACTGGAGATTGAGTCCCACGTCAAGAAGGTCTGCCACAACCGCGCTTGCTGTTGCGTTTCTGCCTGCGCCGCGTCCGTAGAAGAGCGCATCGCCGACATAGTCGCCGTTGACCATGACGCCGTTGAAGACTTCGTTGATGTTGGCAAGAAGAGCCTTCTTCGGAACAAGAGCCGGATGGACTCTGATCTGAACGTCGTCCTTTTCCTGCTTGATGACCGCGAGAAGCTTGATCTTGTAACCGAGATCGGAGGCATATTTGATATCCATGAGTGTGATGTTGCTGATGCCTTCGACATGTATCGGCTTCATTCCAAACCATTCGCCATAGGCTAGAGAAGCGAGAATAGCAGCCTTGTGTGCTGTGTCGAAGCCGTCAACGTCGAGAGACGGATTGGCCTCGGCGTATCCGAGCTTCTGAGCTTCCTTGAGCACCGGCGCGAAGTTGATGTTTTCGCGTTCCATGCGTGTCAGAATATAGTTGCATGTGCCGTTCAGGATGCCGTATATCTTATTGATTCTGTTTCCGGCGAGACCTTCGCGCAGAGCCTTGATTATCGGAATGCCTCCGGCTACGCTGGCTTCATAATAAATGTCGGATTTCGACTTCTCTGCGGCAGCGAAAAGTTCATTTCCCTTTTCAGCAAGAAGAGCCTTGTTCGCTGTAACGACAGGTTTTCCCGCTTTGAGGGCTTTCAGTATGAATTCCTTGGCAATGGTGGTTCCGCCGACGAGCTCAACTACAACGTCGACTTCTTTTATCAGTTGGTCTGCGTCTGTAGTGAGGACTCCGGGAGCTACTTTTACGCCGCGGTCGGTTTTTATGTCCAGATCCGCGATCTTTGCCAGTTCGAGTCTTACGCCCGAACGACGCTCAATGACATCTCCGTTTTTCAGCAGGCAGTCCGCTACTCCGCTTCCAACCGTGCCGAATCCAATGATTCCTACTTTGACTTTTTTCACTTCGTTCTTTCCCTTCAGGAATTTATACTGTCTATGGATACAGAAGCTGTATTTTCTTCAAAAATGTAATATAAACGATGAAATATTACTTTGAAAATGCGGAATCACTCTCAGATGACAAATTTTCATTTATTTAATGTAAGTGTGGCAGTTTGTGTGGAAAAGAATTTCAATCTTCCTGGCGGGACTGAAGATGTTTGTTGAGTGTCTGGCGGTTCATTCCTATCATTTTCGAGGCTACAACCTGATTCGAGGAACTTCTTCTCATTGCCTCGTCAACCAGCATTTGCAAGGCATCTTTCCAGCGAGGCAGTTCCTGAACTCCCTCAAAGATGTTTTCACCCTTATCTGTCTGTTGCAAGGAGCTCAGTTCTTCCGGACTGTCCGGGAAAAGCCTCTCCTTCAGCCAGCCCAGCGAAAAAACCTTGTTTTTGTGTCTGCTTATTGCGTCGAATATGATGGAGCGAAGTTCGCGTACATTCCCGGGGTAAGGGTAGTTTTTGAGCAGAATATATATTTCCGGCGGAATTGCGGGGCGTTCCATGCCGATGTCCTTCGCCGCTTCTTCAATAAATATATCGGCAAGCTGTTTGATGTCTCCCTGTCTTTCCCGGAGCGGCGGGATTTCCACTCTGTGATAGCATAATCTGTAATAAAGATCCTGCCTGAACGTTTCTTCTTTCTGCATAAGCTCAAGATCTCTGTTCGTAGCGGCAATGATTCTTATTGATGCTTTTTTTACCATGTCGGAACCGACCTGATGATAAGTCTTTTCCTGAATCAGACGCAGTAATTTGACCTGCATTTCATTCGGAAGGTCGCCGATTTCATCAAGGAACAATGTTCCGCCTGAAGCTTCTTCGACAAGCCCTTTTCTGAATTCATTTGCTCCTGTGAAAGCTCCTTTGATGTGTCCGAAAAGGGTATCCGAAAAAATATTGCTGTCCAGTCCCGCTATATTGACCGGGATGAATTTGCCGCTGCGGCCGCTGGCCTTATGAATGGCGTGAGCAATCAGTTCCTTGCCTGTTCCGCTTTCTCCGGTTATGAGAACAGGTTCCGAGGATAGGGATACAGCTTCAATGTACTTGTAAACCGGAAGCATCTTCGCGGAATTCAGCAGGAGTCCTTCAAAATGGGCGGGATTTCTCAGTGCGTTCGAGAGCATTCCTTCTCTGAGTTGCTGGTTTTCCAGCTGAAGCATCCTTATTTCTATGGCATGCTTTATCCCGGCTATTATCCTCTGGCTCTCTTCTGATTTTACGAAATAGTTGAATGCTCCGGATTTCAGGCAACGGACTGCTGTGGTCGCAAGGCTGTCTCCGGTTGTGATTATGACCGGAAGCCCGGGATGCGCTTTCAGTAGTGAGTCAAGTATGGATTCTCCTGATTCTTCTGCAAGGGTAAGATCCAGCACTATTACGGAGGGCACTGTATTGAGCAGCAACTGGTTAAGTTCGTCTGAGGATGTGCAGCTTATTATTTCTGTTATCCCCTCGCTTTTCAGGGCAAGTTCGAGGCTTCTCAACCATGATTTCTCATCGTCGACAATAATTACCGGCAGTTCCGATCTATTGTTCATCCTCCGCATCCCTCGCTTTATCTAATAAAACTTATTGCAGTGATGATTTTTGTCAAGCGGCAAACAAAGTTTTTTATAAAGCTTGAGTTCTGTAAACATATTTTACACAAAATTTAGATGCTGTCTATCATCTTGCGGAGTGCCTCGGCAACTTCGTCGTCGGACATGTATCCGGCTGCCTGACGAGAGTATCTAGGTGCTTTCTCGCTGCGTTCAACAAGATTTTCAGGCAGGAGCGCCAGAAATTCAGACGGCCTTTGCAGATTGCCTTTTCCGTAGCGCATGCGTTCCTGTGAATGCGTGATGAAAAGCATATCTTTGGCTCTTGTCACAGCAACGTAAAAAAGACGGCGTTCTTCGTCAAGATTGTTTTCAAGGACGGCTCTTTCGTTCGGGAAGATTCCATGCTCAAGACCGACAAGGAAGACCACCGGGAATTCCAGCCCTTTCGAGGCGTGAACTGTCGAGAGGGAAGGGCGGTCCATGTCGTTGTCGTCATCGTCTTCCGTCCTGTCGTTTTCGTCCATCAGCGAGTAGCTCTCGATGAATTCAGTCAGTGTCGGAGGGCTTGTCTTGGACTTTTCGTAGAGGGCTGTGTAATTGATGAATTCATAGACGTTGTCGCGTCGTTTTTCGGATTCTTCTCGATTTTTGTAGAGTCTCTGAAGTCCGTGCAGATATCCGGCTTCTTCGAGGAAGGATTCCACCTTGTCCATTAGTTCGCCTGCTTCGCTGAAACGCTCAATGTATTTATTCAGCGCTCCGGAGAGTTCCGTGGCTCCCTTTTTCCCTGCGGCTGAAAGCGAGGACAAGTAGTCTTCGGAACCTAATATTTCGGAGAGTGGCAGCTTTTTTTCCTTGCCCATTTCCTTCAGGGTATCTATGGCCTTGTCGCCGATTCCTCTAGGCGGAACTGCAATGATTCGCAGAAGACTCTGGTCGTCGCGCGGATTTATTATCAGCCTGAGATAGGCGACCGCGTCGCGCACTTCCTTGCGCTTGAAGAATTCCTGGCCGCCGATCAGTCTCGGCCGTATGCCGCGACGTCTGAATGCCTGTTCAAAACTTCGTGAAAGATGATTCGATCTGTAGAGCACAGCAAAGTCGCTGAGGTTGAATTCCGGATTGTTCGCCACGATTCTTTCAATCGTGGAAACAACATACGCGGCTTCTTCGTCGGAATTTGAAAGTCCCGCTATTCGTATATTTTCGCCGTCGCCGCGGCTGGACCAGAGACTTTTGCCGAAGCGCGAACTGCTTCCTGCGATAACGCTGTTTGCGGCGTTCAGAATCTTGTTTGTCGAACGGTAGTTCTGCTCGAGTTTGATGACTTTTGCGCCCGGGAAATACTGAGGAAAGTTCAGAATGTTTTCGAGTTCCGCTCCGCGCCATCCGTAAATGCTCTGGTCGTCGTCTCCGACCACGCAGAGATTCATTTTGTCGCCCGCAAGCATTTTTACAAGCATGAACTGAATCGTATTGGTATCCTGATACTCATCGACAAGAAGGTATTTATAAGTCTCTCGATATTTTTCCAGAATCTCCGGTTTTTCCTTCCAGATTTTATGGACGAAGATCAGCATGTCGTCGAAATCGAGCATGTTCTGATTTTTCAGGATCTGCTGATAGCGGCTGTAGATTTTCGCATTGACTCTGTCGTCCGGATGAAAATCCAGATTCACTGCATCCTCTGGCTCTATCATCTTGTTTTTCCAGGAGCCGATCTGAGCGGTGATGCGTTCAGTATCCAGCTCAAGCGAGGCCATTCCAAGATCGACTATCGCCTGTTTGACGATGCCGTTCTGGTCGGCCTCGTCGGCTATGGTGTAGCTCTTGGTAAAGCCGAGAACTTCAATTTCACGGCGCAGGATTCTCGCACAGAAGGAGTGGAAGGTTCCGAGTGTGACTTTTTCCGCGTGCTGATGATGGATCATTCCGCAGAGACGCTCTTTCATTTCTCTGGCAGCCTTGTTTGTGAAGGTCATGCCGAGAATGCTGTCGGGCGCTATCCCACGATCTATCATCCATGCTATGCGGCAGGTGATTACTCGGGTTTTTCCTGTTCCTGCTCCGGCGAGCACAAGAAGCGGTCCTTCGATATGATAGACCGCGTCCTGCTGCGGAGGGTTCAATTTGCTTACTATGCTTTGAATATCCTGAGCCATTGAAGTTTTCCGTTATATCAATTTATCAGGGATTCAACGCTGCGAATTCAAAACCGTTTCCGCTCGCGGATGCAAATGCGACGGTCGAACATACCGGATTTTCGAGCTCGGCGAAAACACCCTTTGAGAAAACATATTTGCAGGCGTCTGCCGCTGTTCCGAAGCTGAATGCCTCATCTTTATAGTGTTCGCAAGGAGCATTGCGTTCATAGGTGCAGACGTAGTAAACTGTGCCGGGTTTGAACTCGAATTCACGGACAATTACGGCATCTTTTCTGACAATTCCGAGGAAGCTTGTCTTGGTCTTGAGGTTGACTGCCGCCGCGATTCTGGGAGTATTGTAGCTGTCTTTTTCGTAGTCCATTGCCATGAGGCCGAGAGTCATCGCATCACGCACGGACATGCCGGTTGCAATCTTTTCGATGATCGGGTCGGTGTGCGAGCCGTTTGTGGCAAGCGCGACATCACCGGCGAGACGTATGCAGTTATAGGCAATGTAGGGATTCTTCTGAAGGTCTGATTCAAAGCCTGCTTTCGGCATGATTGAAACCTGTGCTCCCGCAAGTCTGGCTTCGCGGTTCGGGAATGATCTTGAAGATACTCGATACATTACTCCGGCTCTTCCTTCGGCGGAAACTCCGGCTGCTACTATTCTTCCGACGTACATTGGTGATGCTCCGTTTATTCAGTTTATTTTCAAAACAGTAAAATACCACAAAAGATGAGTTTTAAAAGATTTTCCTCTAAGCTTTTTGCAATATCTGCGCTTTCCCGTTTTGTGCATGCCTTTTCCCGTTTTGTGCATTCACCTGATGCCCGTTTTCTGCTAGAATATTCTGCAACGGAAGAACCGCTTCCATTAACGCAATTAAGGAAATACATATTATGAAGAAGATTCCCGTGATTCTTGATACTGACATCGGCAGCGATATCGACGATACCTGGGCTCTCGGCTTTATGCTTAAATGCCCTGAGCTTGATGTGAAGCTCATAACTACCGCCTCCGCAAATACGGTTTACAGAACAAAACTCGTCGCCAAGTATCTTGAAGAGACCGGACGTTATGATATCCCCATCGGACGCGGCCCGAAAACTGACGCAATCAACAATAATCCCAGAATCGAAAGCTGGCTTGAGGGCTATGATATCGGCGCGTATCCCGGCACGATCTACGGCGACGGCGTGACAAAGCTTATCGATACCATAATGAGCTCGCCCGATCCGATCACTCTCTGCTGCATCGGCCCGCTTTCAAACATCGCGGCCGCTCTCGACAAAGAACCTCGCATTGCATCAAAATGCCATTTCGTAAGCATGATCGGTTCAATAGCGAAAGGTCACGAGGACAGCCCTCAGAAAATAGCCGAGTGGAACGTCATCATGGACATCCCTGCCGCTCAGAAAGTATTTTCCGCCAAGTGGCTCAGCGCTGCGATAACTCCTCTCGATTCCTGCGGAAACATCAGGCTCACGGGTGAGTTTTATTCAAAGTTCTTCAGCTCAAAATCTCCCTACGTCAAAGGCATTGTCGACAGCTATAAATCATGGCTCGACTTCAACAAATGTCCGCAGAATCTTCCTGAAAAAAGCTCGATACTTTATGATACTGTCGCTATTTATATGTGCTTTGCTAGAGAGCTTCTCAAGATGGAGCCGATGACAATTTCCATCGATGATAAAGGTTTCTGCATCCCCGGCGAAAAAGGACTTCCGCTTCAGTGCGCAATGGACTGGAAGGATAAAAACGCCTTCTATGAATTCCTCGTCGAACGTCTTATCAGCTGAGTTCCGATTCGGTTCCCCGGGACGGCATTGCGCCGTTCCGGTTTTCCCAGAGTGCTTTTACGGAGCCTTTCGATATAACAATGTAAATTCCCCAGAGCACTGTTATGAAGAGCGGATATATGATGTTCCACTTCACGAACAGCAGTACAAGAAGAGATAGAGCCAGCGAGACAGAACTCATTATGAATGTCCGTTTCCTGTCGCTGAGGAGTTTCACTCCTGCCGCGCATCCGCATATATAAGTAATGATGAAAGCAGTGCCGGGAATCTGGATCAGTGTTGTCATCGACATCGTTCCTGTTCCGAAGACCGCAAGCAGCAGGAAATAACAGATTCCTATAAAAATCAGCCCTCCGCTCGGCGTCTTGTAACGAGGCGATATTCTGCTGAAGAATTTTGGTGCATAGCCGCCCTCCGCCTGAGAATAAAGCAGTCTTGCCACCGATCCCGTGTAAGCCACTACCGGCGCAATGCAGATAAATAAGGCCGCAAGTCCCGCCAATACTGCCCCCGACTTCCCGAATGTCATCTTGATTATATGCACAAGCGAGGTGTCGGATATATTGTCGCCGTAGCTGTGAGTCCCGACGATTACCAGCGCCGTCATGAAGTAGATTATTCCTATAACTATCGCGGCTATTGTTGTTCCGCGGATGGCGTCTTTTTCGGGATCTTTGAACTCCGACGATATATTCGAGACTGCCTCCCAGCCCAGAAAACACCAGAAAAGCACTGTGGTCGATGAAGCGACATTGAACCATCCCGACGGAGCGAAAGGCGTGAAATTTGCCGCCTCGATTTTTGTCAATCCTCCGCTTATCGTGATGACTAGAATCGCCACGATTCCGAGGACTACTGCGATCTGCACCTGTCCTGTAATTTTTATTCCTGCAAAATTTATCGCAAGCGAGAAGAAAAGTATCAAAGCCGCTATGAATATCCGGTAAGGTCCTTCCAGTTCAAGAGCAGTGCAGAGATATCCAGCTCCTGTCAACGCGATAACCGGAGCTCCGATTGCGACCGCCATGATGAAATACCATCCGGTCAGAGAGCCTGCCTGTGCGTTGAATGCCTTTGTTACGAAATGCGAAACTCCGCCCGCGTCCGGATACTTTGCCGAGAGCATTCCCATCGTGAGCGCCATCGGCAGCCCGAGGATTGACATCAAGCCCCAAGCCACGAGCGAGGCAGGGCCCGCCATTTCCGCCGCTATTCCGGGGATAATAAGCGTTCCCGATCCGAGTACCGCTCCGGTATAAAGCGCAATGATCTGAGGAAGCGTAAGTGTCGCTTTAAATGGAGTATTATTGTTGTCTTTGCTCATGCGCCCGGCTTTTTTATTGAAGAATGCTAATGATCCAAGCCTTTTAACCTACATGAGCAGACAATAAAAGTCAAAAATCATCCTCTCGGCAAACAGTAAAATGCGAAGCATTTTTAAAGGGTGGAGGCGTCCACGCCTCCTCTGTTCGCGTTGTCATGCCTTCGTATAATAACTGTTTTTGAGTTGATGCTTGTTGAGCATAACTCCGCGCGGCATCATCTTCCACGGTGTCTCGCGCACTAGCTCATAATGAAATATGCTTTCCATGCACTTCATCACGGCGGCAGGAAAATCATTATCGCTTACCGTCGAGTTCGGATCCTGAAAATCGCTTCCGAGTATGCTGACCGTATATGGTGCTTTGAACGGAATCTTGTACGGCTTGATCTCATGACGTCGAGCCAGTGCCTTCTTGACTCCTTCTTTTATCATGGCTCTGGACTTTACGGGCGACACGGACTCCGCATAATAAGGCGAGTACGCCTTTTTCACTGCGGCGTATTCTATATTCGGAATCAAAGCTCTGAGCTGTTCCTCAAGATAGTTGTCGCCGCTTGCGAAGACGAAGGGAATATCATAATATCCGGCGAGCGCGGCTGTCATGTGGAACTCTCCGAGTTTCAGCGTTTCATTGACCGTGAAAAGTGTATGCGGCGTGATTCCGTTTGTGTCCTTCATAACATGCCCGCCGATGCCTATAACGACATCAACTGTCCTGTCGAGACCTGTCTGCCAGTCCGGCGCGTAAGTGGAGAGTCCATGAATGATTTTCGCGTCCGGATGCATTGTTTCGACATCAATATTGTATCCCGTCCCGTGGTTGTCGTGAATGACTACCTCAGTCGCCCCCGCTTCAAACGCAGCTTCGACTGCCGCATTGACCTCGCCTGTAAGCAGACGGCATATCTTCTCAAAATAAGACACCTGCATGTTTTCCTGCATCTTATCGACGCTGAAGCAAAAGCCCGCCACACCCTCAATATCGACTTCTATATATACTTTCACGCTGAATTTCCTTGTTTGATTATAGTCTTATATAAGATTATACTGTAAAAGCCATCTCAAGTCAATAGTGCAGAGATATAAGCGGCAATGAAAATATTCGGGAACTCTTGCTCCTTCTCAGAACCGGCGATTGTAATGCAGTGATGGCGTTGTATGATAAAACAGACTCTTTTATCTACCATTTGAAGATAGGCCAGTAGCCACAAGATGAAAAAGAAGATAATATGTTTTTTGCTGATGCTGATTATGTTTGTTGCCGGATTTTTCTGCTCCACAGCATACACAAAAGTTACTGACCTTTTTAAAGAATCAATGGAATATTCAATTGATTCTATTCGGGAAAAAACTTCTAGCATGCAAATAGAAATTCCGGAAAAAGCATGGGATCTATGCTTTTTCTGGAAGACATCGGGACCAGACTGCCAGTGCTTTTTGGCTTTCTCGGCAGCCAGAGAAGATATTATCAAGACAATTCAGCATTTGAAGGAAACAACAGCTCAAGAGTATAATAATTTTACAGTTCCAGATCCTGTTGATAATACAGGAAAAAAGTTAAACTGGTGGACATCAATTTCGGCAAGCGATTTGGAAACTTACAGAGGTGCTTTTTATTGGGCAGGATACGACACTCGTAATTCGCGAGTTTATATTTACAGATTTACTCAGTGAGTAAAAAGAGAGAAAATCTTCCCATCGTTCATTTTTCTTAAAATGCTATTGATTGGCCAATTGTCTCAAGCACAATTAAATTGTCATATATTTCCACCGAGAATGCTTTCTCTTTTCCTATTAAGCTGACAAATGATCTTATAGTTTGTTCATCCATCCCCGCGCTGGATAACGCAATCTTTCTCGTGCTACTTTTCTGAGCTCCAATAGAACGCTTGTCAATGCTTTCATCTATAAGGCATACTGTATTGATGAAAGGTGTAATATTCTGTAATTTATCCTTAATCTGAGTGTCAAGTTTTTTGTACTCAATTACAGATATCATCAAAGAAGTCCCATGACTTTTCAATTGCAATGAATGTCCAGCCGGAATACTAAGAGGTTCATTGTACTCGGAGATCCCTTTCTCGAAGCCATCGACAATTTTTACATATCTCGTTCCGGCTGAGTGAAACTTTAATGAAAGCGTATTGGCTTCAAGGTTAAATTCTGAAAAATACGATGCCAAAAATTGCTTCTGCCCGTTAGAAGCAAAAATGACGCTGCAAAAGCCTAAATAGATCATCAATAAAAAGATTGTTCTCATGATAGCAGATGGCCCTGTTTTTGGAGTCAAGACTTAATTTTTTGCAATGTCTCAATAAGACTATAGGTCATAAATCTTTTTTCAAGCTCATATCGCAAAAATTAGGATGCCAGCATGATTGATCTTGTATCTCAACTTTTTAGGCATTAAAAATGAATTCTCATGCAATTGTCAAGTGCTTAAATAAAGTTGTATCATCTTTTATACAAATTAATTACATCTTAAAAGATTAGCCCTGACCCCAAGTTGCTCTAATCAAGAGAGCTTGAAAAAAGCGATCATGGTCATCTGATGTGCATCAATGATCGTTCTATATGTGCCTAAAAATCTTTGCATTGTCAAATTAGTAACTGATTCTTTCAGGAAACTTCATCCTAGTAGGAGCGATTATAAAGGAGAAATCTTCTTTTTCGTTATTAGACAGTATGTCAACAATGGCTTATATTAAAAGCATGGAACAAAATAGACTGCCCCAAAAAGTAGAAAGAAAGTTTTTAACCACGTTCTACACTTACGACGCAGACGGAAACCTCAGCTCCGACGGACGTTTCAATTACACTTGGAATGCAGAAAACAGACTCACTAAAATCGAACAAATCAATAAACTCAAGATCGAATTCACTTACGACTACATAGGCAGACGTATCAGCAAAAAAACATACAGCTATAATGCTGGCTGGATTCTATCAGCTTACACAAGGTTCGTTTACGATGGCTGGAACCTTGTTGCTGAAGTAGATGGTACTTCTGGTACGGTTCTAAATACTTACCTTTGGGGCGAAGACTTATCAGGTAGCTTACAAGGCGCTGGTGGAGTCGGCGGTTTACTGGCTGTTAAGAATGCTTCTGATGTATTTTATCCTTGCTACGATGGAAACGGTAATGTACTTGCTTATGTAGACTCTACGGGTGTTAAGGTAGCTGAGTATGACTTTAATCCCTTCGGTAAAGCCGTAGTTAAAACAAATGAGAACTTCAAGTTCCAGTTCTCAACGAAATATCATGACAAAGAGACAGGCCTTGATTACTATGGATACAGATATTACGACTCAGATTTAAACCGTTGGCTGAACAAAGATCCGATGGGAGAAACAGGTGGCGAAAACCTGTATGCTAACTCGGGTAATAATCTTGTAAATAACTATGATGTACTCGGTCTGAACTGGAAGATTCAGCGAGAAGGAAAAGAACGTGCTGTCGCATGTCCAGACACGGCAGACGATACAATAAAAACGCTTGCCGATAAAATAGGACTAGAAGAAAGCGAATCTGAAAAATGGTTGCTAGATGGGGCTGGGAAAGGTATAACAAAGGCTAATTACACGTATACCAAGGCATATACAATTCCGAATACAGTTGTTGTTTCGGCAGGAACAGGTACACTTGACAAAGATTCTTGGCTCTTTCTCAAGTCGATAGAAGAACAAACTCAAACTTTTAGGAATGTTGCTCGCAAGTTTGAATCTGGATTGACGGAAGATGGTTTTAAGGTTGTAGCATATTATCAGTATTCGGGGGATATATTTGTTTCATCATTGAGTAATCCTAACGTATTTGGATTTATGTTTGTAGGTCACAGTGAATTTGCTTCAAATGCACTATTGTCTGCAAATAATACAGAAGATTTACGTGACCAGCATACGTTTTATCAGAAAATGGCAAATGCATCTTCATCTCCAAGTAGGACAAGATATGCTGTGCAGAAAGCAGATGCAGCTCTAAAAACTGCGACACAAGAATATCAAAATTCTAAAATAGGTATAGAAAAAGTTCAAGCACTTGCTTCTCAGCGACAGTACAAACTAGGTTATCTAATACTCATGTCTTGTTCTGCTAACCAAGATGGGAGATGGAACAATATTCACGCAAAAAGAGCGAAAGTCTTGCTTCCGACAAGTCTGTATGGGATATCTGATGATGCTGATTATATTCAGCCTAAGGGGGTGAAATAAATGAGCAAATATATATTCACTTTTTTATTCATGATGACTTCTTTATTGACTAGTTGCTCTTCACAAAAAAAAATGAATGAACAGCTTTTTGGGGCAATAGATGCTAGACATATTGAGAATGTTTCTACGTTAATA
>JAKJHH010000064.1 GCA_022703965.1 Verrucomicrobiota bacterium
CCATATTACTGAAAACGTGAGTCGAATCCAAACGCTGTTTGTCAACTTCAATATTAAGCTCACGGATTATCATTGAAGTCACATCTTGCATCAGCTTTTGGCCAAGCTCTTTTTCACGGAAGATTTTCAGATAACGTTCCAGCGTCCGAATCCCCAGTTTCAGATTATCCGGTTGCAGTTTTAAGGCATATTGAACTTTTAGATCATATAAATATTTATCGACAGTTTCTTCATTTGACCAACCAAAATAATCCTTCAACAGAATCAGACCGCATATCGAATAATGCTCTTTCGTCGGACGTCCAAGGTCTTCTGAAAAAACAGCTCCGACTTCAGCAACCGGTAGCATTTGTAAAATACATCGGCGGAATACACCCGGCCAATCTGCATCCAGACGTGCCTTGGCGTTCGGATGCAAGATTTCTTCAATCCGGTCAAAAAATAGATTTTGTCGAGGGTTTTGCAAATATATCATGTCTATATAACCTTTTTATTGCCAAGGATATATGATATCACACGTAGAAGCAAAAGGCAATATAATATTAAAGATAAGTCATTAATAATTAAGCCGTTAAATGATGGTAACTACTTTTGGCGGTGCCGTCCTGAAAACTAACAGAATTCTGATGAGTAATCAGTTTTTAGGAGACTCAAAAGGCTTGTTGTTGAGCATTTTAAGGACAAAAGTTCCATCTGGCTGTTCCTCAGCCATCCAGAGGGCGGTATTCTCGATCACGAAATCCAAGTCTTTCTGTCCTGTAAGGAGACGCAGGAGGGTGGCTCCGGCGTAGCTGTGTCCGACAAGCAACAGGGATTTTCCAGACTTTGAATAACGCGCTTTTACCATTGCGATAACCTTTTCGGACATGGCGATATTATTGGCATTCTGCAAAGGCCTGTTATCCCAGTAGGTGTTGATCAGACGCTTTCCGTCCTCGCGGAATGTGAAGTACGGAGCCTCGGATTCAGGTAGTTTTATGTCCGCATTGCCCGCAAAAAGTTCCTTAGAAGGAGGAGGCAGCTTGCTGAGATCCGCAAAGGTTTCGGCATGAATATAAGAAGTTTCGGCAAGTTCAGGCCAGATTTCGCCTTTGAGATTAGCTGCTTTAAGATAGGGAAGAACTGTATTTCTACTTCTCCATATGGGACTGACGGCGATGAAGTCGAAATGCATTCCTTTGAGCTTTTCAGTGAGAAGCTCGACCTGTTTATTCCCTTTCGGAGTAAAAATATCTGGATTTCCGACGTATGCGGGCCATTGATCTTTTGGCTTGTCTTTCCATTCATCCACGACATTGTGTCCGCCTTCGGCATGCCTGAGGTAATAGACTTTCAGAAGCTCCTGAGCCTGAATTGCTGTAAAGGAAAAAAGAATAAAAAAAAGTGTAAACAAAAACTTTTTCATTGGAATCTCCATTTTGATTAAGATACATCGGCCTTGAAAAAAATCATCATAGTTATACTTTTGATGATACATATAAACCGAAACAGGGAAAAACCATGCAGACTTTTGATAATATTGAGTTTCATAACGCAGCCGGACTCGAAGACATGCCAGGCTTCAATGGAAAAATACTTTGCCGCGTCCCGGAATCCGTCAGAAATAAGCTCCAGTACAAAACCCGTCCGGTTGTCAAGGAATCTGTTGTGTCGGAGATCCGTTTTGTCAGCGACGCTCCGACTCTGAAAATTACTCTTGCCTGCATAAAGGGAGAAGAATGGGGCGATGCCGAAGCCAGAATATTCCGTGGAAACTTTGAATATCAGTCACATGCGCTTAAGCCAGGACAGCTCAAAACGATCACTCTTTCGCGTCCGCCGATGATGGATCAGGTCAGGCCTGAAATATTGCGTCAGAAGGGATTTTCGCCTGATGTATGGCGTATCATATTTTCAAACGGATGCTGCGGAATCTGCGATATCGAAAGCTTTGGATATGAAGTGAGACGTCCGCGCGCCGATGAAAAACCGGCGAAGACGCTTCTTGCTCACGGTTCGTCAATAACTCATTCAGGACTGGACGGATATCCTTTTGTGGCGGCAAGACGCCTTGGCCTCGACTTTATCAATCTCGGCAGTTCGGGAACATGTCAGGTTGAGGCTCCGATGGCTGATTTTATCGCTGAACGCAACGACTGGGATATCGCGACGCTGGAATTCGGGATCAATATAGTCAATTTTGTAACTCCTGATGATTTCAGGCAGCGCGTAGAATACTTTGTCAGTACTCTCGTCAAGACTCATCCTGATAAGCATATAGTTCTCATAAGTACATTTCCGTTCAACGAACGCCAAGGCATCGTTATCCCTGAAAAGGCGACGGGAACTTATACTGTGGACGACTTAGCCTATTGTCAGATAATGCGCGATGTACAGAAGAGTTTCGGGCATAAAAATCTTCATTTTATCGAAGGTTCGGACATTATGGATGAATTCAACTGCGTCAGCGCCGATATGCTTCATCCCCGCAACTATGGGCATGCTGTTATGGGACTTAATCTGGCTGCCCGCCTGAAAGATCTGGCAGGTCTCTAAGCAGAGACTCTTTATGCTTTTTTGTCGATCCAGCGTTCCAGCACGGATTCTATTTCGTCGATTTTAGCGGGTTTGGACAGGAAATCATTCATTCCCGCTTTGATGAATTGTTCGCGATCCGAGGGAGAAACCGAGCCTGAAAGGGCGACAATCGGCAAATCGGAGTATCCTGCGCTTCGGATAGCCATGCTGGCTTCACAGCCGGTCATAACAGGCATCATGCCGTCCATCAGGACAAGATCATAAGCGCTTTCTTTTACGGCGTTGAGTGCTTCCTGTCCGTTTGCGACGCCAGTGACTTCACAGCCCATTCTGGCCAGTACCGCAGAAATGACCTTGCGGTTGACTATATTGTCCTCGGCAAGCAGAACGCGGGCATTTCTGCCGTGCGTGTTTTCCTCCGGCTCCATATCTTCGATTTTGTGGTCGGGATTGATGACGGATTCGATGCAGTTGAAGATACGTTCCTCAAGCACGGGCTTTCTGAGTACGGCCGCAAAAAGATTATTGTGGATATTGGATACATCGTGTATGCTGAGAGGTTCGGCTGAAATTGCGGGAGCTTTAGAGGCGGCCGGAATTTTTCTGAGTTCGGCAAGGAATTTATCAGGGTTTTCGGAGAACGAGTGATCTATAATAATGAGGTTGAATTTTCGTGTCGGACTGAGTGAGCCCGCAAGCTGCTTCAATGTTTCCTCATCCGGCTTGTTTAATGATGCGAACGACGCATTCATTGAGTTCAGAATCATCTTGTAGTTATCGAGGGAATTTTTATTTCTGTCAGCCACAAGGACGCTGAAGTTTTCTGGAAGCGAAGGAATGCGGCGCGTATAGCTTGAATTCTTGAAAACCGCAGTGAAATAGAAAACTGAACCTCCGCCGGGATTGTCTTCGTATCCTATGTTGCCCTGAAGCATTTCGACAAGTTTGCGGCATATGAAAAGTCCGAGTCCTGTTCCCTGTTCGTCGTTGCTGCCTTGAGAGAAGGGGGTGAAGAGATTTTCAAGCATGGGCTGGGGGACACCCGGACCTGTGTCGCATATTTTAAAGAGCAGAGTTGTAAATCCGTCCTCCTCAGCGAGAGCCGAAACTTCGAGTGAGATTTCACCTTCTGAGGTGAATTTTATGGCATTTCCGATAAGATTTATGATTATCTGGCGCATGTGCGGAGCGTCGCCGGAGAGCAGGGAAGGGACTTCCGGAGATATTCGGCATATGAAGTCGAGATCTTTTTCCTCGGCTCGCATCGAAAGCATGTCCACGATTTCGGTGATATTGGTTCTGAGGTTGAAATCGACATTTCTGGGGCTCATTTTACCGGCTTCGATTTTTGCGAAATCAAGGACGTCGTTGATGAGGTCGAGAAGATTTTCGGCACTGTTTTTGATGATTGCGGCGTATTCCTTCTGAGCCGGTCCCGTAGGTGAAACCGTCATGATATGCGACATGCCGATAATAGAATTCATGGGAGTCCTGATCTCATGGCTTATGTTAGCCAGAAAACTGCTTTTCGCTTTGTTGGCCATTTCGGCTTTGAGAGCCATTTCATTAAATTTTTCGACGGCTCTGGCAAGTTCTTTGTTTTTGACTTCAAGTTCCTCTTTGGCAGCCCACAGATGAGCTTCAGCTTCATTGCGCTGCTTATTGATGATGCTCTGAGAAATCTGTGAGGCTATTTCGATGCAGAATGAAACTTCATCTGTATTCCATTCGCGCAGTTCCGGGCCGGCGTGTGAGACTGCACAGAGTCCCGTCATTCCGCCTCCGTTTCGCACAGCGGCGAAAATGGAGGAGCGTATTCCGTCCGGCTCAAGCACGTTTTTGTAAAGAGCCTGAATGCGCATGTCATTCGCGCAGTCGCGTATTTCGACTGCACTGCCGCTTTCGAGTTCAGCCAGGAAAATTCTGATGCTGTCGGCATCTATTATTTTGCCTTTTTCCAGCTTGTGGCGCGATTTTACGTAGGAGGCTACGCAGTTCAGCTGTGTGCGTTCATGATTGAAAAGCCATATTGCGGCGCGTTCGCATTCGGCTGCGTGAGCGGCGGTTTTGACCACAGTTTCAAAGGTTTCCTGAAGATTGCCGTCCTCCACCGAATGACATGTGGCGATCATGTATATAGCGGCTTGCTGTTTCATTGTTCTGTCGAAAGCTGCATTTCTGGCGCTTTCAGCTTTTCGCGTTTCAGTGATGTCAGAGGCGGAACAGACTACATACTCGACGCGTCCTGCCATGTCTATTTTAGGTGTGCATACTACGGAAAGAATAGTATCGCGCGAACGCGGTGAATCCAGAGTGATTTCAAAGGAAATCTGAGACGCGTCGCGAAAGGCTTCCCGGTTGTGCTTTACAAAGAGGTCGGCTGTCGCGCGGGGGAATACATCAAAGATGCTTCTGTTGATAAAATAATCCTTATTTTTCCCTGTGAACAGAGCATGAGCGCGGTTTGCGCTGCCGTATGTCTGTGCATCCTTCATGAACCAGAGTTGAGTGTCGATGTTTTCCAGAAGTAAATTTTGTGCGTCGGAGATGTTTTTCAGCCGTTGTTCCGACATTGCGATTCTGGATGTGTGCATGAGTCCTGTATTCCAGAAAATAAATACGCCTCCGAGAGTGAGGAAGGTCACGAGTATGGCGGAGAGTCCGGCAATTCTGTACATTGATATCAGAATTGCCGGTCTGGCGATCATGAGAGTCCATCCGGGGAGGGAACTCAGACTGGCGCTTGCGGTTCTGTAGGGTTCTCCCTGAATATGCACGGATCTTATTCTCGGATCGCCGGGCTTGCTTATATCCGGAGAAAGTTCAAGCGGAGGCAGACGTCTGTGCCCCATAAACGTTTTTATGTCTGCCGATGCCGGATAAAACATGAATGGAATCTCATCAGGTCCGATGAGAAAGGAGGGAGCGCTTTCTTTCAAAAGTGCTCCGATATCCTGAATGCGGCGCTTGATGACAACGACCCCAAGAGGACGTCCGTCCGTATCGGAAATTGCGGCTGCGGAATAATAGCCGTCCTGACCGGATGTTATGCCTGTGGCAATAAGATGTCCGTGCTTGTTTTTGATTGCATTCTGGAAATAAGCGCGTTCTGCGTATGAATGCCCCATAAATGATTTGTCTGTATTTCTGTTTGAAGCGGCAATGGTCATTCCGCTCTGATCCATTATGTAGCATATTGAGCCAGGAAAGACTGTACTGTAGCGATCAGTCAGGTTGTTCATGAAATTGGTGTCTTCCGCTGCCTTTCTGCGGATTGCCGCATTGATTACCGGCGCGGCCGCCATGGCATTGACGAGAAGATCGACTTTGGCAAATTCAGTTTCTATTACAGTTTTTATAAGATTTCCCTGCGCCAAGGTGGTGGAATTCACCTCATTCTCTGCATGTTTCTGAAGATAGATGACAAAATACATTCCGATCACAAGTATAAGTATGCTTGTTACTATTGACATTGCGACGGATTTCAGGCGGCGGCGGTTTATATAGTCCGGCACATCGGAATCTTTGCGGAGCAAATGCATCCAGAGAATTGTGGATATGAGAAGAATAAGGAATGTCGCAGGGAATTCCGGCATTATCAGAACCGAAGATAGCATTTCGTAATCAACGAGCCTTCTTTCCGGAAAACATGAGTCTGAAAGTCCGGCAATAGTAACAAGCAGTCCAACGATCATGAAGACAGATGGATGTTCCTCTAATTTGCGTTTGTGAAAGAATCCGGCTCCAGCCAGAAAGCTTGCAGGAATTCCTATCCAGTAATGAATTATGGCATCGCCGTGTCCGGATTCGTTAAACATTGCAAAGAATATGGCAACAGCGGCGTAAAAATATAATATTATCTGCAGATTCCGCTTAAAATCCATACACATTATGGAGAATATGAAAAAGGCGAGAAAGCCAAGTGCAGAGACTCCGAGTCGTACCGCATTTATAGCAGTGTCGTTGTAAACCAGAGGCAGGAGCATCATTATCCAGGCCTCTACTGCACTTATGAAACCCGCGGCTGCCAGCATTTCCCATGGAACAGTATCTTTTTTCTTAAGTTTGAGAAAAACGCAGACGACAGAAAATACAAAAAGGCTCATGCCGTATATCAGATAGACAAAGTCTTCCTGAAAAATTTCATGAAAAATCTGCACGAGCATCCCTCCTTGTATTCAGAAGACAAGGTCGGACGAGAAATAATTCTCCTCCCCCCTGTCAGTCTCCGATACAATTATAATACCGGATGGCGTATATGACAAGGGAATCTTGTTTTTAATTCACAGGACATGCTAATGCCTCAGTAATGCTATCGTGAGGAACTTTGAAAGCACGAAGAATACGAACGGCACGAATAAAGGCGAAGTAATATATTTATAATTAAACTCTTGCAATAAAAATCCAATAGAACAATTGCAGATGCCCGACTGCTTAGATTTTCTTTTGTCCATTCCGTCCATATCGTTCATCAAAAGATGCAGATTTTGTCGTAGTAGCACCAGCTCAAACGAGCAAATACATCTGGGGGGGGTATGGAATTTTTTTTTTATTATTTACCTTACAGAAAATTAAAATTTCGTGCTTGTATATCCTTGGAAGACAATATATTTTTCAAACAATTCAAACAGAGAGGGGTTCTTTTTATGGAACAGAATGATACTCAGAAAATTCAGGAGCCGGCAGTAAACGCGGCCGGACACAACGCACAGACAGGAGAAGCAATGAGTAAAGAGGTAAAAGATTTTCTGCTCATTTGTAATCTTCTTCCTCTGGCTCAAATGATAATATGTTTCATCCCGGGAGTGAACGTTATTGCGCCGCTGATCTTCTGGAATATGAAGAAAGATCTCAGTCCTGAAATCAATCAGATAGGCAAGGACATTATTAACTTTCAGATAATTTTTCTGATAGCATTTCTTGCGAATATTCTGCTTTACTTCGTATATATTGGGCTTTTGACAGGTCCTCTGCTCGGAATTGCATGGTTTGCATTCATCATTATATCGGTGATAAAGGCAGTGAACGGAGAACAGTTCAAGTATCCGTTTAATTATCCATTCATCAAGTAAGAAGCTGGAAGAGGAAGCACAATAAAGTGCTTCCTTTTTTTGATTGATCAGATTTCAGATGTCTTAGCGTCCTGAATCTTTTTGACGTGTTTGGCGAGTTTGCTGTCCTGAGTTTTGATATGGGCAATGAACCAGTCGATCAGCAGTCTGAGCAGCTTTCGGACGTTCTCTTCAGTGTATTTAAGCTCCGCAAAGGAATCCGCCGACTGCTTGAAAAAGTCATGTTGAGCAATGTGCTGCTTGCTGAGGGGAAAATTTGTATGCTTCATCAAAGCCTCTTCTGCATCAAAATGCTCTATTGCATATGAGACGATAAATGATATTTCTTCTCGTAAAGCTTCTTCGTTTATACTGTCATGATGATATGAATCAAGAAAATGATTCATTCTCTTTACATACTCTTCATGTTGTTTGTCTATCAGCGGAATTCCGAGAGTCAGTTCTTTATCAAAATTTATCTTATTCATTTTTCCGAAAACCCTATAATTTATAATTACCCATGAGAATATATTATAGCAAAATTATAAAGAAAACAGTTTCGTCTTATAAATTCTAGGAAATTTTCTTCTCAAATTGTTATTTTGAGTTTGATAATTAGATATAATCCAGAAGCATCATGCGCAATGTATTGAGTACAGTTGCGGCAGTACGCTGGCGAACAAGTTTTCGGCTGTTACTGAAGAGGTGTCTGAGAACAAGGACTCGTCCTTCGAGACAGACTCCTGTAAAGACAGTGCCGACCGGCTTGCCTTCTACGGCTCCGCTCGGGCCGGCGATTCCTGTGACGGCGACTCCTGCCTGCGCGTTAAACTTTTCGCAGACGTTCATAGCCATTTCATGCACGCATTCGGCACTGACGGAACCGTGGCGGGCTATTGTCTTCTGATTGACGCCCAGAAAACTTATCTTGCTTTCGTTGCTGTAAGTAGTGATTCCACCTGCAAAGACATCCGACGAGCCCGGTATTTCCGTTATCATTGAGGAAATCAGGCCGCCTGTACAGGATTCGGCTGAAGCCATTTTAAGCTTTTTGGCACGGAGAATATTGATGATATCTTCTTCTATGGAACTGACTCCGTCGCTGAGCAGGTTTTTCGGGAAGAGAGCCTTGACCTGAGAACTCATGTCCTCCATTACGTTTTTGTCCGGACTTGTCAGGAAGACTTTCACGGTTCCGGGCGCGGCGCAATAGGCGACCGAAAGTTTTTCGGCTTTGCTTATAACCGGAATCATCATCTGTTCTACGCTGGACTCCGGAACCCCGACAACATAAAAGAGGGAGTTGTAAAGAGTTTCATCCATGAAGGATTTGATTCTGGGCACAACGTAATCCTTGAACATTGGATTCATTTCTACCGGCGGGCCCGGAAGCATTGCGAGTTCGCGGCATCTTACGTTCATGGATTGCGGAACTTTTATGGCGACGCCAGGAGCGGTTCCTGTCGCGTTAGGAAGTATTTCGGCACCTTCGGGGATCATTGCCTGATTAAGATTGCTTTCCGGCATTTCTCCTGGTCTGCCCAGTTTTCTCCAGAAAGCCCAGAGTGCTTCGGCTATTTCCTCATTACGCTTGAGTTTCAGTCCGAAATAAGCCGCAATGGCATCTTTGGAAAGGTCGTCGGCTGTCGGTCCGAGTCCGCCTGTTGTAATGATGTAATCGGAAATTCCGATCAGTTCTCTTACTGCGTCCATGACATCTTCGGGTTTATCGGGAACTGTTATGGAACGGAAGGGAATTATCCCCTCCGGCAGCAGCATCTGACCGATTGAAGCGATATTTGTGTTGATTGTAGCTCCCTTCAGGAGCTCATCGCCTATGCATATAACTGAAACTTTCATCTCTCTCCCCGGCTATCTATCTTATGGTTCAAAGAGCCGCCAGAATATGTCCGGCTATGAATGCCGCCTGAAGTCTGCTCACATTTTCAATAAAATGCACGTGATCTCTGAATATTGATTCAGGAGTCCCAAGTTTTAACGTGAAACTGTTCAGGTCTATCAGCGGAATCCCGGCTTCTCTCATAATTTTGTCGGCTATATTATTATACTCCGTAACGTATTTATTAAAACGGTGAAATGACGAATTTCTTGTATTATGTATTGTGTCGTCTACAGGACTGATTCTGACCCAGAAGACTTTGACTGAATGGCTTTTAAGTATCTTTGCGATTTCTTTAAGATTGGCGGCATAGCGATCCTCAGGCACGGCACGGATTCCGCTCGCAGGCTCTGTTTTTACATCATGGAGCCCGCAGTTAAGCAACATGATGTCAGTCTTGAATCCCTTGCTGAAAGCTTCCTTGAGATATTCAAGTACACAATCCGAATCGCGACCGTTTATGCTGAGGTCGTTCAGATCGCATTTTCCATAAAATTCCTCTCCTTTGCGTCCATAGTCTAAACGCTCTGAAATGAAGGATTTCAGGAATGATCCGTAATCAATGGATATGCTGTCGCCAAGTACAAAAAATTTAGCTTTCTTCGTCATCTGTAAATCTCCGTCATCTTCTTCCGAATCTCCGCTCCAGCTCCTTCACGGTTATATTTATTACCGTGGGACGTCCGTGTGGACATGAGAACGGAATTTCGCATTGTTTCATTTGTTCTATTAAAGACTCTATTTCACGGGTCGAAAGCTTATCATGAGCTTTTACCGCTGCTTTGCATGCTGCTGTGGCTATTTTCTCCAGACTCCCCGGCGCAGTTCCGGAAAGACTGCCTTCGTCAGAAAGAATGGACAGCATGTCGCGGACAAGTCCGGCGGCGTTGTCCTGCTCAAGAGCGGCAGGCAGCGAGCGCAGAAGAACGGTATTGTTGCCGAAAGGCTCAATTTCGAAGCCCGCGGCTAGAAATACGTCCTGATTCTTTTCGATGAAGAGAGTTTCGATTCTTGAAAGATCAAGCGTTACCGGAATCAGAAGCTTCTGTGAAAGCCCGGATATGGCCGCTTCTTTACGCGTTATTTTTTCAAAAAGAATCCTTTCATGAGCAGCATGCTGATCTATTATCATGAGTCCGTCCGGTGAAAGCGCTGCAATATAAGCGTTTTCGATCACACCAATTACTTTCAGCGCAGGAAATTCACGTCTGGAAGGATTACGCTCAGAGACCTCGGCTGCCTGAGCCGGGATTTCATCCGAGGCTCCAGGCAGGGATTCATTGTTGCCGAACTTTATGGACTGCTGATCCGCCTGAGTACTCTTGAAGAAATCGCGTCCGGTAAACACCCCGTCGGGCAATGGCAAGGGCTTAGGCTTTTGTGCCAGCCCGTCAATTTCCGAAGGACTCAAATCAAAGCTGGATACAGGATTTTTAAGCGAATACGCGATCTCCGCCGATTTCAATACTCCTGAAAGCGGACTGGACACTGAGGAAGCATCCTGCCTGAAAAGTTCCGGATTCTGCATAGAAGCACGAGCTGTTTCCTGGCGTGCCAGCGGCGAGTCCCTGAGCGCTTTCTGAACTGCATGCAGAACAGCATCACTTATGCTGTATTCGCTGCGGAAACGCACCTCACGCTTGGCCGGATGTACGTTGACATCGACAAGCTGGGGATCAAGATCAAGAAAAACTATCGCAGGCGGGAAACGTCCTTTCTCTACAAGACTGCTGTAGGCATCGCGCAGAGCCTTGTAAACCGGAAACGCTTCGACCGGACGGCGGTTTATAAATACTTTCTGCTCTTTGCGCGAGGTTCTGGTGAAGCCGTGGCGGGCGACAAAGCCGGATACCTTGATCGAGCTTTCCTCGTGCATGAGCGGCATGAGATTCGAGCTCATTTCTTTTCCGAAGAAAGCCCCTATTCTCTGTCTGAGATCAGAGGCGGCAGGAGAGCAGAATATGATTTTCCCGTCCATTACGAGCTCAAAAGTTATATCGGGATAGGGGAGGGCAAGCATCATGAGAGTTTCCTGTATATGCTTTTCCTCGGTAATGTCGCTGCGCATGAACTTTTTGCGTGCCGGTGTGTTGAAAAAGAGCTCGCGGATGATGATTTCGGTGCCTGGCGCACAGCCTGCCGGACTAGCGCTGAGATGTTTCCCGCCGTTTACGACAATCTCGAATCCTTCCTGAGAAGTCCTTTCTCGGGTTCTCAGAGTCAATCTGGAAACGGAGCCTATACTGGGAAGTGCCTCACCGCGGAATCCGAAACTTAGGATTCCATGTATGTCGGCCTCAGTTTTTATCTTGCTCGTTGCGTGAGGCTCCAGGCACAAAATCGCATCGTCGGCATCCATGCCGGAGCCGTTGTCGGAAACGGAAATCATCTTCATGCCTGCCTTTTCGATGCAGACTGAAATTTTTGTTGCTCCCGCATCAATCGAGTTTTCAACCAGTTCCTTTACCACGGAGGCAGGACGCTCAATTACCTCACCGGCGGCGATTTTGTTGAAAATATGCTCAGGCAGAACTTGGATGCGGCTCATTTCCTGTTGTCCTTTTTTACAGGAGTCCCCGGAAGTGTGGAGTTCAGTGCCTTCTCATGCTGATTTTTTGTTCTGGAAAGATTTTTTTCAGCGGCAGCGACAAGACTCTGGAAATCATGTTCATCCCTGATGTTGTCGAAGACCTGGTCATATGCCTGCGGTATAATTGAATCTCCCAGCCTGTCCGCGGCTTTTTTAAAGAACTCAAGAGCCTTTTCCCTGTTGCCTGACATCGCATATATTCCCGCAAGATTAAGCAGTGTTACAGGAGAAGACGGGTCGATGGAAAAACCCTGAAGAGAATACTTCAGCGCCTCGTTAAAATCATTCATTCTCGCAAGGGCAGCTCCGAGGTTGGCCATTGCTGATGCGTCATACGGACTTATGGAAATGATTCTTTTGAAAAGAGCGGCTGATTCAGAAAATTTTCTGGCGCTGTAAAGAATATACGCAAGCACAGTCATGGCTCGAACGTTGTCCGGCTCGAAAATCATGATTGTGCGAAGTTTGTCCTCGGCCGGTCCGTAATTGCCCTGCTCAAAATCTCTCTGTGCTTCAAGCAGCAGAGAAGGGATATCCGGCATCCAGTTTGGCGCCGGATCGTTACGCTCGCTGTATTGCGTGTTTTGATTCTGATGCGCCATATAATTAAGGCGCATGTCAGGAAAACTGTTGACAACACGGCTTGGCTCTTCCGGCTTTTTAACAGTTCCTTTGCTGGAAAGAAAAACAGTAGCCAGTATTACCAGACCGAAAATTATTATCAGAGGAGCCAGAGACCTGTTCATTTTCGTATTAACCCCTCGCTTGATCATGAGTAGTGACACGCACAGAAATGTCCGGAATTCCGTTCACCGAAAGGCGGAAGAACATTCATGCAGCGATCCTGATCTTCCTCCGGTCTGCTGTTTCTCAAGGCACAGCGGCTCGAAAAACGGCATCCCTGTGGATATTCTGCCGGAGATGGCACTGTCCCGGGTATGCTGGTGAGTGCTCCGCTGTCCTTCCCAAGCTCGGGAACCGCCGAGAGAAGTGCGCGTGTGTAAGGATGCAGCGGATTCTTCATAAGTTCGGAGGCCTTCGCCGTCTCCACCGCTCTGCCTGCGTACATGACAATTACTCTGTCCGCAAGCTCGGATACTATCCCGAGGTTGTGAGTTACCAGAATCACCGCCATTCCACTTTTTTCACGTATTTCAGCCAGCAGTTCCAGAATTTGAGCCTGAATTGTCACATCCAGCGCGGTTGTAGGCTCATCGGCTATAAGAATTTCAGGTTTTCCGGCAAGCGCCATCGCTATCATGATTCTCTGAAGCATTCCTCCGCTCATTTCATGAGGATATGCATTTATTCTCTTTTCAGGTGCCGGAATTCCTACCTGTTTTAGCAGAGAAATTATCTCGGCTTCCACGTCCTGCACTTCCGGCCTGTGAAGGTCAATAACCTCGGAAATCTGATACCCTACAGTAAAAACAGGATTCAAGGATACAGAGGGTTCCTGAAATATATATGCTATTTTACTGCCCCTTATCTTCCGCAGATCATGGGTTGACATTTTAAGTACGTCGGAATTTCCGTTAATTCCTTCCAGTTTTATAGACCCCGAAAGATATTTTGCCGGAGGTTCGGGAAGAAGTCTCGCCAAGGACATGCAGCTTACGCTCTTGCCGCATCCGCTTTCGCCTACAAGCGCAAGGATTTCACCTTTTTCCACGGTGAATGAAAGGTCGCTTACCGCCGGAAGCAAACGGCCTCCGGAGAGAAATGATACAGAAAGAGAACTGACTTCCAGAACAGACATAATTACAGCGCATACCGAATTTTTAAAGACTTTTTCAGGATACGAATACGAGAAGAATATATACATCATATTCTCAGGATTCCAGAACGGAAAAAACTTCTTTTCAATAAAAAAAACTTAACGGACAATTCTGACAGCAGTCCCTGATAAACCTAAAGCACCTCATAGCCAGACAATTACATATATTGTTAAAAAATTTTAATTTTTTTTGCTGAAGCTCTTGCTTTCTCTTGAAAATAATATAAAATGTTTGAAGGCTGGAATTTTGAGGGAAGAGTCCCGGGCATAATTTTACTCCGTTACGACGTTCCTCTGGTTCTTGTTAGTTAACGTCCTGAGGCATAGGGCCGTCAGGTTCACAATCATGGAGTTTAATGGAGTAAAAGATGAAAAGCATCTACGTAGGCAACCTGTCTTACACAAGCACACCCGAAGAAATCGGCACCCTTTTCGGCCAGTTCGGTACAGTAACATCAGTCAGAATCGTAAAAGACAGGGAAACCGGCAGATCCCGCGGTTTCGCATTCGTCGAAATGAGCGATGACGCAGCAGCAGACGCAGCAGTTGAAAACCTCAACGGCAAGGACTTCGGCGGCAGAAACCTCAAGATCAACGAAGCCAAGGAAAGAACTGAAAGAAAGCCCGGCGGTTTCGGCGGCGGTAACAGACATGGCGGCGGCGGACACGGTGGTGGACGTTCCGGCGGCTTTGGTGGTGGTCATGGCGGCGGCGGCAATCGCGATTTCCGCAGACCCCAGAGATTTGAAGAATAATTGATTTTATTCAGCGACTTTTCAAGACCGTACAGCAATGTACGGTCTTTTTTATTGTCGGTATAATACTAATATCCAGTTGACTTCTGAAGCTGTCGGCGTTATTTATAGCAAGACGGTTTTAAGAACTTATGACGGCTTCGGATGAAGCTCCGGGCTTCTTGGTCGATGGGGGAATAATTACAGCATGACTCACTTTTATGACTACTATACTGCTATGGACGTTTTTATTCGTAAAGAGTCACCCAGAATTTCCAAAGCCAATCTTTTGAACTTGATTGGGGGGCTGATCCCCTCTTCAAATATCTAACTAATTAAAGGGGGAAACTGTTGTGAAAACCATACATGTAGTAAAAGGCATATTGTTTTTGATGTTTTGTAGCAATTTTGCTTTATATGGAAATTCAGAGAAAAATGCAAAAGAAATTTTACAAGACGCATTAAACTTTATGCAAACTCAGTCATATAAAACATTTAAAGAGACGGAAACTCCGGATAATAAAAAGTTACAGATAAAAACATATCATATGCAAACTCCCAGCGACGGTATAAATCTTCTATGTTTTGATGTGACTGATAATGGCAAAACGGTAAGTAAGGAAATCACAAATGAAGATGGTATTTTTTCTGAAATATCTATAAATGATGAGCAGAAAATAAATGTAAAATATGAAGGCATGAAGATAAAGTCCTTTTCTAAAAACTTTATCACGCCTATAAATGTCCTAAAGCGAGATATTTCACACGATGACAATTCATATGAAGTCAATCCTGTCAAATATGCTGACATCTCTTGTTATAAAGTTATCATGCGTACAAAAATGCCTGATGCAGAAACAATCGCAAAATTGGGAAACTTAAATGCTGAAGATGTACGTAACAGATGGCAAATGTTTCTTGAAAATTATCCTGTTGTAACAGAATTCATTATTGGCAAAGAAATCCCATTTATATATCAGTCTTCATTTTTTGGTTCTACAGGCATAAAGACATTCTCTTATGAGTACGGCATTCCAGAATTCACTGAAAAAATCAATCTAGATTTATTCAAGAGAAATTCGTCGGATAATTTATTAATTATAAAAACAGATGATGACCTTGCTGAAATACAAAAGAAAATATATATGGAGCGCAAATCAAAAAAATAATGTGCCATCGAATGACCCCTTCATAGGGGTATTTTCAGAAAATTATTCATTGGGAGAGATGGCACAAGAATTTAGACTCAAGTGAACATTGACTGAAATACAATTTCTTTATAAAAAACTATCAATCCTATTATGTATCGGCTTTTTCATGTCTTGATACCATTCTGATCACATTGAAAAAAACGATTTCAAAACAGTGAAAATAATCAGAGAGGCGGGGCTTGGATGGAATCGCGAATTACCAGTTTTGACTGCATTCTGATATTGGCATTTACGGTGCTCTCCTGCTGAATGGCAGTGAAAATCAGTTCGGCGGCCTGCTGGCCCATCTCCTGAAGAGGCTGATAAACAGTGGTCAGAGGCGGATAGAAGCATGAGGAAATAGGGTAATCATCGAAGCCGCTGACAGAAAGCTCTTCAGGGATTTTGCATCCGGCGTTTCTGAGCGAGCTTATCAGTCCATACGCCAGAGCATCGTTCATGCAGACGATGGCTGTGGCGGGGAACTTGAGTTTGAGGAATTCGCTGGCGGCAGAGCGTCCGGCATCCAGCTCTTCCGGGAAATTTGAGTGAGGGATAAGCAGTCTGTCATCCTTGGAAATTCCGGCGGCATCAAGCACATCATGATATGCCTGAAGGCGCTCCTTATGCGCTGAAGCCTCCATTTGTGAAAGGACAAAAGCCGTTTTTCGGTGTCCTTTGGAAATAATATGCTCCATCAGTTTTTTCATGCCTGAATAGTTGTCGCAGGTAACAGAACCTGTGTCCTCCATATCAATGCTGTCGCTGACGGTGACGGAAGGGATTCCTATATCAATGAGGCGCTTGAAAAAAGACTTGTCGTATATGAGAGAGGAAATTATGCCGTCGCAACGACGCTCAAGGATTACTTTTTCGTCCGGCAGATGCTTGTCCATGCAGATTATGGAGAGGTCGAGGTTCATGCGTCGGCAGTAAGAGCTGATGCCGTTAAGAATTTCGGAAGTATACTGATCGATTTTCTGAGACTCATTGCAGATAAATGCTACATGTTTCGGGCGTTTTCTAACCTGAGAGGGTTTGAATTTGGACTGGCGAACCAGAGCCAAAACCTTGTCTCTGGTTGCAGGATCGACATTAGGAAAATTATTCAGGACACGCGAAACGGTAGCGGTGGAAACTCCCGCTTTTTTCGCAATTGTTCTTACTGATACAGCCGATGCTTTCCTCATTTCATGCTCCATGACTCGATTTCAGAATATATCCGGCATGCTATTAAAAGCAAGGCTGTCTCTCTTTGACGGTCGCTTCTTTTGAAAAGGAATAAACAATTCTTGTGAAAGGAGCATTATGTCATACCGAAGAATATTCCTGACAGTAAATCCGGAAAGCGGAACGTTAATTAATCCAGCTGACGGAAGTTCCGCGTCCATGCCCTCGCTTTACTATGGTGAAACGGCGATTCTCTGCATAAGTTTTCTGGACAGCGGACTCAATATTTATCCACTTGCCGGAAGCGATACTTTCGAGCTGGCCGCCGACAACGATTTTGTACACGGCTCCGATCCTCTGATGATCTACTCTGGCAACGACATGGTGGACATTCCCGGCGACTGGAACAATATCAGCCGTGAATCCGGCAGAATCTCCGTTCGGGTCAATTGCATGACGGACGGGTTTGCGACAAAGCTTGGCGCTGCGGAAAGCATTTATTTTAATCTTGAACTCAAGCGCTACATTGCCGGAAGCAGTTCTCCCTCGATTATGATGATATCGAAAGCAAAGGGAAAGAATGTTGTTCATCTCAGCGAAAATGAGCCTGTTCCTTCTGATGTCAACTACTACAACGCAGCACAGACGGATGCCCTGCTTCGCGCCGGAAGAGAGCTTCAGTTCAGTTCGGACTCCATAAACTGGCATGATGAACAGGTATCAACGGACGCTTACTGGCGCGAAAGGTATCCGGGAGGAGACTGGAGCGTCGCAATAGCTTTACCTGACGGTACTCAGGGAGAAAAAGGAGACAAAGGCGATAAAGGAGAGCAGGGCGATCAGGGAATCGCAGGTATAACAGATTTCGCGATTTGTCGAGGACGTTTGACATTGAGCTCGGGAAATCCCGTTCCGAGTTCGGATATCACAGCCGCTTCAACTCTTTACTTCACTCCCTATAGCGGCAAGCAGATTTCACTTTGGAATTCTACGGCATGGCAGCTGATAAGCTTTGCAGAAGTTTCGGTATCTTTGAGT
>JAKJHH010000065.1:0-17567 GCA_022703965.1 Verrucomicrobiota bacterium
AAGACTTCACGCAGTTTAAACTCGTGAAAAATTAAACCTTTCTTCGATACCGAAGTGGAAAATTATCATAGGAGAGCTTATTATGAAAAATCGCAGCTTCACCTTGATTGAATTACTTGTGGTAATATCCATAATAGCTATACTTGCAGCGATGCTGCTTCCGGCGCTATCTTCTGCCAGAGAGATAGCTAAGAGTACAAAATGCGCCGGACAGCTTAAACAACTTGGATATGCAACTATGAACTATGCTGGAGACAACGTTGATACTCTTCCTTTTGGAGGGCACTCCTACGCCGCAAATGATCAGGTATCGTGGGATGATCTTTTGGGAAGCTCTTACGACGGACGCAAGTTGACTGAGACAGAAATACATCGCGGCAATTTTGCTATACCTGCGTACCGACAGCCGGAACTCTATAAATGTCCGAGCGATCCTGCCAGCTGGCCTGGCAGCGCAATAAGATCCTACAGCATGAACAGAGGCGCAAACGCCGGAAGCGGCAGCACCCCGAATCCTGTCGGAGGAATATGGGGAGTTACTCTTATCAGCGGGCTCGCCTACAGTCATGCAAATCCCTGGTCTGCCAAGCTCACAACAATTAGTCGGCCATCTTCAGTTATTTGCATGACAGAACAACACATGAATACAAATATGCTTGGAAATGCCTCAGGATCCTGCGTAAGCAATCCAGACAATCAGATCGCTAACTATCCGGCAGGCCATTCGGGAAGATTCAACTACCTTTTCGTGGATGGTCATGCACAATCCATGCGCCCGGTCGATACGATTGCACCTGGAGCTTCTATGAGTACCCCCAAGGGAATGTGGACAATAAACGCTCAAGGACTCTAAAACAGGCAGTTCCTGACAAAACTTCAAAGCTGAGGACTTGCTTTAAAAGACTTATTCCGCATGAGTTTTATGCAAGCTCATGCGAATCCATAATCGCTCGGGAGACTGGTATTTATCAGCATAAGGCGTATTTTATGCAAAGATAAAAATCCGGAGTCTTTCTTGAGAAAAACTTTCCTCACAATCATAGCGGTACTGAGCTGGCTTAACGCTTTCTCTGCCGAGCCTGGAGACGCTGCTCCACAACTGAACGTTGAAGTCTGGCTGAAAAACGGCCCTCTGATAATCCCCGAACATGGAACTATGCTCGTCGCTTTTCTCACAAGCTGGGAAAATATCTCGGTCGAATCCATAGCGATACTTTCAAAGCTCCAGAATGAATACGCACAGAAAGGACTCCAGACAGCCGCCATAACAAGCAGGGGTGACGCCAATATAGCCGAGAGTCTGGCAGCACTCGAAGACACTAATTTCGCAGTGGCTCTGGACGATGGCAAAAAAACTGAATCAGCCTACTCAGGCAATCCGCCGGGGAACTCGTCGTTTTACATAATCCGCGACGGAAAAATTCTCTGGAAAGGTACTCATGCAGGTGCGGAATACGTTCTACGCAAAGTTTTTGACGGAACGTTCAACGCCTCTGAAGCAGGAAAAATAGAAAAGTTGCACAAGGATCTCGAAGCAGCCACAGAAAGAAACAACAATACCGCACTCGCGGAAATTGCAGACAGGCTTCTCGAACTGGATGCAAAAGATGAATCGGCAATACAGACCAGACTCTACATATTCCAGCAGCAGAGAAAACCTATGGAGGCTATTGCCTTCCTTAACGCGATCATCGCAAGGACTCCAGAAACTCCTTTGCCGTATTTTCTGAAAATTGACATCCTGCAGGGAAGAACCGACATAAAGGAGTCTGATCTGCGCGAGGCAATAAGTCAGGCAATAGAGGCATTCAAAAAAGATCCTGTCACACTCAGCAGCATAGCCAAACGCCAGATCATCGATGCAGAGCCTGGAGACGCTCAAATTGAACTGGGAATACATGCTGCCGAACTGGCACTGGCTTCAGCGGAAAAAGACAGTCAACTCAAGGCGGAGATATTAGAAACTCTGGCGAGAGGATATTACGCGACAGGCCTGCTCGACAAAGCATTCACTCTTCAAAAGGAATCAATGACAATAGCCGCCTCGACAAACCCGCAGGATAAGCATCCTCAAAAAATGCTTGATTATTATAAGAAAATGATAGAGCTTAACAAAAAGCTAAAATCGCAACTTAAATAGGCGCTTAATGAAGTTCACTGCCTCAGACATCACAATGTACATCCCCTGCTACAACACAGCGGGAAGCATCGAACGCTGTCTGAAAAGCGTCCTTAACATGAAAATCAGACCATCTCGTTTGATTCTGATTGACGACGGCTCAAATCCTCCCTTGGAAAGCACGCTAGAGGAACTGAAAATTCCGCTCCCGTCCTATGCATCGATCATCAAACAGCCCTGCAACATGGGGCTTTCTGCCGGAAGGAATACGGCGCTGGAATCCTGCAATACAGCGCTTATCGCAAGCATCGATTCGGATGTCGAAGTCTCGGCAGACTGGCTGGAAAAACTTCTGCATACGCTGAACGACAAAAAAGTTTCAGGAGTTGCCGGACGACTCGACGAGTTCTTTCAGGAGAATCCCGGCGACAAGTGGAGAGCCGTGCACATGGCTCAACACTGGGGAGACAAGGCTCTTGAAAATCCACGATTTCTTTATGGAGCAAACAACCTCTTTATAGCCGATGATCTGCGCGAAGCCGGAGGCTACATCAGGACGCTCAAGACAAACTACGAAGATATGTCGATGTCGGAATCGCTCTACAAGCTCGGAAAAAAACTCTATTACAGTCCGGATGCGCAAGCATGGCACCTAAGGCACGATACGGAAGTTTCCATACTGCCGGGATTCTGGAAATGGTTTCACGCTAAAGCAGTGCTTGCTGGCGACTTCAAAAATCCGGATAAACTCATTGAACGCATTGAGAAAGTCGCCTTCGGCATATTCAAATACAGATCCAAGAAGGATCTTGAGGCAGGAAGAATAGAACTCTACAGACTGGATTCCATGATTCCATGGGTATTCTGCGCGCTGGATCTGCACTTTGCCTCATCGGTTGAAAAACTGAATGTACCGGAATTTCCCAATAATGAACTTCTGGAAAAACTCCAGCAGAAAGACAAAGAGTTCCTGCTTGCAATACTAAAAACTCCTCCAAGATCATCCTCCGCAGAAAAATGGCATCAGGACTACCTGCAAGCCTTTAACGATGCTCTGAGTTCAGCATCAACAGAATTTCAGGCATTGAAAAAGCAGTTTTGATACAGTATAATTCCATTCACTAATCAAGGAGGCCGAACAATGACGGTCTTATCTGCCGCAATATTGCTTTTTCTGGTTCTCGATCCGCTCGGGAATATTCCTTTCTTCATAAGCTCTTTGAAGAATGCCCCGCCGGAACGCCACAAGTATATCATCGCACGAGAAATGCTGATTGCTCTGGCAATTCTGATGCTCTTCCTGCTTGCGGGTCCCAGACTGCTGGCATTACTTCAAATATCGGAATCGTCACTCACTGCGGCAGGCGGAGTGATTCTGCTGCTCATTGCAATCAAAATGGTCTTCCCCTCGCACGACCTCGAAGAAAGCGACAAGGAAAAAGAACCTTTTATCGTACCTCTCGCAATTCCTTATACGGCAGGCCCTTCAGCCATAAGCACGGTCATGCTGATGTCCGGCTCGCCATCGGGTAATATGTGGGAGTGGACTCTCTCGCTTTTTATTGCATGGACGCTTGCGTGCGTAATCCTCTTGTTTTCAGATAAAATCAAAGATTTGTTCGGAGAAAAAGGAATTACTGCCATGGAGCGTCTGATGGGACTTATCCTGAGCGCCGTAGCCATCCAGATGCTGATGAACGGAATCGCAAACTATGTGGCAGGACGCTTTCCGGGTCTGACGCATCCATGAAGCCTTTTTTTGAGAAACTGACAAAAGAATTTGAAAGGATAGATACGCTCTACCCGTCGATATTTCCGCTGACCGGATTGATCTGCGCAGTAGCCGCACTTGAAAGCACAGGAAAAGTATTCTGGCTGATAACTGCTGCGCTGATAATGCTGCTCTGCCTCATTCGTCCTTTTACACTGCTGAAATTTGCTGGAGGCTCCTTGCTTGGACTTCTGGCCTGTCTTTATTTTTCATGGCAAAGTCCGCATCATTACGAACGACTCTTACCGCCGGGTGACTGCGGCGCAGTAATAAAAGTCAGGATTACGGATTCATCCTGTGCCGGGGACAGTCTCTACTTTCTGAAGAATCCCAACCTCATATATGCTTCAATAGAAGCATTCGGCTACAGTGAAAAGGACAAAGAGCAAAAGGTATCTGGAGCAGTAATCCTGAGGCTGCCTCCGGAAGCAAAAACAGTTACATATAATGAAGTATTGACATTAAAGGGGGCTTTCATCAGACCTGAACAGGCAGTAATCCCGGGACTCTTCGATTTTAATACCTACCTGCGCGTAAATGGAGTCAAACACATCTTCAATACCGCTGAAATTATCTCTGAGGAAAAAGGCGCTTTTTCGATTCAGGAGAAAATCCTTGATTTCCGTAACGCTGTCATAGGAAAACTCTGTGACAAGATGCAGAGTCAGGCGAATCAGAATCTCTGCGCCGCGATAATGGCTGGTTTCAGACAGGGAATACCAGCTGAAACGCGCAATGACTTCATCAAAGCCGGAACAGTCCATATATTCACGGTCAGCGGTCTGCATACAGGCATGCTAGCCCTGATAGTTCTTTTTCTTCTGAGTCCCCTGCCCTTCAGGTATCGTTATTTTATTCTGCCTGTTATAGTCTTTCTCTACGTGGCGACAACAGGCATGCAGGCACCGGCAGTGAGAGCGCTGATAATGATATCAGTCTGGAGCGTAATGCGCGGAATGCTTTATATGACACCGGGACTCAACACGGTTTTCCTTTCGGCGTTTATCCTGCTGCTATGCAATCCCTTCTATGTTTTCGACGCGGGATTCCAATACTCGTTTATAACGGTGGGCTTTCTTCTGGCCTCGTGGCGACTCGTAAAAGATCTTGCCGAACCGCTTTCGTGGAAGCTGAAAATGATTCCCGGAACAAATCAGAAAAGCATGCTGAAGCTTTCGGTAAACACGAGAATCAAACTGTTGAAATATGTGGCGGGCTGTCTGATAGCCTGGCTTGCCACCGCTGGACTGAGCTCGCTTTATCAAGGCTTCAATGTCCCGTTTTCGATAGGAGCCAACATCATACTGATTCCGGTTATATGGCTGGCTTTCGTTACGGCTCCATTCATAATTCCTGCCTCGACAGTACCGGGAGGCGGAGAAATCATTACAGGAATTGTTGAACTCCTCTTCAACATGATGAGCGGAGTTTGCAGTTTTTTCGCAGGCTTTGCCGAGTCGTCCTACATAGGAGCGCCGCCAGAATATTCCGTTTGCATTTTTTATCTATTTCTTGCGGGACTTTGTTTTTTCCGCAAGACAACGGCAGTGCTTGTCTCCGTCTGCGGACTGACGGCTATACTGCTCTTCTGGAATTTCAGAACTGACAGTGAAAAGCCGGAAATCCTAATCATGCACGGCGGGGACTCTCAGGAAGCGTCCTTTGTCATCAGAGATCCCTCGGCAAGACGCAGCATAATGCTGAATTGTCCCGGCCCGGGAGAGGCGTATCAGGCGGTCAAATATCTAAAAGTAAACGGCTGCGCAGTTATCGACTTCATGACCGTAACAGCTCCGCTTGCCGCCTATTCAGGAGGCATCGACGAGCTGTCAGCAATGCTTGGAATATCAAGTTTCGCAGTTCCGGCAAACTATGGAAAAAGCAGCAGTGCGAAACTCAGCGTTGAAAGCATACTGCGTCAAGGTGGCGTCATGATGAAGGCGGATCAATACGATAAAAGTGGAAAATTGTATCTTAAAGCAGCTCCTTTCCTCGAATGCGTCTGGACAAAAACGGGAAATACGCTAGAATATAGCTCAGGCAAGACCGCCCTTGCAATAGAAACAGAAAAAGCATCCGCCAATGGAACGCGTCATGTGTCCGTATCAAGCGGCGGAAAAATGCTTTACAGTCAGGAATTGAAAAACAGCCTTTTCCGTAAGGCTCAGGTGATAAAATATGAATAGAAAGAAGCTGAAAATCTGCCACGTCATAACCCGCATGATAGTCGGGGGCGCGCAGGAAAACACTCTTCTTTCCGTGATCCGCCAGCTTGAGCAGGGACACGATGTCACCCTTGTCACAGGCCCTTCCCCGGGTCCTGAAGGAGAACTTCTCAAGCAGAAAAAACTGCCTGATTTCGAGATAGTCGAAATACCGACGCTTGTACGCGAAATCAACCCTCTGAAGGATTGGAACGCGTACCTGACGATGAAGGAATTCTTTCTTGAAAGAGCCTTCGATGTCGTTCACACCCACAGCTCCAAAGCCGGTATAGTTGGACGTTTCGCGGCATATGCAGCGAATACTCCGTTCATTGCGCACACTGTTCATGGTCAAGCATTTCATCGCTATGAAAAAGCTTGGAAAAACACTATTTACAAAATTGCGGAACGTCAGGCTGCCGGAGCCTGCGACAAGATTTTTGCAGTCGCACAGGCAATGATTGATCAGTGTGTCGAAGCGAATATCGCTCCTGCTTCCAAATATAAAGTAGTCTACAGCGGCATGGAACTTGATCCGTTTCTCAATGCCAGTCCCGATCCGCAATTGAAACTTAATCTGGATATACCGGACGGTGCCTTCGTCATCGGTACAGTCGCCAGACTCTTCCCTTTGAAGGGTTACGAGCATTTCATCCCGATGGCGAGAAAAGTCGCGGAACGATATCCTGCTGCTCACTTCCTGATTGTCGGCGACGGAATCCTCAAGGACGAACTTACTGATATCATAAGAGCATCCGGACTCACCTCGTCCTTCTCCTTTGCCGGGCTGGTGCCGCCTTCCGAAGTCTACAAATATACGGCATTGATGGATGTACTCGTGCATCTTTCGCTTAGAGAAGGCCTGCCTCGTGCCGTTGTACAGGCTCTCGCGAGCGGAAAACCGGCGGTCGCCTTTGAACTGGACGGAACACCGGAAGTCATCCGCAATGATGAGACCGGCTATCTGGCTCAGCCGGAAGACGCAGACAGCGCCGCAAATGCCGTCTGCAAACTCGCGGCAAACCCTGATTTATGCCGCAAACTCGGAACTAACGGACGCAAACTGGTGTCCGAACTTTTCGACTGGCGCAGAATGGGCGACATCCTTACAGAAGAGTATTACAATGGACTCGCTCACGCAAAACGCCATCATAAAGAAGTCGACTGACAGCCAAGCTCGCCTTGACAAATTCTTACGGCAGATTATTTTGCATTATCATGAAAAACGTAAATGCGAAAATACAGTTATGGCTGAAAACTCCGGACAAAACCCCAATGCCCGTTCTTCTTAACCTGCCTCCGTTTCATAAAAAATCATTCCGTTCTTACGAAGAAATGAATGCATGGAAACGGGAGTATCTTCTGGAAATCGCCCGAAACGGAGGGCTGAAATGGAAGAATTGATTAAGCTCCTGAATCAAGCAAAAACACAAACAACAATTCTCCAAGAATAAAAAAACCTTACTTATTTTCTTAAAAGAAATTGACTCCTCCTTTATTTTTCTATATAATTGGATATCTGAAACAGATAAAACTGTCATAAGGAATCCTATATGTTCAGCATCAACTCGCTCTCTGCTCATGAGCAGGAAGCGCTTCACGGATCGCTCGCCTGTCTGGAAGAAATCTTCGATCCCAAGGCAGGACTCATCGAAAAATATTACGACCACGTATGCCACAAAATCATCTATGACGGGGGAAAAGTCTATGCGACTACAGACTCCGCGCGCTATGCCCTCTTATTGACTATCATTAAAAAGCAAGCGGCTTATCCCTTAATCAAGAGCATCATAGATAAGGTTATCGCGACTCAGGACACAAATCCGGACAGCAAGACTTACGGACTTTATCCGTATTATCAGAACTACGGTTTCGACAAGTGGCTTCTTCCAGACTACAACTGGGCGGTATTCATCGGCAATATCTTCATGGAAATCCTTGAATCCGAAGATTTTTTTGAGGAAGCACTCAGAGACAGGATCAATGAAAGCTTGAAACTCGCCGCAGAATGCATCAGAAGAAGAAATGTTCATCCTGAGTACACAAATATCGCAATACACTCTTTGCCGGTATTAATTTATGTCGGACAAAAATTCGACAAGTCATATCTGGACTTCGCCCGCAATTCAATACGGAAGCTGAAGGAAACAGTAAAGGAATGCGGCGGCTTCTGCGAATACCTGTCCTCCACTTACTACGGAGTTAATACGGAAGGTCTTTTTGCTATTCTTAATGTCTCGGAAGATGCGGAAATCAGCCAGATAGCGGAGGAACTCAGAGATGAACTCCTCAATGACATAACCGCTCATTATGACCCTGTAAGACAACAACTTGCAGGGCCTCATGCCCGTTGCTATTCGACCGATATCACAAGTCATCACACTGGAGTATCTCTGCTGCTCCATTTCGCCTTGAAAGACGGTTTCCCTCCATACAATCAAGGAAATTATCAGGATCGCGCCTGTGTCGGCTTCTTTGTCAACAAAGTCAAGGAAAGACTGCCAAACTCATTCATAGAAGCTATAAATTCCGTAAAGGCGGACGGCAGAAAAGTATCCAGAACTTTTGACAGGGCCGGAACACAAATCCATACATATATCGGAGAAAAGTTTTCTCTTGGCTTTGTCGATAAACAGTCCTCATGGGAACAGACCAACAACTTGCTTGCCTACTGGCAGGACTCTAATGGAAAACTTGCGTATATCAGCGAAAAACTCAGACGCAATTCAGAAAAAAGCATCGGTTTTTACGAGAAAAATAAGTCCGTCCTTCCAATGAAAGAAGCTCTGGACAAAGAGTTTTTCCCATGGTGTTCAGCCGATTTCCGGGCTGCCGAAAAGCCGGACGGCTCCATCTCAGTAGATTACAAGATTTTCGAAAATCGCGGCATGCGCCATTTTGTGGATAAAGAAGAAGCCCCAAGCACATCGGCTGTCTATACGGAGTTTGATCTCACAGCATCAGACGCGCAATGCAACAGAATAAAAGACGGGACAATTGAAATAAAGTCTGGGGACTGCACAATATGCCTTCGTCTTGATTCAGCCCAAACAATAGACGGGAAAGAGGCGGATATTGAAATTGTGAAAGCAGATGACGGTATTCTTGTCCGAACATATTTATACCGAGGAGAGCTCAGAACATTCACTTGGGCCGAACTGATTCAACTCAAAGCATCATGGACATTTAAAATATCATAAAAAAATCCCAGCCCCTATTGACAGGGGCATTCTTTTTCTATATAATGTTACATGTAACATATACGGTGTAACATGAAACAGACAATCTCAACGCGAGCGATAGCAAAAGAACTCGGGATAAGCCCGATGACGGTCTCACGTGTCATCAACGGCAGCTCGAATGTCAAAGCGGAAACTCGCGACAGCATACTCAAGTATTTGGAAAAGAACGGCCAGCATCTTCATCGTGCGGCACTGACCGGAAAGAGACAGTTTCATGTTATAATCGAATCAGGCACACTTCAGAAGCCTGAACTAAAAGCGTTCACCTTCTTTTCAACGATATACTTTGCCATAATAAACGATCTCACAAAATACGGTATTTCCTTTGAGCTCACGGATCTGAGCAGAAAGCCGGAAGAAAACATCTCAGCAATCCTGTCAGCCGATGCTGCCATGCTAATTGATCATGAATCAGAAAAAGCAATAAGTCATATCAGAGCTTACAAAAGCGAAATCCCCATCCTCACGATATGCTTCAATACAGAAAACATTCCGGCAATAACTCCTGATGAACTCCAAGGTGGAGCATTAGCGGCCGAGCTCTTCCATAGCAAAGGACATCAGCACAGTGCGGTCTTCGCAAATATCGACAATAAATCATTCCTCAAACGCTACGAGTCTTTCAGAAACGAAAGTCTCAGGCTCAATCCAAACACACAGATAGATCTAATAAACTTCAATGAGTCCGACAGCATAGAAAATTCAGATCGATTAAAGCTGAATGCACTTGAAAATTATTTCAAAAACCAAGCAATCCTTCCCAGTGCTATATTCTGCCCTATAGGGTATGCTGCAATGATTCTCTACAGATTCCTTAAAAGCAAACACATCAGAATCCCCGAAGAAATCAGTGTCCTTGGCTACGACAACTTCGATTACTATGATTTTCTTGATCCGGCTATGAGCAGAGTCGTTTTCGACATAGAATCAATAGGCAAAGCCGCAGCAGCTAAAATAAAAGACATGCTGGAAAATAAAAATCGAAGTCATGAAGGGACATTCCTGATTCCATGTAAAGTCATTGAACGGGACTCCATTAAAAAGGTCAACTGATCAAGCTGACTCTCTTTCCTGATTACAAAAATAATTTTACATAAAGAATTGAGGCGGAATATGAAAAAATCATTCACGCTCATTGAGCTGCTCATCGTCATCGCAATCATCGGAATACTCGCGTCCATGCTCTTGCCTGCGCTGAGCAATGCACGGGAAACAGCCAAGAGAATCAACTGCACAAGCAACATGAAGCAAATGGGCTCCGCCACAACCATGTACGCAGGAGATTTCAACGACTGGCTTCCTCTGGCAGCAGCGCCAGGAGGCTTAAGCTGGGTCGATGGAACCAGCCGCTACATCGGCAACGGAGCATGGAACTACGGCTGGATATCGACCCCCAAGTTTACACAGAAAGTATATCAATGCACGTCAGGAGAAAAGCAACTTGATTATGGACTGAATTACGCTTATAACAAGCTCATCGGCAATTTATTTGATGCGCAATCAATGTACGGACCGGAAAAGATGGGAGCGGTAAAACGACCTTCTGAAGCAGTGACAGTTCTTGACGGAAGCAACAAAAACTGCTCTCCGGGAGGACACACCTTCAATCCAAATTATACAAGTGGTCAAGGACATTTACCAAATACTTCAAATGTAGACTGGCGTCATGGAACAGGCACAAACATGCTCTTTGTCGACGGTCACACAGGATGGACAAAATATCCATGGAACTTGACCTCATATGCAATCGGATGGGCCGGCAGCGTAAACTGATAAAAAACATTAATCCAAGAGGAATCTCTATAATGAAATTAATAAGTAATCTCAGCCTTTGCTTTCTCTGTTTTTCCGCTGCTTTGTCGGCGGATGACTCGAAATTCTCATTTAATCCCCCGGCATCTGTCTATAAGGAACAGAAAGTTCTCGACAGCTTCGATTCTGACGAGTCCACATGGACGGAAAAGCATGGCCATAATGCCGAGATTGAACTCAAAAACAAATGGAATTCTCCTGAAAATGGACTCGAAAAGCCTCTCCTCCTGATACGCTCAAAAATCAAGGACAACAGCACAAGCTACGGATCATGGTTCTACCTTTCCAGAAACATAAATGATTCATCCGACTGGAAAAATGCGGACGGACTATGTGTCTCTCTGGCTCTTGAGGAGCCTGGCACATGGTGGCTGGAGTTCAGACTCACTTGCGACGGAGAGGATTTCTTCCATGTCCTTGAGCCTTACAACTATGAAAGCGGAAGAAAATTTGTCACAAGAATTCTGCCTTTCTCCAACTTTAAATCCAAGAGCGGAAAGACTATCGACCTTGACAAGATCAACAGAATCTCCATAGGCGGCTCCGCCAGAAACAACATCATGTATCTGGACAAAATCACGCTCTACAAGATAAACCGCAATGAAAACGGAATCACTTTCAGCACAAACAAAAAGAGACTCCCGGTCTTTGAAAAAGGTGAATCAATAACTCTATTTTTCAACGCAAAGCAGATCCCGGAAAACAGCAAGAGTCTTCAGATAGAAATACAGGATTATTTCGGGAACAGCGTAAAAAAGGATTCCATCACAAATCCGATAAAAGAAAAAGACTCCTTCACGTACAAATATGAGCTCGGCAGTCTTATCACAGGATATTATGAAGTAAGAGCCTGGTATCTCGACGCATCTGGCAAGAGGATATATCCTGATTCATGCATAAGCCCCTCCGGAAGCCTTCTCGACAGCCGCGGAACATTCGCGATAATGCCGTCGACAATCGCAGAAAACCGCAAGGAGCTCGAAAAATATGGAGATAAAGCCTTCTTCGGGTTCCACGGCAGTTACGATGATCTTTTAATGCTTATGGGCGCGAAATGGACAGTCGGCTTCGGCAAATGGGAATGGATGGAAAAAGATAAACCTGATCGCAAAAATGGAGAGAGTGCGGCATGGCTTCAGAAAAAACTGGATGCGATAAAAAACAGCGATGCAAAATTCCTGAATATCATGAATATCGGTCTTAATGTACACGGAATTCCTGCATGGGCCGTGGATAAGCAGAACCCAGATAAAGCGCCTGGAATTGCCGACTGGAAATTCTTCGAGGATTATTTCAGGGATGCAATCCGCTACGAAAAAGCAAAATTCAGCTATATGCCTCAGAGAATTTACGATCCCGCCTGGGAAATCAACCTGAACAGCCCTGAAGCCGCAGTGCAGAAGCCGATATACCAGACGGAAGACCTTATTGAGTTATACCGCAGAGCCGATGCAATTGTAAAATCGGAAGATCCGGCTGGAATCACAGCAGGCCCGTGTACCTCAACAATTACAGATATGAACTATCCTGAAACTGTCATGAACGCAGGACTCCTGAAGTACATCGGAGCATGGAACACACACGGCTATCATACTCCTCCGCCAGAAAAGGACAGAGTTCCGGAAAAACTCCGCCAGCTGAGGCAGATGATCCGTAATCATAACAACGGCAAAGAGCTTGACATTTACTGCACTGAGCTCGGACTGAGATCACAGTACGGAGCAGCGGACAGGCATCGTGAACAGGCTCAGTGGCATGTAAGAGCCGCTGTCATCTTCAAGGGAGAAGGTGTGAAAGCATACATGGCTTTCTATCCATACGACCTTGAAGGCACTGCCGAGTCTTGGGGATTCTGCTATTATACACAGCCAAAATTCCAGTGGAGTCCACCGTCGCTTGCGCCTAAATCCGCTGTTCCTGCCTATGCTGTATGCATTCAGCAGCTTGAGGGGGCAGAACCGCTCTACAATACTAAATTCTACGGAAACGATGTCTACGGTTACATGTTCAAAAAGGATGGAGAACTCATCCTTGTAATCTGGTCTGTCGAAGAAAACCATAAGATAACACTTGCCGATACAAACAGTAAAGGCCTCCAAGTTGTCGACATAATGGGACGCGAAAACAGAGTCAACGCGCAAAGCGGACTTTTCGATCTTGAAATCAGTCCATCGCCTATTTATGTAAAAGGCCTCTCGAATAGCCTTTATTCAGAAAAGCCGGAGCAGACAAAAATTGTCGAAAGCTTCCCGGGCAGTCTGATCTCAAGTGAAAAGACGGAATCTATTACAAGTGCGCCAGCCGGCATGCAGATACAAAAGAACGGAATCCGGATTCCAAAGGAAATCAAAAGCGGAATATATCCTCTATTTTCAGGCAACAACAAGTCCCTTAAAGCTCAGAAATGGGTACTTATCAAAGATCCTCTGGAGATCAAATCCGTAGAACCTGTCATGAAAAACGGGCAGACTGGTGCGGAAGTCACAGTCAGCAACATGTCCCCTGAAAAAATTGACGCGGAACTCAGCCTCTCCAACATAGAAAACGGGGAACAGAAAAAGAGCATTGCAATTCAAGCGCAATCAGAGGAAAAAGTATTCATCCCGTTCAAGTCTGCCGAAACTGGACGCAGTTATGTAAACACCGTCAAGCTCAGTCCTCTGTCAATGACTCCTCTAAGCTGCAAGGCAAAAATCAATTTCCTTGCCGCCTGGAAAAAAGGAGAGAACAGCAAAGACAGACTGGAAAATACCATGAGCTGGAGCGGCAAAGGCTCTTCAGGCAAAAAAGACAGCGCAAAGGCATCCTTTGAGTGGGATGAAAAAATGCTCTACTTGAATATCACGGTCAACGATGATGATTTCGCGCAGAGCATCAATGATGCCTCAATGTGGAAGGAAGACAGCCTGCAAATCGCCTTCGACACAGATCCAGGCTCGGATGATCCTTACAATCCGCTCGGAGGTGTTTTCAACAAGAAAATCACAGAACTCTCTTTTGCACTCACAGAGAAAAACGAAAAGATTGCATGGCGTCATATGACGCACAATAAAAACGAGCTTAAGACAGGAGATATTTCGCAGGCAATCTCAATGGATTTCAGCAGGGACAACAAGACATCCTTGACTGTCTATAAAATTGGAATTCCGTGGAAGGAAATAGGTCTTGATTCCGTAAAAAGCGGAAAAATCATCGGAATTTCAATCCTTGTCAACGATAAAGATAAGGATGGCAAGCGCGCGGGACTTGAACTTTTCGGAGGTATCATGCATGGTAAAAACCACAAAATGTTCGGAACTGTAATTCTGCAATAATTTAAGGTTTTACCTGAAATATGAAAATCCACAACGGGATATGGAAGCTTAGCTTCGGAACGCCGGAATCAATCGTACCGTCAAAACAACGCTATGTAAAGAGCCCGGATTCCGAGGCAATCGAAAAGCTTCCATCGCATGAACAAGCACCATTTGAGTTCAATAAAATCAGATTCTCCGCCTCGGCGCGTGGAAGCCGTCTGGAAATTCCTCTCGCTCAGGGAGAAGACATATACGGCTTCGGTCTCCAGCTCAAGAGCATATGCCACACAGGCAAGAAACGCTGCCTGCGAGTCAACAGCGATCCAGTGACGGATACCGGCGACAGCCATGCTCCGGCTCCGCTCTACTTCTCGACAGCAGGCTACGGAATACTTGTCGACACAGCCCGTTACGCATCATTTTACTGCGGCGGAAACAAAGCTCTGAATCCGGAGGCGGCAGGCGAAAGCGGCAAAACATCCATAGCACTGGATGAATCAGAGCTTTACGCAGGAAAAGGCGGAGTTCCAGCCCCCATGCTGATTGATATTCCGGCGGCTCAGGGGATCGATATTTATGTTTTCTCAGGACAGAATATGCTCGAAGCCGTCAGACGTTATGTCCTCTTTTGCGGAGGCGGCGCACTGCCGCCCGAGTGGGGGCTCGGCGTCTGGTACCGCACATGCGGAACGCACACTCAGAAGGAAGTCACGAAGATGGCGGAAGATCTGCGCAGTGCAGGAATCCCCTGCGATGTTCTCGGACTCGAACCGGGCTGGCAGTCCAAAGCTTATTCATGCAGTCTCGACTGGAGCAAGGAGCGTTTTCCCGAGCCTGAAAAAATGACGGAGTCCATGATAAAGCAGGGATATCACGTCAATCTGTGGGAACACGTTTTCATTCATCCCAGCTCGCCTATCTATAAAGATCTGGCTGACAAATCCGGTGATTTCGAGGTATGGAACGGGCTCGTACCTGACCTGAGCATAAAAGATGCCGCCTCGAAATTCTCGTCATATCACGCAAAGGCGCTGCTCAAAAAAGGAATCAGCTCCTTCAAGCTCGACGAATGCGACAACTCAGACTTCATCACGAGCCCATGGTCATTCCCTGAATGTTCAAAATTCCCCTCGGGCGCTGATGGTGAACAAATGCACTCAATGCTCGGACTTCTCTATCAGGAAGCCATTGAGGATGCCTGCCGTTCTCAGGGAATACGTTCCTACGGAAGCGTCAGGTCATCTCACGTCTTCGCCGCGCCTCAGCCATACGTCCTTTACAGCGATCTTTACGAACACAAGGATTTCATCCGCGGCCTAGTAAACTGCGGATTCTCGGCCATGCTCTGGACTCCTGAACTCAGACATGCCGCCTCGAAAGAAGATTATATACGTCGCCTTCAGGCAATGCTGCTTTCGCCTCAGATGCTGCTGAATATCTGGTCAATGCCCAATCCTCCGTGGATGCAGCTCAATAAGGAACTCAACCGAGCAGGACAGTTCCTGCCTGAAGATGAGCAGAAAGAGCTGCTGAAATACACGAAGGAAATTCTTGAGCTCAGAATGAGCTTTATTCCATATCTTTATTCAGCCTTCGCGGATTATCATTTCGATGGAATTCCGCCTTTCAGAGCTCTGGTCATGGATTATCCTGACGTTCAAGAGCTGCGCAAAATAGATTATGCATGGATGGCGGGCTCGTCTCTGCTTGTTGTGCCGTTCACGGCAGGCACAAAGGAAATCACAATGCCGCTGCCTCCCGGCCTCTGGCACGACTTCCACACGGGCTCGCGTCATGAGGGCTCAATAACAATAAAATCCGAGCTGGACAAAGTTCCGATTTTCGTAAAGGACAACTCAATTATTCCTTTTGCGGACGCAAGCCGGTTCGTTACTAACGGAATGAAATATAAACTGACGCTCAGAACATACGGAAAACATCCTGAAGCGGCACGACTCTATGCCGATGACGGCTTCAGCCTGCACAGCGGCAAAAAGCCCGAATTCCGTGGAACAGTGGATAAGGACGGCAGACTCAGCGGAAAGCTTGACAGACGTTATGAAATCAAAGAAATCATGAAGTTCTGAGCATGAATCATCCGCCTGTCCGCTTTTCCTTGAGAAAATGCGGATAGGCGCTTTCTCTGTAAATCCGCTTCACCTGATAAGGCGTATATGAAAACTTTTCTTTGAAAGTTCTGTGAAAGTATCCAAGGTTCCTGAACCCTGCTCTGAATGCCGCCTCGCTTACTGAGATTGAGTCATCCGACAAGAAGTCACAAGCTTTTTTGAGTCTCAAATCATTTACAAACTCGCAAAAACTCATTCCGGTTCCAGACTTGAAGGAACGAGTAAATTTTGCACGACTCATTCCACATTTTGAAGCCGCTGCATCAAGGGAAAACTCAAGCAACGGATTTTCATTTATCAACGCGCATAAAGTAGCAATACGCGCATCATCGGAATCAGAAATCCCCTTGCTCTGCTCAAGCCCGACACTCCTGAAAAAGTTTATCACAAGCATCGCCAGCATCGAATTAACCATTTCAGATGAAAGAAGTCCTCCTGAATTCATTTCTTCATGAAGAGCAAGAGCTGTTTTCAGGTTGAAATCAAGATAATCCGAAGCTATCCCGGAAAAGAAAAGACGTCCGGCTATCCCTCGCTGAATCTGCCTATGAATTTCAGGCATCGCGCAATCAAGGAAATGAGAAGGATCAAAGCAGAAAAAAACAAAATCTCCGGACTCTTCCGGCTTATGATGTTCGAGTTGATGCACAATTCCGCTGTAAAGAAAAAAAGCTCGTCCCTTCATGAAATCACATGAACGGCCTCCTATATGCTGAATTCCTCCGTCGTTCAGGCAGAAAAAGAGCTCATGCATATCGTGTCCATGCGGCACCATAGTCCCTTTATGAAAGCCTTTGTGAGTCCAGAGCATATTTATATCCGATAGTGTATTTTTTATAGCTTTCAATGCATAAATCTATTGGAAATATAATGTATAATATCTGCAAATCAAGCAAAAGGAATCCACATATGGACTTTGATAATTTTAATTGGGAAAAGACTTCGGCAAACTGGGAAAAATGGTGGAATGGAAGCCTTGGACGTCCACTTTTCT
>JAKJHH010000065.1:17594-17924 GCA_022703965.1 Verrucomicrobiota bacterium
AATCCCGATGATGTTCGCCCGGCAGACAGGTTCATATCAAAAGTTGATTTTTCCATTCCGGCAAAAAAAGTTTTAGAGGGAATTGAAGAACGTATCTTGAGGAAGCGTCAGTATCTCGGAGATGCCTTCCCGTTTTTCTGGCCGAACTTCGGCCCCGGCGTTCTGGCGGCATTCTGCGGAGGACAAGGAGTCAATCATGATGAAACAGTATGGTTCTACCCGGGCAAGTTTGAGAATGCTGAAATTAAAGATATAAGCATAAATCTCGATAAGAATGCCATATGGTTCAAGAGACTTGAGGAATTTTTCCACGCTGCCGCTGAAATCTGG
>JAKJHH010000066.1:0-11507 GCA_022703965.1 Verrucomicrobiota bacterium
GAGTTCATCGCCTAATTCTACCGCTTCAAAGCTGATGCCGCGAGTCCCAGCTAATTATTCATACCATCTCCTTTTTACGTGTTTTTGTATCTGATCATGCAGAAAGAGCATGGATCTTCAGAATTCACAGACCTGCAAAGGCAGCTCGGACGGCTCCGGCGCTTTGTAAGCTTTGATTCCCTTGACGGAAAGCAGACTTGTACCCTTTGCCTCCTTTACGAGCATCATGATGATTTTGCCGCCGTCTCTGTTGCGGAAACTGATCTCGTACTTGCTGCCGCAAGGATAACGAAACACGGTATCGGCTCCGCTGACGGATATTTCCGACATCGCCGCAAGTGACGCAAAAAAATCCTTGATTCCGGCATCCGTCACCGAACGATGCCAGTTGGCTTTTCCGTTTTCCATAATCTTGTTCAGTTCGCCGCTTCCGCTTTCAACTATCTGAGCAAATTCAGCGGAGCTGCTGGCGAGAACCTGCGGCCCCTGAACCACATTCTTACGGATTCCTTTGTTTTCCGCAAGCAGAAGTCCGCTGTACGCAAGCATGCAGAACGCAGAGATTATAACGGCAAAAGTCCCGGCATTCAGACAGCGGTTCCGGGTCTTCTGCTTCCTGATATTGAGAATTCGTTCCTTCAGACGCCGTTTCTCATAATACTCCATTGTCAGGCTGAAAAATGTGTCGCGGCAACTTTTGATTTCCATGAAAAGATTCACGCAGGAACGGCTGAGTTTTTCTCCGTGTATTGCGTTAAGTGCAGCGATTTCCTGAAGCCGCTCCAGTTTTTCCAGATCGGCTGAAGCCCGCGCCTGTGCTCATAAAATTCCGTCGCGTCGTATAAATTTTCAGTGCCGCTCTTCCTGAGATTGCCGGAACGGCATCCTGCCGGAGCAAAGGATGTCTCCTCAATTCCATTTGTCTGCATGCCCATTCTGAACTTCTCCATAATGTTTTAATTCACAAATAAAGTTTGTTTCAACAAACCAGATTCTGCTTAAAAAGCGGAAATAAATAAGTATTCCCGCCGCCAATTTGTTTGTCGTAATTTATTAAGTTTGCTTCAACAAACTTTATTTCTATTAAAAAAGCCCCGCAAAAGGGCTTTAAGACTCAAATTCAGTTATTCTTGGAAACACAGCGTTTTTTGAATTCGCTTACGATCATTTTTCCTTTTTCGCTATGCTCAAGATAATCCATGAAACTCATAAATCTTTCAAGAACTTCTTCGGACACTTCGTGCTCAAGACGACATGCCGACGCATCGGCTTCATCTTTATCGACAGCAAGGACTCGAACAAAGAAATTCTTTAATCCTTCATGACGTCGGACTATATCTTCCGCCTTGTCTCTGCCATGTTCCGTCAAAGTTATGACATCGTAAGGAGCATAATTTATCAAACCTTTTCCGGCAAGGGCGCGCAGAGCTCCTGTTACTGAAGCCTTTCCGACCTTTAAAGCCTCTCCGATATCCTTGGCTCTCACCGCCTGTTTTTTGCGGATAATGAGAAATATAGCCTCAAGATAATCTTCCAGACTCGCACTGAGATCCGTGTTGACCAGAGCTGTCATGAGCGATTCCTCTTTACGGTTTTTCCGAAAAATGTTCGTTAAGACTAAGAAAATACGTTAAAGAAAACAAAATGCAAGTTTTTCCTGAAATTTAATGTGCATTTTTATCGGTTCAGATAGAAAAAATGGGAGTTTTTGAAGAAATGAAAAAGCGCCGGAATAAACCGACGCTTTGAATGCGAGGCAAATTAAATCAGGCCTGATCCTGCTTCTTGAGAACGCCCTGTTTGAGAAGGTGTTCGGCAAGCTGCTGGATTGAGCTGTAGATTCTGAGGAAACCTTCGGGAGTTGTGATAATACGCTCGGCAAATTCGATAATCGGCTTTTCCGGATCGGCTTCGTTCGGCTGAAGTGTGCCGAGGTCAATTCTGACCATGCCGCTGAGAAAATGAATTTTTTCGACGCCGTCTACATAGATTTCTTTCTTTTCGCTCATCTTAAATTTGTCCCTCCTCGTGATTGTTGAGATCTTTAACATACATGTGGCAAATTGACATCATCAAAGCGTATTTTCAAGCAGGGCTTCTTCAACTGAACAGATTTTATACATTAAGAGCCACGCTTATGGTCAGCATGGACGGAATGGATGCTATGGACAAGAGCGAAGAATCTGCCAGCCTACGCTTCAAGCCGTAAGCAAAGAAGGTCTGTAGACCTTCACCCAAGCAGTGCGCTCCAGTTTCGCTCAGCGCACGGAAAGAAGCTGGAAACGGGTAGCGACGGCAGTCCCTTGCCGTCGAATCCTTAGTCGCAATTGGAGGGGAAGCCGTCAAGGGACTGACGGCACTACCCGTCAAATGTCCTTTCTTTGTATCGCAAACGAAGTTGAGCGGCACAGCAAGCTTGCAAGGGCTTCCTTGCCCGTCAAGGGACTGACGGCACTACCCGTCAAATGTCCCTCAAAAACGGGAAAATCTTATCAAAAAAACTAGAAGTTGACGGATAGTAGTACGAAGTTTAAAAATAGGGCTCGCAGAGAACTGTAACTTAGCGGATCTTGCCTTGTCCATAATGTCCATACCGTCCATGATGTCCATTGTTCGGGAATAGAAATACTAATTTCCTGCATTTTTCGTGTCCTTCGAGCTCTTCGTGTTTGCCCTGCCCTCTTTTTTTGCAACTTTGCCGTGCTGGACTAGCGTTTGAGGCTGCGGCGGAACTCGGAGGGGGTTGTTTTCAGGTGTTTTTTGAAGAGTTTGCTGAAGGAATGGATATCGCCGAGCCCGGTCGCGTCGGCTATTTCGCTGAAGCTCATGGAGCTGTCCTCTAGCATGCGCCTTGCCTTGAAAAGTCGCAGATCATTGATGTAACGGTGAATGGTCTGTCCGGTATAATCTTTAAAGAGACGACAGAAGTAAGTCATGGAAATCCCGGCTTCGTGACTGATCTCGTCAAGGCTGACATTACGCGAATAGTTTGAGTGGATAAAGGAGAGGGCTTTTTCAATGTTACGCCAGCTCTTTGCTCGTTCCGATGAGGCGGATTCTCCGATATCGGACGATAGCGAAAGGTAGATTGAAAGAACTTCAAGGACCGCCGCCCGCTCACTGAGGATCGAAAGAGGGGAAGAGTCTCCTTCTCTGTCTTTTCTGGTTGACTCGAAAATTCTGTAAACCTTAGACTGGACAGCATCAGGCGGGGAAGTTCTGATTATAGGAGCGGAGACAAGCAAAGTTTCAGGATTATTGGTGTTCGAAGAGAATTTTTTATAATCCATCTCAGGTTCGCAGAATATCATCCCCTTACGCAACTCACTGAAGAAGAGATCAAAGTGCATGACGCACTCCTGAAGAAGCTCACCCGGTTCGCTTTTTGTGATATGCAGCATATAAGGAGCCATGAGCACCATGTCTCCTGTCTGAACGGCATATTCAACGCCTTCGACAACATATATGCCTCGTCCGGATTTTATATATGTAAAAACGTACTCAGGGTCGATGTACGAACTTGCCACTGTCGTACCCTTGTTCACCCTGATGTGACGCAAATAGGGAGATATATGTTCAAAGTTTAAAATCATAATTTTTGACAAATCTTCATAATTTCATCCAAAGCCCTAAAACAGACAATAAGCTATAATATACTCAGGAAAAGACTTAAGCCAAAGATTATTTTTGACAAATATCTTAAATAAGAAAGAAAAAAGATCATGAAACCCAGAAAAATCGTATTCAGCGCTCCGTTCAAAGTTGAACTGTGGAATGATGAAGTCGAACTCAGCAATCTTGCGGAGAACGCGATCGCACTCAAAACTCATTATACACTCATCAGCCCCGGCACCGACATGGCATGTCTGGCAGGAATCGAAAGCTGGTTCAAGCTTCCGAACACTCCTGGTTACACTGCGGTCGGTGAAGTTGTAGCGACAGGCTCAAAAGTCACTAATTTCGCAAAGGGAGACCTTGTGTATCAGTTCGGCGGAAGCAACAAGGAATACCAGATCGTATCGAGTTCGGAGCTTCTCATCAAGCTTCCGAAGGGAATTAAGGAGAATCTTGTACCTTTCGCCAGAATGGCGAGTATAGCTTTGACCGCTCTGCGTGTAGGACCTGTCGAACTCGGCGACCTTGTGGCGGTGACTGGACTTGGACTTGTCGGAAACTTTGCGGTACAGCTTGCCAAGAACGCCGGAGCAAAGGTCATCGCAATTGATATTTCGGAGAAAAGACGTGCATTGGCGCTCAAATGCGGAGCGGATTACGCTTTCAATCCGGCAAGCGACAAGATCAAAGACAAAGTCATGGAAATCAGCGGAGGGCTCGGAGTCAACACCGTGATCGAATCAAGCGGAATGTCTCAGGTTATAGCCGAGAGCCTGCCTCTTATCACTCCTTATGGCGACATGGTGCTGCTCGGTTCTCCGCGCGCCGAATACACGACAAACATCACTCCTCTCTACCGTCAGTCTCACGATGGCAACTGCATAAACATCAAGGGGGCATCTGAGTGGAGAGTTCCGGTCAAATACGAGAAATTCGTAAAGCATTCAATTGAACGCAATTCAAAAATCGTGCTTGATCTGATAGCATCTGAAAAGCTGAATGTCGAGGCGCTTCTGACACACACATTCAAACCGGAAGATGCGGCAAAGGCTTATGAAGGCGTTCGCACGGATAAGGAAAACTATCTCGGTGTAGTCTTCGACTGGAATTAAACACAAGAAAATCCAAGAACTTATAAATAAGGATCTTAAAATGACTCTAAGAATCGGATTTGTAGATACAGGTTTTATATCAGAATATCATCTTAACGGCTTTGCGACTGATTCACGCTGCAAGGTTACCGGAGTAACTCGTACATGGCACGGAGCAGGTAAAGATCTCGAAAGACAGAAGAAAAGTCTCAGCGAATTTGCTGCGACTCACAAACTGAAAGCCTACGGCAGTTTTGAGGAGATGGCTTCAAGCCCTGAGATTGATGCCCTCGTAATTGCCAGCATCAACCCCTATCACTACAGTCAGGTGATAACTGCTCTCGACAACGGCAAGCATGTGCTTATAGAGAAACCGGTAGTCCGAACCGCAAAGGAGTTACTTGATCTAAAAGCAAAAGCCGAAGCAAAAGGATTGCACCTTGTTCCGGCGCACAACTTTTCTTATCGCGGCGCAGTGCTTGAAACAAAGAAGCTGATAAAGGCGGGCAAGCTTGGAAAAATCCACTACGCAAGCTTTACTCAGAGCTTCTATGCCGGAGCGGTTGAAGGCAAATGGAGAAGCAAGCACGAACTCGCCTGGGGCGGAGCGCTTATCGACTCGGGAACTCATCTGGTCTATCAGACAGTGCAGCTTCTCGGCAGACCTGTAAGAGTACAGGCGTTCTCGGCGCGCAACATACTCAGAATGGATGACGAAGATATCTCATCCGTACAGCTTCAGTATCTCGACGGCACAATAGCTCATCTGATGCAGAATTGGGGAAGCGGACACGGTCAGGACATCGAAGGCATCCGCATAGTGGGATCGGAAGGCCGCGTTAACATCAGCGACGCGCTTTATGTCAACGGAGAAAAAATCAGCAGCGACGTCAGCTATGGAGATTCCTTCAAAAATCAGGCGCTTTCTTTCGTTGCGACAATTCTCGACGGCAAGGAACCGGAGTCAAGTCTTGACGACGCACTGCTCACAATGCAGATCATCAATGCCGCTTACGAAAGCGCGAAGACAGACAGGACAATATTACTTTGATAACGACAGGGAAATAAGATAGACTGCACTGCAAAATGAGCGGAATCAGAAAATGCGACGCCTGAAAGCACCGGGACTGATTCCGCATTTTTCCCTAAAGAAACGCTGGAAGTATCTGTCATCGGTAAAGCCGAGTTTTTCTGAAATCGCGGCGACAGTCAGGTTACTGTGGAGCAGAAGCTCCTGAGCCTGAGTGATGACTCGGTCATTCAGAAAACTCTTCAGGGATTTTCCGCTTATGCGGCGGAAGCGATGGGACAGTAAATCAGCCTCGCTTCCCAGAGCTTCCGCCATTTCAGAAATATTGATGACAGGAACAGGACTTTTATTTATATAGTCAAAAAGAGGAGCAAGGGAACTCATTTTGTCTCTACGGACAGCGATTTCATCGGCTTTAATGTTGACCACATGAAGACAGAGTTCAAGACAAGGGGAAAGCAGAGCGGAACTTCCTGATTTGAGCGAAGAGTCCGCAAATTTCTCAAAAAGAGGAGAATCATCGATTTCCATTATTGAGTCATCTTTATTCACGATGCTGCATCCAGTGAAATCAGTGATATGAAGATGCAGGGAGATCTGGGAATCTCCTACAGAATAATCGGTATGAAAAGACTTTCCGGCAGGGATAAAGTATATCCGGCCGGGAAACATAGGAATTTTGCAGTCAGAATCAGAGTATACGGCGGAGGATTTCCTGAACATGAAAACCCGTGAAAAAGGCGGCTCAGGATGAAAATAAGAAATATCATCGTTTCGGATCAGGGAATGGAACTCAAGAACTTTGCAGGTAAATTCTATCAGAGAGGCTCCGTGCAAGAAAGACCCCTTAAGATACTGAAGAGCACGAGCAATTTCTGACGTACTGTGATGTGTGACAGGTGGAGCGTATATTCTCATAAGTGTCTTAAAAATACAGATTGCAATCTGATATTTACAGTAGTTTTTGAATATCAATTTACATATAATATAGCTTGGATTGTAGAAAAAGTACAAGTGAAAAAGAATCAGAAGGAGCAGAAATGAAAAGACTGATACTCATCTTATCAATGCTGACAGCAGTTATCTCTACAGCAGCGGAACTGAAGAATCCGGAAGAATTAATCATTGATACAAACGCTAAAATCCAATATGACAGCATCAGAATAAATCCTGTCTTTTTCGACAGCAACTGGAAGATGTATAATGCCAAGAGCATTGAAAAAGAAGAAAGCCGAAATACGGTCAAAACTCTCTGCGGTTCTTTTTATATAGACTTATCCACAGTCAAAGAAGCCGACGAGAAACTTAAAGTTTCATACAAAGCCACAAGTCAGGATGCCAGCGGGATTGAAACGCAGTCACTCTGTCTTGCAATATATTTTCCTTTCAGCGAATATGCGGGACGCACAATAAAAATTGACAATAAGGATATCAAGTTTCCTGAACTCTTCAAAGAGCTTGAAATATTGAAGCCGATTAAGGCGTCACTCATTAGTATAGGAACACGTCAGGGCCTGCTCGAAATCACAGGCGATTTGGACATCAGGATACAGGATGACCGTAAATTCGGCGGTGAATATTATCAACTGAGAATCGCGTTCAAGCCCGGTATCGGAAAAATAAAGGAAGCCGCTTTGGATATTGGTCTGAAATGTACAAAATATACAAGCAGGACTGTGAATATCAGAGATGCTGTCAACATGGGCTTCCGCGATGAAGTGGAAGGCGACGGCAAAGGCGGCTGGACAGATCAGGGAGCAAACGATCTGCGCATGATAAAACCGGGAGTTCAGAAGTTCTGCGGAGTGGATTTCGATATAATAGACGAAAAAAAGAACTCCGGCAAGGCCTGTCTTGCGATGCAAGGCCCTTCCCGCGACTACTTTCTTAAGGAAGCAGATATAAAGCTGCCTGATGCTTCTTATAAATATCTTTATATACTGCATTCGATAGCCTGGGCTCCTCAGAACGAAGTCAGCACAGGAACTCTGACTGTGAAATACGCGGACGGAAGTGAATCTGTTTTTGAATCCATCAACAAGAAACAGGTTGCAAACTGGTGGAATCCTACTCCTATTGCAGATGCGCTTCTAGGCTGGACAGGCGAAAATCCTCACTCATATGTCGGACTTTTCATAGCAAAATACAGGCTCGAGAACAAAAACTTGAAGAGTCTGAAAATAGTGAGTAGCGGAAAAGCTGTATGGATGATAGCCGGAATCTCACTTGGTGACAATCCGCAGGAAGGAATGAGCGATTCAGCTCCGAATTATATCATCGAGGATAAAAACTGGAAGCCGTTAAAGCAAGGCTGGAGAGTTGAAAAAGGATCGGCACTTGATCTGTCATTCATCTCCTCCGATATGCCTGCGGGCAAGTACGGTCCTGTCGTAAACAGAAACGGACGCTTCGAGTTCAGGAACAAGCCCGGAGTTCAGGCTAAATTCTTAGGTGCCAATACTTCTTATACCGCAAATTATCTTGAGCATGCTGAAGCGGAGAAATTCATTGAAGACTACAAGAAAAGCGGTTACAACGCAATCAGATTCCATCACATTGACAAGGATCTTCCTGACCCGAAATCCGACAAGTCAACGGTCTTCGATACTGAAATGCTGGATAAGATTGACTACCTCTTCAGCGTCTGCAAGAAAAACGGTGTATATGTGACAGTCGATCTTTATACAGATAGAAGAATCAAAGAGGGAGAAATTCCCGAATTGAAGCGCCCGCTCAGACACGAATTCAAGTATCTTGTACCTGTTCTTGATTCAGCGTTTGAAAACTGGAAGGAATACACAAAAAATCTTCTGACTCACAAAAATCCTTACACAGGCATGAGCTGGGGAGAAGATCCTGCCTTGATAAGCATCTGTGTGCTGAACGAAGATAACATGTCGGACGGAGGCAACTGGACAAATGATCCTGATATTCTCAAGCTCTATCAGAATAAATTCGAGGAATGGCTTCAAACCACAAAAGCCGATGGAGACAGACATAAACTCTTCAGCAGATTCGTCAAGGAAAAACAGACAGAAGGCTATCTCAAAATGACAGCCTACCTGAAAAGCCTAGGCATAGACAAGTTCACAAACAATGTCAATATGAACAGCGGCTTCTGGGAATACGCAATCAGAGACAGAATGAACATGGTGGATAATCATCAGTACTGGGATCATCCGTCATGGATAGGCAAAGCCCATCAATATCCTTATGGGCATTCACAGAGAAGCGCGGTAAAGTACATGGCTCAAGTACCGACTCAGATATGCACAAGCAGATTCTTCGGAAAGCCGTTCACAATAACCGAAATCAACTACTGCTATCCGAACCGCTACAGAGCGGAAGGCGGAGTCATCGCCGGAGCAATAGCCTCGCTTCAGGAATGGGACGGTCTCTGGCTTTATTCCTTTGCGCACAACAGGCAACTGATTCTCGGAAGCGATGCGCCCATAAGCTCCTTCGACATCATCAATGATCCGATAAACATGCTTGGAAGCAGAATAGTTGCATTGCTGTATCTGCGCGGCGACATCAGCCCGGCAAAGGGAAAGATTCCGTTCTTCTACAGCGAAAAATCAGGAAAGTCCATGCCGCTTCAGGAGCTGGCGCTCTGTACTGGAATCGGACTCGTAAACGGAGACAACGCTGAAAGCACAGATATTCTCAGCGGCAAAAAAGATTCTCCATGGAAATATGCACTTATGGACATTCCTGCCGACACTGAAGCAGGAAAAATGAAAGTTTATTCAAGCAGCACACAGAATATATTCGAGAACATGAAGAAGGACGGAGCACTCGGTGAAGGCGAAGTCCTGAAGGAAAAGAAGTTCACAAAAAGCGATACAGGTGAAATCACATGCGACGGAACTAATGGCATTTTTAAAGCCGTCTCAGCACGCTCCGAAGCATTTGTGATCGACGCAAACACAGAAGCCGAAGGAAATATCTTCAGTGTAAAAAATACAGATCCGATGCCTATGGTATTCTTTGCATCTGCACTGGATGGCAAGGATCTTAAGGACAGCTCAAGAATCCTTATTCTGCATCTGACGGATGCTCAGAATAATCTGGTAAAATTCCTTGGAAGCAAACAAACCGTACTCGGAGACCTCGGAAAAGCTCCGAGACTTGCAAGAAGCGGAAAATGCAGCTTCAGTATGAAAGAAACCACTCACGGCAATTTTGAACTGTACGCTTTAGGCATAGCCGGAGAAAGACTTGAGAAAGTGAATTTCTCAGCATCCGGAACCGAATTGGAAGTCCTCAGACAAACAGGCCCCTGCATGGCATATGAACTGACAAAAAAGTGAGAAATACGATGAAAAATCCATTTACGCTGATTGAGCTTCTGGTCGTTATTGCGATAATCGCGATACTTGCCGCAATGCTCCTGCCCTCGCTCGGAAAAGCGAGGGAGGCGGCAAAAAGCACATCGTGCCTTGCTCAAATGAAACAGCAGGGAGCCGGAATAGCCTCATACACCGATGATTATTCCGGATGGATTCCGCAGTCCAGAGAAAGCAATCATGCATTATGGCGCTATCAGATTTCTCCATACTGCGGAGTCAACGCTGTAGACGAATTCGATTCCAAACTTGCCACGGGAGTATTCAGGTGTCCGGCATGGACAAAAAAAGGAATCTCCGCGATCTATGAAAGCGGCTACGGCTGGAATGTAACGTACATGGGCAATCCAGGCAACGCGTCTGCCTCGATCCCCGCTTACGTCAGACTGACTCAAGTTACAGTTCCTTCACAATCCATACTGGCAGGCGATACGATAGACTGGATGGCCAACAGTGCGCCGGGCACCTGGGACTATATCAAACTCTACGCGCCCTCCAGCACATGGGTCGGAGTTCCTGTCGGCAACCGTCATCGAGGCGGAATCAACACGGTAATGGGCGACATGCATGCAGAATGGAATCTCCAGTCCACTCTAAGAGCCGGTAAAAACGGCGATGTCAACTGGTACTACAGAGCGGTAAAATAAAAAAGCGGGATGAACGGTGCGGAAACCATTCATCCCGCCTGGGGGGTTGAAATGATCAGATGATCATTTTTTATTAAGCTTCATATATTTTACAAGAACATCACGGATCGGGGCGGAGTCGAGACGGGTTTTGTTGGCTTTGTCCGGACCGCGTTCAGAATCCCATACGTCGGCTTCACGATACGCATGATATGACCAGTCCCAGCCGTTTTCCTCAAAGACTGAGATGCAGTCTTCAACGTATTTTTCAGCACCCGGAGCATAACGGGCAGCACTGAATTCTCCAACATAAATCGGCACATTGTATTTCTTCTGGAACTCGACAACAGGAGTAAAACACTGACGGATCTTCTCCTTGTTCCAGATAGAGCCCGCGATTTCGCCGGGATAAACTGCACCTTCCTTATGGCCGTTGACACCCTGATGAGTGAACTGTCCAGGGGAATAGAAATGGACGCTGTATATCACGCCCGGAACGTTAACAGGCTTGAAGACTTCGAGTCCGGCGATGCTGCCCCAATTGGCGGGCTCAACGATTATCGGCATGACAGGATCGATTTCACGGATGGCTTTTGCAACTCGTTCGGCAAGTCCGTTCCAGTCAAGAGGACCGTTCGGAACATATACATAATCGTCCTCACGCGGCTCGTTGAGGATATCGTATCCCCAGATACGTGTGTCTCCCTTATATCTTTCGGCAATCATTTTCCAGACATTGACGAGGGCATCCTGCGACTCGAAAGTCCATGAGAGACGGTTGCTGAGGAGTTCCTCC
>JAKJHH010000066.1:11573-17868 GCA_022703965.1 Verrucomicrobiota bacterium
TGAGAACCTTGATGCCGTACTTCTCGAAGAGAGGAAGAATCGCATCCATTTTATCAAGTTCGGAAATCACCCATGCCTTATATTTTTCAGGAGTACTCAAATCTTTTTTGCTGAAGTTGGCTATCTGATATCTGATGAGGTTTGCATTCCATGTTTCGCCTAGATTTCTGAGATCGTCATCCTTCAGCGCGTGTCCGGACATCACTCCACGGAATTGACTGGTCTTATTTACAGGAAGAGTAGCCATGGCAGGATCAAACTTGGCGACAGTGCTTATGACGGAAACCTTGATGTTGTCGATCAGCATAGTCCCGGTGCTGTCCTGAATGCCGATGCAGAGCTCAAGCTGTTCAGCCGACTCTGGAATGCGGACGAAAATACCGGCCTTCTTCCAGTCGAAAGTTCCGAGCTGCTTTCTGTTGTCGGTATGGAATTCACTGTAGGGACTCTTCATGTGAACCATGATTTTCGGGCCGAGATAAGGAACTCCGGGTTTGGAAAGATTATCTCCCTTGATATCAGCTTCGATGTAAAGACCGTTGCCGCGAGCTTTTTCGAGATTGAGAGGTATGGACATCAGTGATCTTGTCGTATCCGGCCCCGGCACGGAAACTTTCAATGCAGCTCCGCCGTTGATGCCTTCGCCGGAAGCGATGGAGGCATTGCCAAGTTTTGTCCAGCCCTCAAGCGGATTCTGTCCGTCAAAGGAGTTCTGATAAATGATTTCCGATGAAGCCGCAGTGGCAAGACTGAAAGATGCGGACAGCAAAAGAGACATGGAGAGCAATTTTCCAAGCATACTTATATAACTCCTTTGGATGGGGTTTTGAATCAGAGACCTTCGGGATACCAGAGTTCGGCATATGTGGTTCCGCTGGAAACCTGCTGCCATCCGCGATTTTCCACATGTCCGTCGAAGAATGCTATATTGGCGGATTTTGAGGCACTGTGGCGGTAAGCAGTAGTGCAAGTTGCGCGTCCTGAGACAGGATCCTCAAAGTTTGTGAAATATCCTCCGGCAATATTGGGATTGGAGGCCCAATAAGACATAATCCAGTCGAAAGCATCCGCAAAAGCCAGTGATTTTGAAGGAGTCTTGAGCTTTTGCATGTTGTAGCCGCGATATGTCAGGGCAGACCATTGAGAAATGAGAGGCTGATAGCTCATACCGTAAGAATACATCGCATCACCTGTTTTTATAGCGTTTGTTGCATTGGGACACATCATGTTCTTAGGCCAAAGCTGTGTTGTCTGATTTCCCCTGACAGTATCAATCATTTCTGGATTCCTGTACCATGAATAGCCGCCAATGTAATGTATAGGAATATAGTATTCCTTGTAACTGGAAGCATACATGAGGCCTCCGGCAGCAATCTGCTTGAGATTGCCGGAGCAGGAAATCTGCTTCGCTGTTTCCCGGGCTCTTCCTAGAGAAGGCAGGAGCATCGACGCAAGTATCGCAATTATGGCGATGACCACCAGAAGCTCAATTAAGGTGAATGACTTTTTCATGAGGGATCTCCATTTTCAGTATTTATATATACATCCGCAAATGACCTGCGGAATATCCTGATTTTTTTGACCCCTTTTGGACTATGTCCATTCTCTATCTTTTTCCTGAAAAAGTCAACAGCCGTGGAAAAAAGATTATCGTAATCATACCACCATGTGGAAAGATCCATTTCACTGTATTTTCTGCCGTTTATGCCTGGAAAAGGAATTTTGCCTCGGAATGTCGCCATTTTGAGATCCTGATGTTCAGTAAAAATCTGAGTGTCGCTGATTCCGAATGTTATAAATTCATTCAAAGGACAAAAGAGCGCATCGATTCCATTCTCTGTGATAAACTGCGAAATTTCTTTGCTGACTTCATCCATCTTTTTGTAGTCAGTATATGCAGCTCCGTGCAAAGCATCCTGAAGCGGCATGTTCTTTATGATAACATCCCGTTCTCTTCCTGACTCGGCGGCAGCTTTGAGCAGTCCGCCAAGACAGTCCTGCATGGATTCATTGAGGAAGGAATCCATCAGCACCAAAAGCTTGGAAGCCTTTTTCCGGCGGAACATATATGATGCAATATCGTATCCTGTCGGCTCAAAATCAAATGTCACGGCAGGAAGACTCAAATCTCGAAACTGCATATCTATCAGCACTACAGGAATTTTCTCTGAAAGCTCACGGAAAAATTCAGCATTAAGTTCCGAAGGACACTTTGAAAGAAGAAGCCCCTCGATGCCGTTGTACAGCATATTTTCGGCCAGTTGTCTTTCCTTCTCAGGCTCGCCCTCCGAACTCCTGATGCTTGCGATAGCATGAACATTTTCAAAAGCATCATCGGCAAGAATCTGGAGGCTTCGTCCGAAACTTGAATAGCGTCCATAAGGATGAATATACCCGAAACGGGACATTGCCCGCGGAGCTTTTGCAGGATCGTAATTGGTTTCCAGCGGTTTTCCGTGATGTACAAGCACCAGATTCTGCTTCTTGAGATCCTGAATGGCTCTCTGCACTACATTTATGCTCACGTTGAATTCAGATGCGATATCCCTGTAACCGGCAAGACGCCTGCCCCCGGAGATCCTTTGCTCAAGGATTCTGGCAAGCTGACTGCTCTTAGATTCTTTGGAACCGGTTACAACAACTGACATTGTATTTCTCCACTGTATTACAGTATTGAATTATATGATATTTTCAGAACTCTGTCAATAGTATTTTTAAAAAGACTTGAATTTTTCATAATCCAAGGAATTTTATTCGGAATATTTTTTTAAATCCGGAGACGTTTATGAGTACATCAGATCAGCCATTGCAGAGCACTGTGCTTCTTAACGAGCACATAGCGCTCGGAGCCAGAATGGTTCCGTTTGCAGGTTGGAACATGCCCGTGCAGTACAGCGAAGGCATTATTGCAGAACACAAGCACACTCGGGAACAGGTCTCGCTCTTTGACATCTGTCATATGGGCGAATTCAGAGTAAAAGGCGCCAATGCAGCTTCCGCTCTCGATAAAATCGCCGCAAGACCTGTGGCCGAGCAGAAAAATGGAGTATGCCGCTATAACTTTATCCTGAACAAGGACGGCGGAGTACTTGACGACATCATAATCTACAGACTGGCCGATGACGAGTTCTATATCGTTGTCAACGCCGGTACCCGTCCGAACGATGCCGCCCACTTCAGGAAACTTCTCCCTGCCGATGTCTCCTTTGCGGACGAATCGGACGCGACGGCGAAACTCGACCTGCAGGGACCGCTTGCCGCGGATGTCCTTGAGTCATGCGGACTTGAAAAGGCAAAACTTCCGGCATACTTCAACTGCATGAAGTCGAAGATCGGCGGAGTTGACTGTATTCTCAGCCGCACAGGATATACAGGGGAACTCGGTTTTGAAATATACATTCCTGCCGATAAAGCAGTGGAAATATGGAGACTTCTCCTTTCAAAGTCTCCGGTCAAGCCGGCCGGGCTCGGTGCCAGAGATACTCTGAGACTCGAAATGGGCTATCCTCTTTACGGCCATGAACTCAATACAGAGACAAGCCCTGTTGAAGCAGGATTCGGCGCCATGCTTAAACTTGAAAGCCCAAGGACTTTTGAAGGTTCAGACGCGCTCAAGGCCAAGGCTCCGTCGAAGAAGCTCATCGGCATCGAACTTGAAGGCCGCCGCGCCGCCCGCGAGGGATCGCCGGTGCTCTTCAACGGAAAGCTTGCAGGCAAAGTAAGTTCCGGTGCTTTCTCTCCCTCTCTCGGCAAGGCGGTGGCGATGGCTTACATCGACTCGGCATTCGATGTCAAAAACGGCGACGAGCTGGCTCTTGATGCCGGAAAGGCAACGATACCAGGAAAAGCAACAGAGCTTCCTTTCTACAAAAATGGAACTGTAAGAAAAAAACTCTGATTTTTTTAATGTAAAAGTTTTGCAGGGCGTCTTGATTTTTTTAAATTAAAATGCTTTTTTGCAACAAAGTGATTTTTAAGACAACTAAGAAGGGTGATAATAATTATGAAGTATTTCACGAAAGACCATGAATGGGTCAGAGTAGACGGCGACGAAGCATACGTCGGAATCACAGAATACGCCGCCAAGGAACTCGGCGACATTACTTACGTTGAGCTTCCGCGCGAAGGTTCAGACCTCATCGTCGGCGACACACTCGGCGTTGTTGAGTCCGTAAAAGCCGCCTCTGATGTGTATTCTCCTATCAGCGGAACAGTCATTGCCGTCAATAAGCACGCCGAAGACGATCCGAGCATCATCAACCAGTCTCCCGAAGAAAAAGGCTGGCTCTGTAAGCTCGACAATATCGATCTCATCGAGATGGACGATCTCATGGACGACAAAGATTACGCCAAATATCTCAAAGAAATTGCTCATTGATAAATCTTTAACGGTTCGCCAGCTCGAACCGGAGGGGTGATAAATTGCCTTATATTGCTAATACGGAATCCGACCGTCAGGACATGCTCCGGACTGCCGGGTTCTCCTCTGTAGAGGAAATGTGGGAAAAAGCCGGCATCAAGTATCCGCGTCCGGCTTTGGATTCAATCCCGTCGGGCAAGTCGGAATACGAAGTAATGTGCAGAATGCAGAAGCTGGCGTCCAAAAACGCCGCTCATCTTACGGCTTTCATCGGCTGCGGATATTACGATCATATTATCCCCGCCGCTGTAACTGAACTTCTGGGACGCTCTGAATTCTACACAGCCTACACTCCCTACCAGCCGGAAGCCTCACAGGGTACTTTGCAGGCTATTTTCGAGTATCAGTCGGCCATCTGCCGCCTCACGGGAATGCAGGTTTCCAACGCCTCTCTCTACGACGGCGGTACCGCTCTTTTTGAAGCGATGATGATGTCCGTCAGAATCACCCGCAGACGTCAGGCAGTGATTTCCGGCGCTGTATCCCCGATCTTCCGCAAGATGATCGAGTGCTACACAAGCAATCTCGACGTTGAACTCATTGAAGTCCCTGCGGACGGCACCGGTTCATCCCATCAGGCTCTCATTGACGCTGTAACAGACAAGACCGCATGTCTTATAGTCCAGTCCCCCAACGTCTTCGGAACAATCGAAGACTGGACAAAGACTATTGAAGCGATACATGCAAAAGGCGCTCTTGCCGTATGCTCGACATATCCGATCGCCCTCGCCCTTGTGAAAACACCGGGTGAAATGGGCTTCGATATCGTCACAGGCGAAGGACAGAGCCTCGGCATTCCGCTCAGCTTCGGAGGCCCCTATCTCGGCTTCATGGCTGTTCTGGAAAAACATATGCGCAAAATGCCCGGAAGAATCTGCGGCAGAACAGTGGACTCACAGGGACGCGACGGCTTCGTTCTGACAATTCAGGCTCGCGAACAGCATATCCGCCGTGAAAGCGCGATGTCTAACATCTGTTCAAACGAAAGCCTTTGCGCCTTCGCCGCTCTCATGTATCTCACATGCGTCGGCAAGCAGGGACTCATCGATGTCGCCGAACTCTGCGCTTCAAAGGCAGCTTTCGCACGTGCCGAACTCCTGAAGATCAAAGGAGTTGAAGCTGTCAGCGAAGATCCTTTCTTCAATGAATTCGTCATTAAAGTTCCCTGCGACGCCTCAGAACTCGCGGGCAAACTCATCGACAAGGGCTTTGCGGCAGGATTCCCTCTCGGAAGATACTACCCCGACCGCAAAAACCAGCTCCTCATCGCCGTTACAGAAAAGAGAACGCGCGAAGAGATCAAGGCTCTTGCCAATGCAATGGAGGCCGTATTATGGAACTGATATACTCAAAAAGCAAAGCCGGACGCCGCGGCTCATCAATCCCCAAGTCAGATGTTCCGGTGAAAAGTTCGATTCCGGAAAATCTCAGACGCACAAAAGCCGCCGAAATGCCAGAAGTTTCCGAACAGGAGGCTATCAGACATTTTACTCTGCTTTCACGCAAGAACCTCGGTGTAGACACAAACTTCTACCCGCTCGGTTCATGCACAATGAAATATAATCCTAAATTCCATGAACAGGTCGCCAAGATGTCGGGGTTCGCAAACCTGCACCCCCTGCTTCCTCAGCTCAGACACGGCGGATCGCTCACTCAGGGCGCACTGGAAGTCATTTATGAAGCTGAACGCTTCCTGAGCGAAATCATGGGATTCTCACAGTGCACGATGCAGCCTCTCGCAGGCGCTCACGGAGAACTCACAGGCGTCATGCTCATGGCTGCCTATTTCAAGGCCAGAGGCGAAACTCAGCGCAAAGTGATGCTGATCCCCGATGCCGCCCACGGAACCAATCCCGCCAGCGCGGCAATGGCAGG
>JAKJHH010000067.1:0-3470 GCA_022703965.1 Verrucomicrobiota bacterium
GAGAGCACTACATGATTCGAGTCCGTTTTGCCCATACTGGGCCATGGCCGGGATGGGCTCAGACTGACTGGTTCTATAAGCCCGAGCTAGCCGGAGGCGGCGCTCTTATGGACATGGCAGTGCATGCGCTGGATATTGTTCAGGTATTTTGCGGCTCAATAACTGCTGTCAGCGGGAGAACTGCTACGCTTAGAAAAAATATAGCTTTGGATGATAATGTTGTTGCTATTCTTGAATTCGGTTCACGCTGCATGGGCTATATTGAGTGCGGCTGGACTTCTCCTTCAGGTTTTGTCGGGATTGAAATAATGGGCGATAACGGAGCCATCGTTTCCGACTATATCAAAAATAAGTGTGTGATGCAGTGTGGGGTTATTTCGGCTTCGGGACAGAATGAGATGAAGGAATTTGTGCTCAAGGACGGCATCTCTGCCGGCGGGGCATGGGGAAGAGAAATGCGATATTTTACAGGTCATCTGGAGTGCGGAGAGCCTTTCTGTCCCGGAATTCATGAAGGCAAGGAAACTTTGAGAGCCGTACTTGCGGCTTACGAGTCATCAAGAACTGGAAAACGTATTGAACTTTGAGGTGTAATTATGAAAAAAATAGGTTTTATTGATTATTTTATCGATGAGTGGCATGCCAATAACTATCCGGATTTTATAGCCAAGACGGCTTTGAAGGATGAATTCTGTGTGCATATGGCCTGGGAAGAGATTACGCCGCCTGGAAAACGCAGCTTGAAGGAATGGTGTCGTGATTTTTCAGTGCAGCCAGCCTCTTCGATAGAGGAACTGGTGGAGGCATGCGACTGTCTTCTTGTGCTTGCTCCTTCAAATCCCGAGGTTCACGAGCGTCTTGCCGAGATTCCACTAAAGAGCGGAAAACCTCTTTATATCGACAAGCCTTTTGCGCCTGATCCTGCAACTGCGGCAAGAATCATCAAACTCGCAGAAAAACATGGCACGCCGCTCATGTCCTCGTCTGCGCTCCGTTTCGGTTCTGAAATTCAGGGCTTCCTGAAGGAACATTCAGGAATGAAAGCCGAGACCGTCTTTGTCAGCGGCGGCGGCAGTTCATTTCAGGAGTACTCAATTCATCAGATTGAAATGGCTGTGATGCTCATGGGGCAGGGCGCAAAATATCTAACTCAGCTTGGCAGTGCAAACTCTGATATTCTCCTTGTCGAGTATTTGGATGGACGACAAGCCTTCTTTAACCGCTATGAGCCTCAGGGGTTCGGGATACGAGTGCAATATGAAAGACGTAAGAATTTTATCGCTGACAATATGGGGGACTTTTTCCCTCGCTTTATTCTTGCGATGCTGGAGTTTTTCAAGACGGGACAGTCTCCTGTTCCAAAGGAAGAAACTCTTGAAATTGTGAGAATCATGGAAGCCGGAATCAAGGCACTAAAGAGTCCTGGTGTCCGTATGACGATTTGAAGTTAGGGCATGTATTACGAGCTATATTTACTGTAAAGAATATAGCTCGCTACTATGACTAGTATAATGAGACTGATTATGGTAGATGTTATATTCAATGGACTGAACAAACATTTTCTGGATTCATCATCAAGAGCTGTATTGAAGGCGCTCTTTTTGAATTCCGGAAACAGTTCCATTGCAGCACGCAATTCTGTTATGGATTTGAACGGATACAGTGCCTGTTCCAAGCTGGAAAATTTTTTCTTCTTGCGGAGTTCTTTTGAGATTTCGCAGTCTGATTTCAGGTAGAGAACCATTCTATTGAGATTATTCCAAAGTTCCGCATCAGCAATAATATAGTGATCGGTTACGTCATCATAGATGTACCATAAGTCATGTATTGCCCAATTGACTGTGGCGTCCTTGGTGTTGATATTTGTCATTTCAGAATCAAACTGAAAGGCTGTCAACGTCTCGTTCATGTAAAGTTCTATTGCTGTAATGAGCTGATTTCGCGCAATTCTGTCTATCATTGAGTGCATTCCTTGAGAATTTTTATGTGCTCTTTCAGTTCAAGTTCATTTATGAATAGAATTGGGAATATGAATTGACTCCAGATCATTATGGACCAAAAACAGCTTGCATGGAATCTTATCATAAAATCAGATTGAGGCGTTTCAAAAAGCCAGTTGTGGGCTATTTGCGGAGCTGCCAGAATACTTATAAGCAGTATTGTATTGACGATAAGTTTAAATGTGTTGTTTGACCGCATGGTCATATACGCGTGCAGTTCCTTCGGCACTGCATGATTCGTGTCGAGTCTCTGCAAAAGCTTACGCTGCACGGCAATCAGGATGTAAGTTTGTTCCCTTAGAATAAGTTTTAAGAATATTGCACAGTATATTAAGGCACAAAGGATGCCCGCATAAAGAGTCGCTTCAGCATGAATTACTTGCAGTAATACTGTCCACGCGAATATTGCAAATGGTATAAGAGCGAGTATCCATAGTAGCAGGAAAAGACTTATACACTCCGAAATTTTCTGATACTTCACTTACACGACCCCCCAATAAATTAGCTGAGGATAATATATATGTCAGTATTAATCCAAGCAAGCAGAGCGCCATCAGATATTGACGCACCTTGTGATGTTACAGACTTGACTATCAGCGTCAGTTGGACTATACAAAAAAAAGACCCGCTTGTGAGGGCGGGTCTCTGAATTCTGTTGTTAACTGAGATCAGTTCCAGATGCTGTTGTAATGTGTGAAGAGAGAAAATACTGACCATGCAAGAACAAGAACAGAAATTGAAGCGGCAATTGTGAAGATAATCGACGGTTCAGATTTCGGTTTGACTTCTGTCTTGAGATAGTCAGGTTCGGGATAAGCAAGATCCTGAGCTGTTTCAGTCTGAACATGCTTTTTGATGCCGATTCTGGGGTCAGCAGCGGCAGCAGGTGCGGCTTCTTCTGCGGGAAGCTCCTGAGTTGCTTCAAATTTGACTGTAGGCTCAGAGGGGGCTACCGATCCGCCAAGCTTGATTGTCGGATCAGAAGGAGCGGGAGCGGCAGAGGATTCCGGTTTTCTCGGAACAAGACGAATTGTCTGCTTGCCGATTGCGGATGTTTTTTCTTCAGCAAGATCAGCTGCTTTTGCTGCGGGAGCGGCTGCTTCCGGAGCGGCTGCGGGCGTTATTGTGGATGGTTTGAGCTTGATGGTTGCGCTTCCGGCTTTGACATCAGCGGCAGGGCTTGAAGCAGGGGCTTCGGCACCGGCGGATGACGGACGGAGTTTTATTGTCTGCTTAAGGCCGGGCAGTGAAGGTGTTGTTGCCGCAACCTGAATTTTGGGAACTTTGACAGTCGGTTCTTCAAGATCACTGCTGTCCATTGAAATAGTTTCTTCGGAATTTGCGGCAGCTGCTGGAGCTGGAGCCGGTGCGGCAGCCTGAGAAGGAGCCTTGGGAGTGAGCGGCTTGAGCTTGATTGTACGTTTAGCCTGCTGTTCAACCGCCATGCGCTTCATGTTGCCTGTGTCGGTT
>JAKJHH010000067.1:3513-7113 GCA_022703965.1 Verrucomicrobiota bacterium
ATTGGATCATTGATTCCGGAGCCTTCGCTGCCGGGAGTGAGTCCAACCATCTTATCGTCTCCGCTTCCTTCCATAACCGTCGCACCTTTCTAAGTATCAAGTGTTCAGAATTGTCCGCCGGAAATAAAAATCGCCCGGCTTTCAAAGGATTTCTATAGCTCCGGAATATAATCATGGATAAGACTGATGACAAACAGAAAATTCATGTTTTTTTAAAAAAAAGCTGAATCCTGCGTGTAAAAAAATCAATTCCTTCTAAATTATCCTGAGTTAACGGGTTTCCTTGTGAGTCCGTCATGAAATTTAAGGAGTTCTCCAGTTATGATTCTGATGATTGATAATTATGATTCATTTACATTTAATATAGTCCAGTACCTTCAGGAACTCGGTGTTTCTCCGGAAGTTGTCAGAAACGATAAGATTTCGCTTTCTGATCTCGCTTCTATGAAAATCGACAAGCTGATTGTTTCCCCTGGGCCGTGTTCTCCCAGAGAAGCAGGTATTTCCTGTGATGCCATTAAATATATAGGTGAAAAGAATATTCCTGTTTTCGGAGTCTGTCTCGGGCATCAGTGTATAGGCGAAGTTTTCGGCGGCAACGTTATAAGGGCTCCTTATCTGATGCACGGCAAAATCTCAGAAATTCACCATAACGGAAAAGATATTTTTAAAGGAATTCCTTCTCCGTTCAAGGCGACACGCTATCATTCTCTTGTGATTGAGGCATCTTCTGTTCCCTCATGTCTTGAGGTGACCGCCGAGACATCCGATAAGATAATCATGGCGGTTCGCCACAGAACTTTCCCTGTTTTTGGCGTCCAGTTCCATCCCGAGTCAATTCTCACTGAGCATGGACATCAGATGCTGAAGAATTTTCTTGACGCCTGATTTTCATAACGTATTGAACTGAACTGATCCGGTTTTTCTGCAAATGAGAAACCGGATTTTTTTTTGTTTTTGTCGCAATTGAAAATGAGATGTTGAAAGCGCTAATATGAAGGAATTTTTAGGTAGATAAGTTGGTGCCGACGGGGGGATTTGAACCCACACTCCCTTGCGAGAACTGCGACCTGAACGCAGCGCGTCTGCCGTTCCGCCACGTCGGCACCTGAGCATCATTACTGATGTGAGGGATGAATATAATCGAGCTTAATCAAAAAGCAAATAAAAAAACAGAAATCATCTTAGAAAATGTGTGGCTATTTGCCGGAAGCTCTGTATATTAGCAGTGAAATATTAAAAATATAAGGACATTAATGGAAAAAATATGGGAAACCACGGCAGGTGTTAATGAAAATTCTGTATCAGAGCTGATGATGAAAAATTCAATTCCCAAGGCTGTAGCCATGTACATGGCCGCCAGGGGATTGACTGCGGATAAGGTTGACTCGTACTTGAATGTAAATTTGAGTGAGTTGTCTGATCCCTTCCGTTTTCCGGGTATTCAAGCTGCGGTCGAAAGGCTTTGGAAGGCTATTCAGGCTCGCGAGATTATCCTTATTCACGGCGATTATGATACGGACGGTATAACATCAACTGCCCTATTGTCATGGGTGCTTTCCAAGAACGGTGCTGATGTGCGATCTTTTCTGCCGCACCGTTTCGACGACGGCTACGGTTTTACACCTGATACCCTCCTCAAGGCTGTTGAATCCTTTGATTCCCGCTGCAAAGTCCTCGTTACAGTGGACTGCGGAATCAACAGTGTGGATGCAGTCAAAGAGGCTCAGCGTCAGGGAATCGATGTGATCATTACAGATCATCATGAGCCCGGCGATCAGGTTCCTGAAGCTCTTGCCATCATAAATCCCAAGATTTATTCGGAAATGGGGGATCTCCATCTGCTTTCAGGCGTTGGTGTTTCCTTCAAGCTCAGTCATGCCTTTGTGAAGTATGGCAGAGAGCATAATCTCGGCGGTTTTACTACTGATTTGCAGGAGGTTCTAGACTTCGTAGCTCTCGGCACAATTGCGGATATCGTTCCTCTCATGGGCGAGAACCGCATTCTGGTTAAGCACGGAATGAAGATACTCAAAAAACAGATACGTCCAGGCATCAGAGCTTTGATTGAAATTGCAAAAATCAAGACACAGCTTAAGCCTTCGGATATAACTTTCAAGCTTGCTCCAAGAATCAATGCCGCTGGACGTCTCGGCAATGCGAATACTGCGCTTGCTCTGCTGAATTCCGATAATATAGTGGATGCCTATCGCTATGCCGAAATTCTTGAGGATTTCAACCTCAAACGTCAGATAAAAGAGCAGGAGATCTTTAACGAGGCCAAACAGCAGATTGATACCAAGCTTGATCTTACAAAATCCAAAGCGATTGTTGTTGCCGGAGAAGGATGGCATCAAGGCGTTATCGGTATTGTTGCTTCACGCCTTGCCAGAGACTATAATAAGCCTGCCATCGTTCTGACAATTCAAGGCGAAGAGGCTCACGGTTCGGGACGCAGTGTCGGCAATTTAAATCTTGTTCAGGTTCTTTCTTCCTGTTCCGGACTCCTTACGCGTTACGGCGGACACCCAATGGCGGTCGGCCTTGGCATGACAAAGGAGATGATTTCAAAATTCCATGAAGAATTTGAAAAACAGGTTTCTGTTCACATAAAAGAGGCCGATCTTGTCAATCAGGTAAATTACGACGGCATAGTTGAGCTTAGAGATCTAAGCGAGGATTTCTTCTCATATCTTGACCGTCTGGAACCTTTCGGACATTGTAATCCTCCTCCGGTCTTTCGCATAAACAGATTGGAAATTGTAAAAATATTTCCTCTGAATAACGGACATTGCCGCGGAGTTTTCCGTGACCGTTCCGGCGAGTGCTCAGATTTTATAGCATTTAACAGAACTATGCTTGCTCTTCACTCAACTTGGGATATAATAGCAAGCCCTCAAATTAATGATTATTACGGTGACAGGAAGCAGCAGCTTCAGGTTATCGATATGCTTCCTCCAGGATGACGATATGTCATCCTTTGCCCGGGTGGCGAAATGGCAGACGCAACAGACTTAAAATCTGTTGTCAGTAATGGCGTGCGGGTTCGAGTCCCGCCCCGGGCACCATCTAGATTATTACTCGCACAAGTTCCTTTTATATTTTCGATTGACTTGCCAATATCTGTTCTGCTCTTAAGAATTCTGTTTTTGTAGATATATTCCAGTCTTGACATTATTGATTCATCATGATAGAATAATGGTGATAAAACGTTTTCCTGATAAGTTTTTCTGAGGTTTTTATGAAAGCTGGAATCAAAGATGTCGCCAAGTTGGCCAATGTTTCAATTGGTACTGTGTCAAAAGTCTTCAATCCCGATTCTTCGGCGCCAATCCGCATATCGGCAGAGACTAGAGAGCGTATTTTAAAAGCTGCTCAAGATCTTGATTATAAACCAAATTACGGAGCGAGAATGCTTCGCGGCGGACAGGCCTATACAATCGGTTTTTCTTCTGCTCCACTGAAAACCGGACGGGAGGCAAGCCGTCATGGAGCATATTATCAGGAGATTCTTGCCGGACTTGTAAGTGCCGCTGAAAAAGCCTCTTACAATGTGCTTGTGATGGAAAACCGTCCTCCGATGGAGTTTCTTGAGAACGG
>JAKJHH010000067.1:7123-17538 GCA_022703965.1 Verrucomicrobiota bacterium
CGGGATGATCTTCCTTGGCGATATCATTGATGCCCCAATAGGTGAGTCCGTCACTGAGCTCTATAAAAAAATTGCGGCTGGTAATTATCCTTATCTTGTTATCAATGACATATATAATCATGATTACATTCCTTCCGTATCTGTGGACAATGAGGGCGGAATGCGTTCTGTGATGGAGCATCTTTACAATCAGGGGGCGCGCAAATTCTGCTTTGCCGGATCAGTGCGGGAACACGTGCAGTATCATCATAAAGTGCGTGAGTCTGTTTTTAGGCAATTCCTTCAGGAGAAAGGTCTTGAGTATAGTCAGGATCGTGTTGTCATGGGACGTGCCAGATTTGACGGCGATCCTTTCCTGCGAAAGGATTACTGCCCTTATCTTGATCCTTTTATTGAAACTGGAATTCAATTTGATGCACTGGTCTGCGCCAATGACCATATCGCATTGGATGTTATGAATTCAGCAGAAGCGAAAGGACTGAAGATACCGGAATCATTTAAGCTTACAGGCTTTGACTGTTTGGAAATTTCGGCATTTTTCAGACCTCCTCTAACAACAGTGCGCCAGCCTTTCTTTAAGCTTGGAGATTTGGCTTTTGAGCATCTCCGGGCGATGATCAAAAAAGAAACTCAGCCTGAACATACAGTTGTTCCGACTGAGCTTGTCATAAGAAAATCAACATAAAAATATCTGCTTCACAGGAGTTATTGATGAAAAAAGAATCTGCCCCGCAAGCCTTTCTGCAAAGTCCCGGAACTTTTCTTACCGGAGCCAATTACTGGGCATCCCACGCCGGTACCAATATGTGGAGAAACTGGGATGAAAAAGTTGTCGAAAAAGATTTTAAGCTTTTATCTGCCAATGGCATCCAGGCTTTGCGAGTATTTCCTCTCTGGCCTGATTTTCAGCCGATAACAATGCTGAAGGGCGGAGGAAATCATCCGCGCGAAATTCGCTTCGGAGAAGAGCCGCTTCCCGATACTGAAGCCGGACGCGCAGGGGTAAATGAAGTGATGATTCAGCGTTTTAGAAAAATGGCTGATCTTGCTGAAAAATACAAGCTTGCTCTCGTCGTCGGTATTGTTACTGGCTGGATGAGTGGACGCTACTATACGCCTCCGGCGCTTGAGGACAAGCATGTTTATACTGATCCGCTTTCTCTTAGGTGGCAGAGCCGTTTTGTGAAATATTTCGTAAAAAGTCTGAAAGACGCACCGGCTATCAAAGCTTGGGATTTGGGTAATGAATGTAACTGTATGGGCGGTGTTGAGTCTTCCTCCGTCGCTTATTCATGGACTGCCTTCATCACAAATGCGATTCGCTCGGAAGACACAAGTCGTCCTGTTGTTTCAGGAATGCACAGTTTGACTGCCGAGGAACGCAATGGCAAGTGGACGATTCAGGATCAGGCGGAATTGACTGAAATTCTCACGACTCATCCTTATCCTCAGTTTACTCCTTACGCCAGATTTGATCCTTGCGATACAATCCGCAGTGTTTTCCATGCGGTATCTGAAACCCGTTTTTACGGAGAAGTCGGCAACCGCAGCGCCTTTATTGAGGAAATCGGTACTCTTGGCCCGATGATTGCAGGATATGAAAAGACCCGTTCATACACAAAGAATGTCCTTTGGAATGCCTGGGCTCATGATTGTCGCGGATTCTTCTGGTGGTGCGCCTTTGATCAGGAACATCTCGCACATGCTCCTTATGACTGGAACTCATGTGAACGCGAACTCGGTATGTTCTCGAAAGATTACGAGCCTGCCGCTTCCGCAGTTGAAATGAAGAAGTTTAGAAATTTCGTTGATAAAATGCCTTTCGGCAAGCTTCCTGAACTTAAGAAGGATGCTGTCTGTATTCTTGGAACAGAGCAGGATCAGTGGGCTGTTGCCTACTCGTCCTTTATTCTTTCAAAACAGGCAGGTTTCAATATTGAGTTTCAGTACGGTGAGCAGCCTCTCAAGGATTCTGATTTCTATATCATGCCTTCCGTCAAAGGGCAGGGGGGCATGTCCGGTAAAAGATGGAAAGAGCTTGTCGAAAAAGTCCGCAAGGGGGCATCTCTTTATGTCTCAATGGATCTTTCATTCTTCAGCAAGTTCAAGGATTTCTTCGGTGTTGAAGTTCAGACACGTTCAAGCGGTGTCGGTTCATACAATTATGAGCTCAAGCTTGGAAAAGAAAAACTTGAGCTTAGTTTTCCTGTTAAGACCATCTATGATATGAAAAGCGTCGGTGCGGATGTTCTCGGAACTGACAAGAAGACTGGCAAACCTGTCTTCTTTGAAACAAAATTCGGAAAAGGCACAATTTATCTGCTCACTTTCCCTGTCGAGACTCTGATGATTGAGCGAGGCGGCACTTTCCAGGCCGAAGAAAGCCGTGATGCCTGGAAACTTTACAAGTATATTGCTGCCGATCTTCTTAAAAAGAAAGTCATTTCAAAGGAGAACGCTTATCTAGCAGTAACCGAGCATGATATTTCCGCATCTGAAAAGGTCTGCATCTGCGTTAATTGCAGTCCGGCTGATATGAATGAAAAGTTGACACTCCAGAAGGGTTGGATTCTTTCCAAGCTCATTTCTGACGACGCTTCAGCTGCCTGCAAAAATGGAATGATTGATCTGAAGCTTAAAGAGAATTCGGGTGCTGTTCTGATTCTCAAGAAGTAACTTATCTTGCGATTGCTATTGTGATGCTGCCGAATTTTGTTTTCGGCAGCATCAATTTTTTTTCAGCGGAACGCAACAAAGCTGCTGCCTCGCTGACACTTCCTGTTCCTGCGTGTTTTTTGACGTATTCCGAGATGGAATTTGTTTTAACCTTATCCAGTTCCTCTGCTGGATAAAAGACTATATCCCATGAGTTTTCTTTGACGGCTTCAAGCAAGCCTTCCTCATTGTTTTTGATCTCGCAGGAGGCTGCACCGGCGATCTCATTCTTATGAATACCGGCAAGTTTCAGAGCGGAATCAATTGCGGCGAGTATTTCGCCCTTAGGGACTCCTCGCCGACATCCGATTCCTATTACATAACGCTTTTCAGAAACAGACAAGGGATGTCTCCAGTGTTGACAAGTTCATCCAGAATGACAACGCAGTCTGTATCCGGGGATATATCGGAGCTGCTTCTTATCAGCTTGATTTTGGGATTTTCAGCATAGAATTCCTTAAAATCCTCTTCCGGAATACGTACAGCAATTTTCTTTTTCTCAAGCAGGGCTGAATTCAAAGTCTTTATCATCTCTGGATTTTGTATCTGCCATTTTCTAATGCTTGCCAGTTCATCGAATGCCATGACATTCTGGACATCGGTTGCTGTGGTTATGACTGCCTGTGCGCCTGTCAAATCCGACACTCTGGCAGCGAGGCGGTTTGCTCCTCCGATATGACCGGAAAGCAGGCTTATGACGAACTGCATTTTTTCGTCGCAGACAAGAACAGCGGGATCGCTTAATTTGCTTTTGATGAGCGGAGCTATTTTCCGCATGACAATTCCTGTTGCCATAATGAAGATGTGCGACTTGTAGTTTTTCCAGTTATTGCGGATTGTTTCTTCAAGCGCTCCGCTTTCAAAGTAGACGGCATTTTCGCAGAGCTTGAATTTTTCCTGAAGAAAGAGATCTGCTCCAAGTTTTTCGGCAAGCTCTTTGGCTTTCAGTGAACCTGCTTCGCTTATTGCGTAAACGGCGCATTCCTTGATGGACTGGACTTCTTTTGCCGGAAGCGGCTGAATTTCTTCTGTACCTTTTCTATAACCGTGAGTAAACGCGGCATCATAGAGCTTTGAGGCTTCGCCTGAGTTCTTCAGAACATCCCCGACGATGAGCATTGTCTGACGTGATATGCCTTCCGCTTTGATTTTTTCCGCTATTGTTCCTATTGTGGCTCTGATGATTTTTTGGTCCGGCCATGTTGCGCGGCTCACCGCGGAAACAGGGGTGTCAAGGCTGTATCCGCCGTCAAGAAGTTCCTCTGTCAGTTCAGATATTTCAGAAACGGAGAGAAATATTGCCATTGTCGCCTTGTGGGAGGCCAGACTTTTGATGTCCTGTCCTTCCGGCACGGGAGTGCGTCCCGGACGCCTTGTCAGTATGATTGTCTGAGAGACCCCTGGAAGCGTCAGTTCTGTTTTGAGAGCCGCCGCAGCGCCGAAGACTGAGCTTACGCCAGGAATGACTTCATATGATATGCCAAGCTTGTCGAGTTCCTTTATTTGTTCTCCGATTGCCCCATAGACAGAGGGGTCTCCTGTGTGCAGTCTGAGGATGTGTCCTTTTGTCTGGACGCAACGTTGCATGGCGGTGATTATCTCTTCAAGAGACATCGCGGCGCTGTCGAGGATTTCCGCATCCTGTCTGGCAGATTTCAGTATTTCAGGATTTACGAGTGAGCCTGCGTAGATTATCATGTCTGCGCTTTTGACGGCTTCGAGAGCCCGGACGCTTATAAGATCAGTTGCGCCGGGGCCTGCGCCTGCGAATATTACGGGACTTGTCCAATTCATTTATGAAGTTCTTCCTTTTTACCGAAGACATATATTTCAACGGGGTTTTCAGATTTCATCATGCGCTGTCCGGCAAGTTCTTCCGATCTCGAAACAGAGATGGAAAGAGCTTCGATAAACTCATCTTTGAAGATGTTTGTCAGTGTGGCTCTGGTTTCGAGAAGTACGGCAGGGACGACTATGCGGCCTCCGGGCAGCAGTTCTTTATAGGCTGCCGCGAGTATGTCGGCTGTATTGCGGCCTCCGCCGCCTGCGAAAACCGCTCGAGGACGAGGCAAACCCTCAAAGGCCTCCGGTGCAAGTCCGTTTATAACTGTGACCTTGGATTCCTGTCCGTGTTTTGTCAGATTTGCTTTGATCTGACGGCATCGTTCGGCGTATTGCTCGATGGCGAAAGCATGAAGTCCGTCGCAAAGCCCGCAGGCTTCAAGAGATACTGAGCCGCTTCCGGCTCCGACATCCCATAGTACCCCGGAGCCGAGCCTGAGTTTTGAAAGGCATATCGCCCGTATTTCGGGATGAGTTATAAGTCTGTTTTCGACGTGAAATTCTGAATCAGGCAGACCGAGGAAGATTCCATCGTCGCTTATTTTGGTGTTGTCCTGAAAGAGGAGCAGCATGGACAGTCCGCTGAATTGTTTTTTTGCGATTGAAGCGAGTGTTCCACGGATGACGCTCTCATTTTTCAGTCCCAGATTTTCTGCTGCCGCAGCCGGTCTGTTTTTAGCGGATGGGCAGAAGGCGATGAGTTTGTCTGCGATGATTGAAGCCGTATTTTTGTTGTCGCAGCATATGAGAGCCTTCGGGCTTGCCAGAATATTTCGGAAGTCCGGAGTTTCTTTTTTTCCGTGAAGAGTAAAGAAGCTGAAGTCGTTCCATGGTTCTTTGATGCGACTGAAGAATTCCTGAAATGCGGTTACTGCCGGAATGATTTTCAAGCCGTTTATATTTTTCAGCATTGCTCCGATACCGCAGAATAACGGATCGCCCGAGGCCAGAATTACCGTTTTCTTTTCAATGGAACTGGATATTATGTCCGGGATTTTTGAAGTCAGATCGGCATCCAGTTCAATTGTTTTGCCTTTGAAATCCGGGAATAGCGCCAGCAGACGTTTGCCTCCGGCAAGGATTTCGGCTGATTCGACCGCCTTGATTGCATCGCTGTGCATGGAATCCAATGAAATTCCGCATCCTGCGACAGTGAGTTTACAGTTCGGCTGTTTCATGCTTTTCTGATCCTGCATCGTTTGGTTACAAGAAAGCCTTTGCTGTCGAAAACATTAAGATCCAGAATCTTGGTTTCAGGAGCCCATGTTCTGAAATACTCAGTTCCTTTGTCTGCAAGCAGATTCATGAGAGCAAGAAAAAGGCTTTCCGGAATCTTTTCGAATATTTCGCGTACTGTTGCGACTCGCTCCGTCATCGCAAGATATTTCGGCGGTGCGTCCAGAAGCTGCATAAAAGGTTTCAGATCTTTAGGACAGAGAGGATTAAAGTGCGCGTGTGTGTATTCATGACCGCATGCGTATTTGAAGAGTTTGCCGGGCATGCAGGCGATGTGTACACAGTCAAAATCCATAGTATCTGCATACTTTAACGCATCTGCGATGAAATCTCCGATGCGAATAAATCGCTCTTCCGGAATATCGTGCAGTTCCTCGCGTACAGCTTTGGATGTACTGCTTCCGGTTGTCAGTACGATTTCATTCGCGCCTGACTCTTTTGCGTTTTTGATCAGCAGCTTCAGTGTGTGGATATAGGCTTCGTTTGAATACGGTTTGACTATGCCTGTGGTTCCTAAAATTGATATGCCGCCTTCAATCCCAAGCGTAGGATTAAGTGTGCGTTTTGCGATGTTTTCTCCGTCCGCAACGGAGATTTCCACAAGCAGGTACTCGGCTTTTGCCGGATTGAATCCTGCAATGAGTAAGTTTTCGCAGAGCATTTTCTGCGGAACAGGATTTATTGCCCACTTGCCCTTAGGCACATCAAGGCCGTCGCGAGTGGAAAGTCCGACTCCGCTTCCGCCACGAATAATCAGCTTGCCGAGTCGTCCGCAACTGTGAAAATAGTCTGCGTCTGTAAGTTCTTCCGGAGATGATTTGCGTATGGAAACCTTGATTTCTGATTTATCTGTTACATCCGGATCGTCTCCTGCGTCCTTTATGATTGTCGCAGTGCCTGAGTTTGAGTCAGCAGTGGCTTCCTTGATAATGAGTTCGCGTTCGACTCCGTCCGGAAACATGATTTCCAGTGGACTTTCAGGATCAATATCCTTGCCTTTCAGACTCAAATAAGCAGCTTTTGCGGCAGCCGCTGCGCATGCGCCTGTAGAGAAGCCGCTCCTGAGTTGCGCCGGTTCTTCGGGTGGATTCATAGTTTGATACCTGCACTTTCAAGTATTCCATGCAAAATTGCCACGGCGAGAGGACTCCCGCCCCTTCTGCCTTTTATAGTAACATGCGGAATTGAAGTTTCCATAAGAAGTTCCTTGGATTCCACAACATTTACAAAGCCGACAGGGACTCCGATTATCATGGACGGCACAATTCCTTTTTCGACGCTGTTTCTGATGCATGCGGCGAGAGCTAGAGGAGCGTTTCCGCACAGTATAATAGAGCCGTTCAAGGCATCGCCCATCGCTTCGACCGAGGCAAGCGCTCTGGATATTTTCCGTTCTGCCGCTATTTTCATGATATCCTGATCCGCTATGCGGCATGTTAATTTATCGGCAGTGTAATCAGGATTCAGCTTCTTAAGCTTGGGCAGCGATATTCCTGCCTTTATCATGTTGGAGTCGCAATAGAGCAGGACTCCTTTTTTCAGAGCATCCAGACATTTTGATATCGGATTATTGCGGAATACAAGATTTTCTGTTATTGAGAAATCGCCTGTTGTGTGAATGAGGCGTCGGGCTACAGTCCATTCCTCCGGGCTGAAGTCTTTGCGACCTGTGTATTCTGCATCGATCCTGCGGAAACTTTCCGCTTCGATTTCCGATCCCGATGCATCCCAGCTTATTTTTGTGAAGTCCATAAATTATTTTCCACTTTGCTTTACGATGAACAGAGAGAGGTATTCTTCAGGAAGGCTGTCCACCTTGTTTATGTCTGTGCAGATGGTTTCGCCTTCAAGGCCAAGTCTTGAGGCGAATACTGTCACTGTATCCGGCGCAAGTGTTTTGATGAATGTCGAAAGCTCCGTTCTGGATTTGAAGCTTTTCATTATGGCGACATTGGCGGAACTTTTGAATATTTCCTCGAGGTTCTTATGGTTGTCCATGGAATACGCAGGAATTATTGTCAGCAGTTCAGTGTCTTCCGCGAGCGGGATTTGCGCCTTTGCCGCCGCGCACTGGATAGCTGTGATTCCGGGAATGATTTCCACCTGCGCATCCGGATAGATTTCCTTCAATTCCTTCATGAGATATGAAAATGTACTGTAGAGCGAAGGATCGCCAATTGTGACGAAGCTGCAAGTTTTGGCGTTTTTCAGGGCATCCGCCATTTCGGACGCATTCTTTTTCCATGCCGCATTTTTACTTTCCAGAGACGATACCATTGGGAAGAGCAGTTTGATGAACTCGGCTTTTTCTGATGCGTATTCGCGGGCTACCGAGCCTGAAATGCTTTCACGTCCGTCTGCCGATATCACTTCAAAGATGCAGTCTGACGATGCCAGCGCTTTTGCCGCTTTTACTGTTATGAGTTCCGGATCGCCTGGGCCTGTTCCGATTGCATATAGTTTTGCGCTTTTATTTGTCATAAGTTCAGAATTCTATTCCTTTGCGGGCTTTGATGCCCTTTTGATAAGCGTGTTTTACTTCATTGATTTCAGATACCGTGTCCGCAATATTAATAAGTTCCGGAAGCGCATGGCGTCCGGTCAGGATGACTGATGTTTTCAGTGGACGCCTTTTCAGTGTCTCGCAGACTGTTTCAACCGAAAGATATTTTTTGTGGAGGACTATATTTATCTCATCCAGAACAATAAGATCGTAAGCTCCACTCAAAATTGCGGCTTCGGCTTTTTGCCAGGCAACTTTGATCAGAGCGAGATCCTTGGCGACATCGTCGGATTTCTTTATCATGCCGCGTCCGGTGCTCTGTATCGAGATGTCCAGCCCGGCAGACGCAAGTTTTGCGACGGCGTTTTTCTCGCCTGTCTTCATGGGGCCTTTGATGAATTGCAGAATCAGGACTTTCTGTCCCCATCCTGCGGCACGCAAAGCGGTTCCGAACGCGGCTGTGCTTTTTCCCTTGCCGTTTCCGGTGTTGATTATTACTAAGCCTCTGGATTTTTTTTCTGCGCCTGCCATCCTGACCTCTTCTGTAGTCTATTATTTTAGCTCTGAAGAGGCACATTGCAATCAAAGGTAAAAAAAAAGAGAGGCCGCTGTTATGGCGGACTCTCTGATAAAGCGTTTGAGCTTAGGATATCTTTATGATATCGTACATTTCTAGTTCCGGCACTGTGAATGAAACTGTAGCTCCATCCTGCTTGAACGGGATTTCCTTCCCGCTCAGCGCATGGACTACTGATTTTGCTTTGAATTCAGCTTTTACTGATACCTCGACATTATGGACTTTTATGATGTCTTCGATTACTTCTGTTCCCCCGTGCTTTACAGGAGTTACATAAAGCAGGTGAAGAAGCAGTTCCTTGTCGGCTCCGCTGCGTGTTGTCAGGAATACTCTGCCGCAGGACGGCAGACTTGTCGTCACGATCTTTTCCGGCATCAGCAGATTTATGCAGTTATTTACAAGATCTCTGTGCAGCTTCATTCCCTTGTCCTTGTACATGGAGAAGATTTTGTGGGCGATATATATGATATTGCCGTTTCTGATTACCGCAGGACTGCGTTTTGCCTTGTAGTCGTAAGGCGTGTTCATGTGCGAACAGAAATGTTTGTATGTCCGTTTGAAATATGGCGGCAGAGTTTCGGCAAGAATTTCGCAGTTCTTTCCGGCTTCCGCCATATAGCCTGCCTTGTAATTCAGGAAGGGGGTTTTTACCATTGATTTGGCTAATGCTTCTTTGACTACACTGTAGTCAAGATCCCATACCGGAGCGGAAACGTATTTGATATCTGTCTTGAAGTTGAAGCCGGACTGTCCTTCTGTGAGTCCGCTTTCTCCGCTGAATATCAGTTTTCCGCCGTTTTCCAGGAACTTGTTGATTTTGCTTGAAAGTGCGTCATTTACGGGCGCCTCGTCGGGGAGAATGAGCATCTTGTACTGACTGAAATCAGCGTCCTCGTCAACAATATCAAACTGGCGCTGAGTTTCGAGGAGCATTATGGACGCTCCGTATTCGGCATCTTCTTTTCTATTGTCCTTCAGCAGCGCGGAGGGACTGACAACCGCGATATCAGAAACGCTCTTTGCCTTCAGGCAAAGCTCTTCTCTCTTTTCGACTTCCTGATAGGCGGCTCCGATGATTCTATAAGTTTCCTCATCCATTATCCCCGTCGGATGGAGTTGGTCGCCGATGCTGCATTTTGCCCCGAGAGCATTCATCACCGAGCATTCATAGCGGAGCGCGTCAGGATTTTTGAAGCCTCCGAATTCACCCCATGAAATATGGAATTTACCTGTCATGCCGAGCAGGTCGAAATTCTTGTATTTATAATATTTTGCGTTTTGCGGGAAGTGGTCGTAGCCCCAGAACATTGTCGGCAGGGACTCAATCTCATAATGCGAGAAGTATGGATAGAGATCCTTGCGTCCCTTTTTTGCGTCAGAGTTGTGGAATACTCGTGTTGACGGAGAAAGCTTCCAAATGAGCTCAGTTGTTTTCTTGAGATAGTTTATATAGACTTCCGTAGCGAATTTCTGCGCCAGCGCGTCGTCATTGATGTCCCAGCCGCGTTCAGCCATGCTTTTTCTGCATGCCGGACAATAGCA
>JAKJHH010000067.1:17548-17863 GCA_022703965.1 Verrucomicrobiota bacterium
CGTAAAATATGCCGGACGGCTTAAAACGTGTGATGACTTCTTCCGTGATGTTCAGGAGATAGTCGAGATAAGGCGTGTTGAGACATATTGTGTGCCAGCCCCAAGGACGCGGATCGTCGTCCTTGCCTTCCGGCGGCATGTACTGCATTTTTCCGTCTTTTTCCAGCTTGACCCACTCAGGATGCTCTCTGCCTGTAAGTTCGTTCCAGCCTTCCGTTATGTAAACAGGACAATCGATATCGGCTTCGCGGCAGGCCTCAAGCATTTCCGCCAGAAGATCCCGCTTGAGTCCCGGATGTTTTTTGCCGACTTTCG
>JAKJHH010000068.1 GCA_022703965.1 Verrucomicrobiota bacterium
CTTGCTCAATGACGTTTCCATCTGGAACAACCGTAAAAGATGATTTTATGCCATATTAGACTTTTGGCGGTACCGTCTAATGCGTCAGTCAGGTTTATTGAAGTAGGAGACGGTGTTGCCTGGTCTAGGCAGCGTTATCTTTTTTCTGTGTAGGAAAGAGAAGTTGGAAAATATCTCTAGGTCTATTTTCTGAGATCAGGTCTAAAGCGTTTTCCAAAAACTGTGCAGGATCAAGTCCTCGACATCGAGCTGTGTGAAGTATTGTCATTAAAGTTTCTCTGGTCTTTAGTCCTCTTTCGCCTTGCGAGCCGAAACTGATTTTTCTTGCAATTACAGTTGGTCGCAACTCCCGTTCGGCGAAATTATTATCAGCAGGAATTTCAGGAGAATTCACCCACTGAAACATTTTATCGTTATTTTCTCTGAAGATATTCTGAATATGCTGTACTGCCGGATGTTGGGCTTGAGCATTGCAGATTGTTTCGATTTCCTGCTGTAACTGCCGGGCTTTTTGTCTATAGTCCTCCAAAGATAAATTCCGTGTTCGCAGAGAAACAGCCTCGGCAAGTTTGGGACTGAGTTCTGCCGCAAAAAGCTGTACTTCGGCTTCGGACTGAAAATCCTGCTCCTCTTTTTTCAGGTCGCGGAGCAGGTGAACGTAGCAATATTGACGTGCTACAGGGAGGTCTACAGTATAACCGCTGTAGCGGTCTGTTATTAACACTAAATCAAGCGCATTAGCGCCAAGTACCGCCTTGGGTACTTCACTGCTGCGGGTGTGTCGTAATATAAAGATTCTGAAAGTGTCATTGCCGAAGAACCATGCATATCCCTTGGCTCCATCCATTGCCCATGGAGTTTCATCGGCATGAGCAAGACGGCTGTCTTGCCGAAAGCGGAACAGGATATAGTCGAAGCATTTTTCCAGTTGCTTTGCAGTACGATGAGCCATCTGGAAGAAGGAACCGCGATTGATCTTCCAGCGACTATTCAGACTTCCTGCTGTCTGTCCGTAGCAGTAGTGCCCTGTCAAGAGATGAGCAATCATTGCATTTCCATAGAGCGACTTGTGCAGGACGCCGGGACTGCGTCCCGATGCGTGGCGACCACAGGAACTGCATACATATTCCTGCTTGCGGTAGATGCATTTCTCTACTCGTGCCGGAATAAAGCGATAGACTGAATGTGAAATTACTTGCTTGGGATTCCAGATATTTCCTCCGCACTCACAGTTGTCAGGGGTGACGTTCAGCGATACTATCCTGTCAGCTTCCCCTTCCTGAAATTCCTTGCGCCCATATCCCTTGTGTCCAAGCTTTGCTCCGCCGCGTTTGCCGCGATTTTCAGGCGTGGAATTGACCTTGTTAATCCGCTTCGACGAAGGAGTTGCCAGACCATAAGGTTCTTCCCTGCCTGAACGCTTGTGAAGCTGTTTCTCCAGTTCCTTAATTTTTTCAACCGCTATATTTAATGAGTTCTGTAATTTGTCATGATCACGAAGCTTTTTCCTCAATTGCCGATTCTCAAGATTCAGTTCATCGGTTTTTCCCAAAAGTTCCAGCACTTGCGACTCCGCAAGAATGCGCTTCCGCTCTTCATGTTTAAAACGGTTGAAGCTTGCCTCTGCCTCTTCATTTGCAACTCGAAACCGCTCGAATAGAGCCTCGTTGGATAGCTCCAACTCCGCAATTCGCTTTGTCTGCCAATCTTGAGGATTCTTCCACGACATCGCTTATTTCTCTTTAGCAGATTTGATAAGCTCCAGTCCAGTCTGAACCATCAGCGTTTCAAGTTTACGTCCGTTTTCCAGTGCCGCTTTTACCGTTGCAAGCAACGGCGTTGGAACATGGCACGAACTCTGCTCGCCATCCTGATAAAAAGTCATCAGCCACGCCGTATGCTTTTCTCCAGATGCACACAACTTACAGCCTTTTCTATTACATTTCTTCTTCACTTCACGTACAGATCCTTTGGCTATCGGCCACAAGTTCGCAACTTCTTCCAACCACTTCGCGCGTACTTCATCTTCTCTCATTACATCACCTCAAGTTTTTGTCTTAAATGTATTTTATCCTAAATGGGATAAAATAGCAAGCAAAAAAAGATTTTTCCCTCTTTTTTTATGCCTTTTTGTGAGACTTCCTATGCCAATAAACCTGACTGACGCATTACTATTTCAAACTCATCAGAATAGCGCAACAGCTCACATAGCGCAGAGTATCTTTTCCTTTGTACTTGATTTTTTCACGCTCAGAATGTATATAAGCAAAGAGGAATTCAAACAGAAATTAAAGAAGTAGTCCGCTCAAATGGAAAATGAATCCAAAACAAGTACTGAAAGACTGGTACTCAATCTAAAGGACATCACCCCCGGAGACATCGCGGCGGACTCACACGTCGGACTTGTGCGCGAGGGTAACGAGGACAGCTTCGGATACTACACAAGTCCCGGACACTCAAAAACATTCGCAATCGTGGCGGACGGCATCGGCGGACATCAGAGCGGAGATCTGGCGAGTAATCTCTGCGTAAGAATTCTTCTTTCAGACTGGCGCAGTTTCAGCAGAAATTCCCAGCTCGACAAGAACAATTGCAGCAAGTTCCTCATGGATACTCTCGTCAAAGCAAATACAATTATCTATGACCTCAATGTTGCCTATAACATCGCCTGTCCAATGGGAACAACAGCAATGTGCGGCATATTCCTATCGGACTGGCTGATAACAGCTCACGCAGGTGACAGCCGCTGTTACAGGATCAGAAACGGACAGATCACCCGACTGACTCACGATCACAGCATTGTCGGCGAACTCATACGACGCAAGGTCATCTCGGAAGCCGAAGCATTCAATCATCCCTTCTCACATGTAATATCAAAATCGGTAGGCCCTATTCTGAATCTCCAGCCGGAACTCAATGTCTTTGAAAGAATAATAGGCGACCGCTACGTCCTATGCTCCGACGGACTCACAAACCACGTGCCGGATGCCGAAATCCTTAAACTTGTCTTTGATTCCTACGATCCGGCTCAGGCGGTGCGCAAACTCATCAATGCAGCTCTCCGCGGAGGCGGCGAAGACAATGTCACCGCAATCTGCGTTTTCGCCTGATTCCGGGACTTGCAGCAAAATTCATTCAATGATATAATACATCAAGCTTAGTAGGGTATTATATGTCGCCATCCACTTATAAAACATGTTTGAACCAGATACGCAGGCTTCCTCTGGAAGAACAGCGCAAGCTTGCTGCCGCGATCATGTTTCCTGAATCCGACTCGGAATGGGACAAGGCATGCATTTCCGTATGCGATGCCCGTCATAAAAAACTTAAGGCTGGAACCGATACAATTGTTGATGTCAACGACAGCTTGAAACGTCTGAAAAAGCAGCTTCCCGGTTCCCATAATGCATAATCTGAAAATCCTTTCATCTGCCGAAAAAGATCTTCAAAAAGCAGTGCTGTATTATCTTGAAAAGGATGAGCTTCTTGCCATCAGATTCCTGAATGACTTTGAAGAAACTGTAAATGATATTAGCAGGTGGGAAGAGGCTTGGCCCCTGCTTACAGGTTCCTATCGCAAGCATCTTATGAAACAGTTCCCCTACGCCATATTTTTCCGCAGCGAAAAGGACAATATACTGATATATTATGTGGTACACTGCAAAAGGGACCACAGAGAAATCATTCAAGACATGATTAATGAACCAGAGGACTGATTAATGAAATTAATATCATGGAATGTAAACGGAATAAGAGCCGTCATAAAAAAAGGTTTCACCGAATGGATCGCCAAGGAATCCCCCGATGTTCTCTGCCTTCAGGAGACAAAGGCTGAAGAAGATCAGGTTCCCATGGACATAAAAATGCTAGCGCCCTATAAAACTTTCTGGTGCAGCGGAGTCAAAAAGGGATACAGCGGCACGGCGACTTTCACAAAGACAGAGCCGTTTTCCGTAAAATACGGATTCGGCATGGCTCCGGAGTTCGACTGTGAAGGACGCACAATCATCACTGAATTCAAAGATTTCACTCTCTTCAACATCTACTTCCCGAACGGACAGAAAGATGATATCAGACTCAAGTACAAACTTGCCTTCTATGATGCAACGCTGGAATACTGCGAGACTCTGCGCAGGCAGGGACGGGAACTCATAATCTGCGGAGACTATAATACAGCACATAATGAAATCGACCTCGCAAGACCGGAAGACAATACAAAAGTTTCCGGCTTCCTGCGCATCGAACGCGACTGGATGGATAAAATCGAAAAACTCGGCTACATAGACACATTCCGCCACTTCAATCCGGACAAACCAGGAGCCTACACATGGTGGAGCATGCGCACTGCGGCACGCTCAAGAAACGTCGGATGGAGACTGGACTACTTCTACGTAACAGAAAAACTCGCAGCAAAAGTCAAAAAAGCTGAAATACTCTCAGATATCGAAGGTTCTGATCATTGTCCGGTATCTATTGAGATCGAACCATAACTTTAAGATATAATCTCAATAACTATTATTCCTTTGAGTTATAATTGATATATATTATATTAAGATAACTCAAAGGAGCTGTCATGAACTTCATTCAGCTTGAATACTTCAAAAAGACAGCGGAACTCGAAAGTGTATCCGCAGCGGCTAAAAAGCTTTTCGTATCCCAGCCGGCCGTCAGCAAGCAGATCAAACTGCTTGAGGAAGAACTGGACTGCAAACTTTTTTCGCGTAAGAACAACAAGCTCAAGCTGAGTTCAGAAGGGAAACTGCTGCTTGCCCATGCGTCCGAAATTCTGAGCAAAGTTGCCAATCTCAAGCACGAACTCGACCTTGAGCGCAACCTGATATCAGGACGTCTTGTCATAGGTTGCGGCCCGCTTACGGCAAGAGCTCAAATTCCAGATGCAGTCAAAAAGATGCTCAAGGCTCATCCTTCCGTAGAGATATCGATTTTTGAAACTTACTGGACGGAAATTGCGCCCCTGCTCAAGAATGACAGCATAGACATCGGCATCGGACCTGAAGTCAAAGAAGACGGAATCGCCTTCGAGAAACTCTTTTCGAGTCGCCTTGTGCTTCTCTGTCACAAAAGTTCCCCCCTCGCCTCGAAAAAAGAGATCAGCCCGGAAGATCTGAGGACTGAGGCACTTACCGGATATCCGCCTGACTCAGCCGTTTATCATGCGCTCGAGGAAGCCGGATTCAGCGGTGATAAAAAATACATTCTTCAAACCAAGTACCACGGAACCATTATCGCCTACGTCGAGAAAGGTATCGGCGTCGGCATTCTGCCTGAATACATTCTCAAGTACAACAAGCCGGGAAAAGATTCGATCATCAAGCCGCTTTCCGAATCCGTATACATAAATATCGGAATAAACGTGGAAAAGGAAAAACATCTATCCCCGGCGGCACGAAGATTTATAGAAATCCTGAAGGAAAGCGTCACTGAATGAGCGGTACTCTCAAAGAAATCTATGAGTCCATGAAAAGCAAAAAGCTGGAGCTTCTGCTTTTTGTCACAATGGGACCGCTCTACTTCTTCTCCTATTTTCAGCGCGTCGCTGTGCCGGGGACAATATTTAATCAGCTTCAAGGAGACTTCGGAATCAGCGCCGCTGCGGTAACAGGCATCGGAGCCACCTTCCTTTACATTTACGCCTTTTCTCAGCTTTTCGTAGGCATGCTGACGGATAAGTACGGAGGCCGCCGCCTGCTTCTCGCCGGAGGCACAATGCTGGTGACAGGTTCGATTCTTTTTCCGCTTTCGCAAAATCTTCCGATGCTCTACGCCAGCCGCGCCCTGACCGGACTCGGAGCCAGCACAATGTATCTCAGCATCGTCAAGGAATCGGACATAATGTTCGGGCGCAAAAATTTCTCCATGATGCTCGGCATAATATTCTTTACAGGCTATTCAGGCGGTCTTGCGGGCACCCTGCCTTTTGAGCGTCTTGTGCACTACACAAGCTGGAGAAGTTCCCTGATAGGTATAGGAATCGTCACCGGAATCATGCTTGTCGGCTTCTATTTCATGAGCCGCAAGTTGAAGCGCGAAGCTTTGACGCAAAAACAACTCACGCTGAAACCATTGATCGATATAGCAAAAAACCGTCTGAACTGGCCGCTTCTTTTTTCCTGTCCGGTCAACTTTTCTATATACTTCACACTCCAGTCGGTTCTCGGCAAGAAATTCCTTGAGGACTATGGGCAGCTTGACTCCTCCAAAGCTGCCTTCTTCACCTTTATAATGATGCTTTTTGCGATGACAACACTTTTCAGCTCGGGACTTGCCAGCCGCATGCTCGGCAACCGCAGAAAAATCTTCATCATGACCGCAACAAGCCTCTGCATGATAAACTCGATAATGATGATGTCGGCTCTGATACTGAACATCAAGGGAGACTTTATCCTTATTTTCTTTATTCTCTTTGCCGTAACATCTGGATTCCTGACGATCTTTGTCTCGACAATTCAGGAACTTAATCCGAAAGAATGCACTGCGCTTTCAGCGGGAACCTTGAATTTCATGTGCTATTTCTCGGTCGCAGTGATCGCTCATCTTGCAGGTTTTGTAATGGACCTCTTCAAACCTGAAGCGGCGCAGGGACAGATCACTGTCTATCCGCCTCAGGCCTATATATGTGTATTCGGGATTCTTTCGGCACTCTCAATTGCATCCTTCTTTGTGTCATTCAGGATCAGAGAAACCCACGGCAAACACATCTGAATCAAGCTCTCTTCTCGTAAAGAAGAAGAGCAAGACAGTGTCTCGGAACTTCAAAAGAATCAGCGCAATTTATCAAGTCGCCTGAAATTGAGTCGCTGTTCAGAAATTTATAGCCGTCCACAAAAACTTCAGTCTTCAGTGAAGCTTTATGACTCTGTGTAATTATGACCGCAAGCTTATTGCCGAGTTTGAATGAATTAGTCTGGATTTCAGGATTGGAAAGACTGTGATATTTCGATGCACTGAATTCCCCGTTATAAAGAATTTCCTTATGTCGTGAGCGGAATGCATTCGCCTTGCCGAGATATTCCTGATAATGCGGAGTCGCCGATATATCAGCGCGACAACGATATATTTCCACATCGCTTCGACTACCAAGTAAAATTGTACGGTTGACCGGAAATTCAACATCAGAGTCATCCCTGATATTCCTGTTCGATATCACGGTTTCAGGAAAGGCCGCTTTGAAAATGTACGATCCCGATTTCTGTAGAGGAACAGCAGAGCTTGCCCTCCAGTCTTCATTCCAGCTCTGCGCGACGTTTCCGAAGATATGGAAGAAGTCGCAGTAAGGAATGAAAATATCCGTAGTACATTCGATGCCAAGCCCCATATCCGCTCTGAGTGACTTCGTATATTCGTAAAGCTCCTTCAGCATAGCTACCTTTCCGTTCATCAGCCCGGTGTAAGGAACAGGATGTCCATGAGACTCATCACAGCAGGGATATGAGGCCAATCCTATCTGGTCGAAAAATACCGAATCGGCTCCAAGTTCAGCGGCAAAATCTATGTGCTTTTTTAATATATCAATCCATTCCCGCGAGGAAGGACAGGCGACGGAAAAAGTCTTATTGCCGAATTCACGCAAAAAAGTTCCTGTATTACTGAAATTATAAAATTCTCTATGCTCAGTTCCGTCGCTCCTCTTTATCGAGGCAGCCTGCCCTCCGCCTTTTCTGTAGAAGTCGGACGCGGCATCGATGAGCTGTCCGTTATAGTAAAGAATTACCTTGATGCCAAGCGACTGAATCTTGCGGACATTTCTTTTCAGTGCCTCGAAACCGCCTTGAGATTCATCAGGAGAATAGACCGGATAGCCCGCATCCATTCCCTCGGAAGTCCATCCGAAAAGAAAAACGGAATCAATACCTGATTTCAGGCCTTCTTTGACGGCACATTCAAGATCATCATAACGGAAGAAATATTCTCCGTACTGATGCTTGAGGATAAGCCTCTGCCATCCCGACATATATCGGATATGCTCAGGAATATCCGGAATTTTCAGCCAGGAATCAGCCCATTCCCTGTACTTTGAAGCGCCCGTTGTCCAGTCTCCTGCAAAAGCTGCAAGACTGATTACGGATTCCTGCCATGAAGCGCCGCTTTTCAGAAACGGAAAACGGGACATGAACATATTTATAGAGTCTTTTTCCTGCTCAAAACAATGCATTGTCATTTCAAAATTACGGTCATGACAGGCGTAATAGAAACCGTCAGAGCCCCAGTCAAGCTCGAAAAAGTTCATGGAACAGGAGCGTCCCGGATAAAACGCGTTACGTCTGATATACTTCTGATCAGGAGCCATATAATCGGTAAAAGAGGCCTTCATAAGAGCCGGAAGATCGGCAATTCTTGTGCTGACCATTTCGGACGTTATCGCCGCCATCGGAGGTCGCGGATCGGCGATGGAGATAACGGGATAATGAATTTCACGCACAATAAGATTTTCCTCATTGTTGCGAATGAATACTCCCCATGATATCTCGTCGTCCTGAAGGATGACCGTAAATTTCGTCTGAATCTTATATGTTTTTCCTGAAGCGGTATGGACTGACTCGAAGTCAAGACTGAGCGCATTATCTCCAATTAATTTTATCTGAGGGTTTCCCGATGGAAGCGTCTCGAATTCAAGACAGACGCCGTCATTTAAAATCAGCCTGAAAAGGCAATGAGATTTTGCGATGAGACGTCCGCTTTTCAAGTTCAGCAGAGACTCAATAGCGCCATTGTCATTGAATACAATATGTATATATTCATTCTTAAGTTCAAACATGTAAAAACTCCTTTTCATGAATTATATATGAAAAGGGATTTTCAGACAGCGGCAAAAAATGCCAAATAATATGATTTAAGTGCCAATAATATATTATCCTACTTGAATCTTGATATTTAAAGCACATTATATCTTCAAAAGAAAAGATGATTTTAATGCCATTATGAATAATTATCACATGCCGGTACATGATCTGCCGAGGCGCTTGCGCTTCCCTCTGCCCCTGCACATTGTCGTATCCCATGAAAACGCGCTCGGAACGTGGCGTGGAAAAAGACCCGATACCATTGAATTTGCCCTGAGAATATCATCGACGGATAAGGAGGCGGTAGACTTTCAGGACGGTATAAAATATGTAAACAGCTTTCCTCATCTTTTTATAAAAAAACCGGGCAGCGACTTCCAGAACAGCACCTTCGCCCCGCGCAACGCATTTGTTCTCATATACAGCGGGAAATATGCCGACACCTTCAGAGAATACGGAATTCCCTTAGATCCGCAATGCTGGAATATTGTGATGAATAAGGAAATACTGGAGCTCAGAAATAAGATAGATGAATTGAGCGAAGAAATTTACAGTCCCGGCATTATTGACAGAATAGATTCACTTGGCTGGCGACTCCTCCACGAGCTATATCTTCAAAGACCTGATGACAGTGCAGAGAAACAAAGCATCAAGGAGGAAAAAATCTTAAAAATAGCCTCATATTTTCGACGTCACTACCGGGAAAAACTAGATCATGACGAGATCTTGCGGGTAAACGGACTCTCACGCAGAAGCTTTTTCCGGGAATGGGGCAAGAGATTTTCAAAGAGTCCGGCACAGTACATTCTTGAACTCAAAATGCAGGAAGCGGCAAGACTCCTTGCCTATGACATCCCTATCTCTGAAATCGCCATGAGCCTGAATATTCAGGACTTCTCAAGTTTTGCCGGACACTTCAAAAAACATTTCGGGGTCTCCCCGAGAGAATTCCGCAAGGAACTCACTCAGGGGAAAGAGACTCGATAAGTTCAGGCAGGCTCCCCGCTCCGATAGCCTCGCGGATACGGCGCATGAGATTGATATAAAAATGCAGATTATGAATCGAAAGCAGACGCACTCCGAGTATTTCACCTACATTCAAAAGATGTCTGATATAAGCTCTCGAAAAGTTTCTGCACGCATAACATGTACAGTTTTCATCAATAGGACTGAAATCTTTTGCGCAGCGTCCTGCCTTAATAGCTATTGTACTGCCGTCTGAAGCGAAAGCAGTGCCGTGTCGGGCAAGACGGGTCGGAATCACGCAGTCAAACATATCTATCCCGCGACTGACAGCCTCGGCAATCTGGCGAGGCAAGCCGACTCCCATGAGATAGCGAGGCTGATCTTCAGGAAGCACTGGAACTGTCCAGTCGATACAACGCATCATGTCAGCTGAAGGTTCACCGACGCTGAGGCCGCCTATGGCATAACCGTCAAAGCCGATGGAAACGAGCTCGGAAGCTGATTTCTCGCGGAGCTCCTTGTAGACTGAGCCCTGTACGATACCGAACATCATCTGTCCGGGATCAAGCAGCTGTTCGCGTGAGATTTTTTCCCAGCGCGTGGTTATTTCAAGAGACTTGAGAGCCTCCTCAAAAGTACACGGATAAGGAGTGCATTCGTCGAAAGCCATCACGATATCCGAACCGAGAGTGCGCTGAATTTTAATAGACTCAACAGGGCCAAGAAAGAAACGGGTTCCGTCGATGTGCGAGGAGAATTCAACGCCGTCCTTCTTGATCTTTCTGAGTCCGGCGAGACTGAAGACCTGAAAACCTCCGCTGTCGGTCAGAATCGGCTTGTCCCAGGCGGCAAATTTATGCAGGCCTCCGGCAAGACTCATAATCTCCATTCCGGGCTTGAGGAAAAGATGATATGTGTTGCCGAGGATGATCTCCGCGCCAAGTTCAGTCAGTTCAGCGGGAGACATCGCCTTAACTGTTCCGCGTGTGCCGACAGGCATGAAAACAGGAGTCCTGAATTTTCCGTGCGGAGTTGAGACAATACCTGTTCTGGCTTTTGTGCGGCTGCATTTTCCGGTCAGTTCAAAACTCATGAATTACAGCCTCACAAACATTACGGAAATAAGTTTATCGGCCTCTGCTTTCATGCCGAGAGCGGACGCGAGCTCGTAAGCGAAAGCAAAAGAAGCGCCGGGGCCTTTGCCGGTAACTATATTGCCATCGCGTTCAGACATGGCGGCAGTGTAGACAACATTCTCTATCATCTGTTCGCTGCCGGGATAACATGTGATGCGTTTGCCATCCAGAATACCGGCTCTGCCGAGTGCTGTAGGAGCTGCGCAGATAGCTGAAATGATTTTTCCTTCGCCGTACATCTTTCTGACAGTCTCAAGAACCTTCTCGTTTTCTCTGAGATTCTTTGAGCCGGGCATGCCGCCGGGCAGAAAAAGAGCATCGAAGTCTGAAGGATTAACGGACGACAGAAGAGTATCCGCCTCGACAACGATGGAGTGAGAGCTTTTCACTTTCTGAGACGTCATCCCTGCTATAACAAGCTCACAGCCGAGACGCCTGAGGAAATCGGCCGGAACAATGGCTTCGGTCTCTTCAAAACCGTCCGCCAAAATTTCAAGAATCCTTTTGCGCATAAATGAACCCCGCAACACCCTTTAAAGTTCTATGTTGAAAGGAGCCGCATCTTCACGCGGTTCCGCATCTTCAATTTCTATTTTTTCGACAACTGCCATCGGAGGACCTTTGTGCAGCCACTTCAGCATCATCGCGACAGAATCTTCAGGGCCTTGAACAAAAGCCTCGACTCTTCCGTGTCCTAGATTGCGGATGTACCCCTTGAGTCCATTCAAGCCAGACGCATACAAAGATGCGTAATAGCGGAATCCGACTCCGGTGACTCTGCCCGACAATCTGACAATAAAAGCCTTGCTGTCAGACACTGAAAAACCTCCGAAAACTATAATTATTATGTAATTTAACGCATTGAGATACATTTGCCAGAGAGAACTTAAGCGATTTCACTGCTATATTTAAGGAAATATCCGGAAGATAAACGGGAATGTATAAGGAACTTGAACACTTCTGCGGCTATCTGGCACTTGAGCGTGGACTCAGCCGGAATTCCGTTACGGCATACCAAACCGACCTCAAGGACTTCATCGAATACCTTGAGAAAGTCGGCCTCAAAGCGTGGACGGATATCGGACGTCAGCAGATACTCGACTATCTGGCAGACTGCAAAGAACGTAGTTTTGAGAGCACCACGCTGGCAAGACGTCTTGTAGCGATCAAAGTATTCTTCCGCTATCTCTTTCAGGAGCGCATCATAAAAGCGGACATCACCGATGTAATGGAATCCCCCAAGCTCTGGCAGATGCTGCCTGATTTCATCTCCGCAGAAGAAACGGAAAAACTGATTAAGGTCTTCCCTGCTGGAAAAGATCCGCTTCTCTTCAGAAACAGGGCGATACTCGAAACCATGTACGCCTGCGGCCTGCGCGTTTCAGAGACGGCAGGTCTGACCTTGTCTTCAATAAAGCTTGATGAAAATTTTGCGAGAGTGCTCGGCAAAGGCTCGAAAGAGCGTCTTGTGCCTATAGGCAAATTTGCGGCGGATATACTAAGAAAATACATAGAGACAATCAGGCCTAAACTGCTCTGTAACAGAAGCGGAGAGGACACTCTTTTTCTATCACACCGTGGATATCCTCTGGACAGGGAAAGGATCTGGGCTATCGTCAAGGAAGCGGCTCGGCTTGCCGGAATCAACAAGAATATACATCCGCACACATTGCGCCACTCCTTCGCGAGCCATCTGCTGGAAAACGGAGCCGATCTGCGCGTCATTCAGGAAATGCTCGGGCATGCCGATATAAGCACAACACAGATATATACTCACATAGACCAGAAAAAACTGCTCAGAATACATAAACAGTTTCATCCAAGAGCATAATAAGGATAAGCAATGAACAATATATTCAAGTCACAAAGCGGCAAAAATTTTCTTCTCACGGCTCTATGCCTAGCTGCCGGAGCAGCGGCACTTTACTATATGGCATTCATGCATAAACAGAAGCAAGAAGAACCGCTGAAAGAAATGTTTACGGTCATGGGAACAGTAGCCGAAATCAAACTTTACGGAGATCTTAACGAAACGCAGAAAGCAGCGGCAATAGTAAGAGACACCTTCAAAACAATAGAAACTACATGTAGCACCTTCAATCCCGAAAGTGAACTGTCCAAGCTCAATGCGACAGCGGCTAAAGAGCCTTTCAAATGTAGTGAACTTCTATGGGAAATCCTCAAAGATTCACGCGAAATGTACAATCTGAGTAATCACGCATTCGATATCACCGCCAAACCTTTGATGTCCTTATGGGGTTTCTACAGGAAAAGAAACAGTATTCCATCTGACAAGGAAATAGTCGAAGCACTGGAAAAAGTAGGGCTTGATAAAGTCCGTTTTGACGACAACACAAAAACAGTTTTCTTCACGAAGGAAGGACTGGCTTTTGACCTTGGCGGCATAGCTAAAGGCATCGCGGTTGACAAGGCACTTGACAGAATCATGAAGGAAACAGCGGTTAGGTCAGGAATCGTAAATCTTGCAGGAAACATGAGATGTCTTCCGCTGCCGCCTCCCGGAAAAAACACGTTTTCGATAGGCATCAGAAATCCGTTAAATAAAGAGATTACCTGCGGAGTAGTTCAGCTTTCCGGTAATTCCGTAGCGACCAGCGGCGATTACGAACGTTATGTCGTTCTGGATGGGAAAAAAGTAACTCATATAATGAATGTAAAAACAGGACGTCCGGTTGAAAACATGCTGTCCGTAACAGTCGTAACTCCACTTGCCGGACTGGCTGACGGACTCTCCACCTCGGTATTTATCAACGGTTCCGAGTTCGCCAAGGAAATCTGCGAAAGGATTCCAGGAACAAGCATTCTGATAATACGTCATCCAAACGACGACATCAATAAGCTTGAAGTCATCAAATACGGCAAGGTCTGGAATGAAATAAATCTTTGAGAAAAATCTTTACAATTCATGAATTATATCGTATCTTAATAAGATACAATTTAAAATAAAATTAATCAGGGGGACATTATAATGAAATTCAAGAGTCTTATATCAATTACAGCGGCATTCGCTTTGCTTGCCGGATCATTTACAATCACAACATCAGCCCAACAGGCAGCCCCCGGTGCAAATGCACCGGAAACAGTGGTTCCGGAACATCTGGCGGACTATAAGCTTGACGCTTACTCAAAAGATGCCAAAACCTTGCGCTCAATGATGGGAAAAACCTATACGATATCCGGAATTCTGGACAAAGCGCAGATTATGGGACAGAAAAGATCATTCACTTTCGCCGGCTCAAATATCATCTGCAACGGTTCTGCGGATGCCAAGTCGGATATGGTCTGCCAGTTCGCCAAAGAAGCAAAAGACATATGCAACATAAAAATAGGCACCAATTTCCAGAGAACATGGCTTCTCAAAGCGACAATATCCGGCAAAGTAGCCAAAAACTCAACCCCTGGCAAAGTGGTTCTGGAAGACGCCGCGGTTGTCGGATGGTATGGAATAGACATACAGTATATGGTATACGATGAAGATGGCAAAATTTATGTTGACCGTGCTATTCTGGAAAAAAGCAACAAGGAACTTACAATAGGACGCGGAACAAAGTACGGAATGAATCCGCCCTCACTGGTAAAAAGCTCAAAAGTAAGCAAAAAAGACAAGACAATGGGTTTCTTCATAACAGCCGGAGAACCTTGCGACCTTGATTTCTATACCAACAGCGACGGTTCTCAGGAAAAAGAACTCAAAGGCCATGTCAAACGCTTTTTCAATGACAAAGACGGTTCGCTCAAAGTAGAACTGGAAGAAGGCAAGGAAATAATCGGATTTGACTCAGATCCTCAGGGATTCGCCTCTGAAATGGCGGCTATATTTGAGCTCACGAAAAAATACAAAGTCAGCGGACTCCAACTGCTTATCAAAGCCACCCCGGACAACAGTATCAAAGGCGACAGCAAGCGTGAGTATTACAAGAACGGACAAATTGTTTCATGGGAAAACACTGATTCTATTGCCATATATCAAATTCCTTCATGGATCAAGCAGTCCATTCCTCTTGCTGGCGCAAAAGAAAATGCAAGCGGAAAAAGCAAATAAGCACGCCTGCGCCCTCATACAAAAAAACCCGTCTTGCGACGGGTTTTTTTATGCCTTTTTTCAGCTTAACCTCAGGCGGATGCGACTCCCGAAGGAGCAAAATAATTCTGCGCATCACCTGGTCTGATGTCGGTAAGAGTTCCGACATAATGACGCAAATTGCGCGGAATGTAAGGATGCTTTGCGATCTCTTCCTCGTTGATGTCAACGCCAAGTCCTGGCAGCTCAGGAATTCCCATGCAACCATTCTCGAATATGACAGTCTCGTTTGCGACATCCTTGCGGAACGGCACGTCGGAGGACATTGTTTCGAGCATGTAGAAGTTAGGAACGCAGGCAGCCAGCTGAAGCGTGGCGGCATTAGAAAGTGGTCCGGACGGGTTGTGCGGACAGAACGGAATATGATACGCCTCCGCCATCGCTGCAATCTTCTTCGACTCCATAATACCGCAATGAGTTACATCCGACTGAACGAAGTCGGCGGATTTTTCCTCGAAGAAATTTTTGTAGTCCCATCTTGAATAGAGACGTTCTCCGGCGGCAACAGGCACGCGGATTCTGCGCTTGACTTCGGCTATCCCCTTGAGATTGTCCGGCGGAATAGGTTCTTCAAACCAGAGGACATTGAAATTTTCCAGCTCACGTCCGATTCTTACGGCAGTTGGAATATTGAAGCGTCCATGTCCTTCGATGAGCAATTCAACTTCATCGCCTACAGCCTCAGAAACTGCCTCAACGCAACGGACGGCAGTCTTATATTCCTGACGAGAGAGGTTCATATATGCCGATCCGAATGGATCCCATTTCAGAGCCTTGAATCCCTTTTTGACCGCATCTTTAGCTTTTGCGGCAAAGTCTTCAGGCTGTTTTGCTCCGGCAAACCATCCGTTTGCATAACAGGGAATGGAGTCGCGCATCTTGCCGCCGAGAAGCTGATAAACAGGAACTCCAAGTGCTTTGCCCTTGATGTCCCATAGAGCCATTTCAACTCCGGCGAGAGCACTCATAAGCACAACTCCGCCGCGCCAGTAGGCATCGCGATAAGCATCATGCACAAAGCCTTCGATATTATGAGGGTCACGCCCGACAAGATAGCGTTCAAGTTCCTTGACGGCGGCGGCGACAGTCAGCTCGCGCATTTCAAGAGTTGCCTCGCCGACTCCGTAAATTCCTTCATCGGTGAGAACTTTTACAAATACCCAGTTAGTTCTGTATGCGTGGCATACGAGAGCCTTTATTTCTGTAACTTTCATTATTTAAAATCCTTTTATTTGAGTTCAGTTTCTTTGCCTGGAACCATTGCGAAGGAGTTCATACCAGCTTCCTTGCAGGCGGCGACAAACGGGGCCGGGTCGGCGGTATTCTGCTGGAAAAGTCCATAATGCATCGGAATGGCAGTTTTAACGCCGAGAGCTTTAACCGTCTTCACGGCATCATCAAGATTCATATTGCCAAGACGTCCGTTTATGCAGATAATTGCGATATCTATTTTGCCGCCCGCACTTTTCTTTATGAGCTCGGGAAGCTCATCTTTGTACTCGGTATCGCCGCTGATGTATATTGTCTTCCCCTCGGCTTTGACGATGAGTCCGGTCGCATCAAGATCACTGTGAAACGCTTTGACAGGGATAAGCTCGAATGGCCCTGTTTTGAAGGCTTTATCAATTTCCGCCTTAATCAATTCGGAAGCTTTTATTCCAAGCTCATCACACTTCTTCACGACGCTGACGGGTCCGGCAACAGGACAATCCTTGTAGATTTTCAGAATCTGAGGCAAGCCTTCCGGATCAAGATGGTCTATATGGTTATGAGTGCAATAGATGAACGAAGGCTTGATCTGCTCTGCTGTGAGCGGTGGAGCTTCGAGCCTTATCATTCCATGCTTTTTCTCAACGTAATCACTGATATAAGGATCAATAACCAAACGATGTTCGCCTGAAACCAGAATCAAACTTCCCTGAAGCAACCATATGATATTCATTAAGAAAATCCTTTCTTACGGAGCGTAATGCATTCCGCCGTTGATGTTTATGGTTTCGCCTGTAACATAGCCGTTGTTCGCGGCAAAGACTACAGCATCAGCGATTTCCTCGCATGTTCCGCCACGTCTGAGCGGGATTCTCGCCGTTTCGCGGGCATGCATTTCAGGAGTCAGACGCTTGGCAATATTCTCAGTGATAATGAAGGCCGCCCCGTTCTCCGCAAAAGCTCTTGTGATGCCATGCATTCCGAGCTTAGAGACACCATAGGCAATCATATTCATCTCGGCAGGAATGAAGGAGCGGACAGATGAAACGTTGACAATTCTGCCCCAGTTTCTTTCCTTTGCATGACGGAAAAACGCGTGAGAACAGATGAAACAGCCTTTCAGATTAACTTTCATTACTCTGTCCCACCAGTCGCCTTCAGTCATTTCGGGTTTTCTGGTATAGGGATCAAGACGGGCGTTGTTGATAAGCACATCAACACTGCCGTGCTCGGCGTTCAAGTCTGCAAAACGCTGATTCACCACTGCCTCATCAGAAACGTCGAAGATTGAAATCGAAGCCTTTCCGCCTTTTGCGATGATTTCGTTTGCGACAGCTTCAGCTTTATCCGGGCTTGAATTTGCGTTGACAATCACCTTGCAGCCAAGCTCGGCAAGAGCAAACGCAATCACACGTCCCAGTCCCTGTGACGAGCCCGTAACAAGGGCTACTCTATCT
>JAKJHH010000069.1 GCA_022703965.1 Verrucomicrobiota bacterium
AATCATGTCGGCAAGAGAGTCCATCTGTATGCCGTGCATGCTTGCGGCATTGAAGAGACGCGCGGCAAAACCGTCTAGAGCATCAAAAACCATGGCGAAGAGGATGATCCAGGCGCTGATTGCAAGGACTTCCTCGGGATTTTTCGGGCTGTCATAAACCTGAAGAGTATAGAGAATCGCGGCAAAGCCGCAGAGGGAATTGCAAAGAGTGAGAGCGTTAGGCACATGCTTGAGCCACTTATTATTTGCCATCAACTCTTTGAAATTGCGCTTCATTTTGCCTTTTCTCCGGCAGTCGAGGGATCAGTCACGAGTTCTGCAAGAACCGTGGTCCCGCCGCTTACTCTGTCTCCGACTTTGACCTTGACGACGAAATCTGAACTGGCCGGAATATAAAGTTCTGTTCTGGAACCGAATTTTATCATCCCGTAACGTTCGCCTTTTTCAAGGGTCTGTTCGATTTTGGTATCACACACTATTCTGCGGGCGATGGCACCTGAAATCTGACGAATCGCGACAGGGAAGCTCTCGCCACAGGCAAAAGCAGTGCCGCCGATGAACATGGACTCGTTCTTTTTCGAGGCGTCGGGATTTCTGGCATCGAGGAAGGCGCCTTTGGTGTAGAGTTCGTATTCGATACGCATTTTCGCCGGAGCGCGGTTGAGATGCACATCAAGCACCGAAAGAAAGATGCCGATTCTCACCATATTTTTTCCGGCAAGGAATTGATTGGAGCTGTCATCGCGGATGAGTTCAATATCCTTCACCACTCCGTCGGCAGGCGAAACTATAAGCTTTTCATCTGCCGGAATCGTGCGGCAGGGGTCGCGGAAGAAAGCTGCAATGGATATCCATACAAGAACTGTCAGAACAGCAAGAGCGGCTCCTGAAGCAATATGGCCTTTATAGATCAGCATAGCACAGACAACGAGAAGAACGAGAGCAATAAGGCCGGTCAACCCCCATTCACGGATACCGTATTCGGTCAATTTCATGAAACATTCCTTATTAAATCCACATGGTATCTACCGGCTTTAAAAGATAAAGCCCCATTCAATATAGCATAGAAGAAATCTTTTTCCAGAGAAGGCGTTTTAAAGAGACCTTATGGCTTTTCTGGAGAAGGCATAAAGCATCATGGACATGCTGTCGGATTCGCTCCCGTACTTCTCCATCATTGAGTCAGGAAGCTTACCTGTGGCAGTGTATTCCGAAAGAATTGCCGAGGCCAGACTGCGGATATTGTCGCGTGATTTTCCAATGGCTTCAAGATCGTAATCATCTGTCTTATCCGGACTTGCCTTCACGTTGACAAGGCATTTTTCATAGCACTTATTAAAGATTCCAAGCTCCCTGTAAAAGTCCGAGGGGCTGACGCATTCGGGGAAAAGAATGGCTGCATAGGATTTCTGAAGAGCTCTCATCATTGCCGCCTGCATTTTCATGGCATCCATAGCCTTGATGTAAGAGCGGTCGCTGAGCTTCAGCCCGGCATCATTCATCATGGAAGACGCAACTGCTTCGATCTCATCATTCATGCCGTTGAAACTCATGAAGAGGTCACGGACGTTATCGCGGTTTTCAACTATGGAATCATCCTCGTAATCATTGAAGAGGATTTCCATGGAGCTGTTGAAGATAATACGCTTTTCATCAATCCTGTTGAGTCTGCTTATCTGTGCCTGATCGTTTCCGACCGCGTTGCGCAGAACCGCAAGATCTCTGGCAAAACGATCCATACATGTATAATAGTTGTCCCTGTCAGAACTTCTCGCTGTAAAAAGGTAGCTGAAAGCTTCTTCGGCCGCTTCGCTGGCATCGCAGATTACAGCGTTGGCGGCAAGAACCTTGCGAACATTGATGTCAGCGGAAGAACTCATTTCTCCGCTCAGATATCCAAGGCATCCGGCGGATGCAAGGACAAGCGGAAACGTCAAAACGAAAAAGACCATCGATCTCATATGCGGAAAACTCCTGATTTGTCAGAGCATAATATATGACAGCTCCAGCCGCCAAATCAAACGAAGGATAAGGCAAATGCTTCAGGATATGCTCAGATATGTTTGAAAAAAGAACGGAGGGCTATAGATTAGCCGATGTATCTGAATCCTCTTGAGGAAATAAGGGATGCCTGAAGAAACAAACCGCACAATACGTCTGGATCATCAAAAAAAGAGCCCGAAGAAGGAAGAACCGCTGAAGACATCGGCGAGCGCTCCCATACGGGAATTCCGCAGCGCCGAGATAAACAGGATGATTTCGCCTCACTCCGCGCGCCTTACAACAGACCACGAATACGCTGAGAGTCTTTTGTCGCGCGAGGATGACGAAAAGTTTCAGGACAGTTCAAACTGCTTTGAAATGCTGGGAAGTTTCGCCGAGGGCGGTTATGGAAAAATTCTTCTGGCTCAGGACAAGAACCTGAAGCGCTTCATCGCGGTCAAACAGCTGAAAAGCGAAATCATGAACGACGCTCATCTGCGCAGACGCTTCATTCAGGAATCAAGAATAACCGCACAGCTCGACCATCCAAACATAATTCCGGTCTATTCGATATGGGAATCCAATACCGAAGGCGTCAGTCTGGCGATGAAGCTCATCAACGGTAAAACCCTCCGCGAAGCATTGAACGACATCATTCTGGACTACAAGAGCGGCAAAACCAAACTGAGCGAAGAAAAGAATTCGCTCTCCAAGCGACTCGAAATATTCCTGAATGTCTGCAATGCCATTTCCTACGCCCATTCAAGAAAGATGATGCATTGCGACCTCAAACCGGAAAACATAATCATCGGAGAGTTTCACGAAACCTACGTCATGGACTGGGGAATAGCCCGCTCCTTCGAACCCGGCGAATCGGAAAATGAGTCCGGAACTCAGGACAAAGATCCCGATAAACTGGAAGGCACACCTGCCTATATGGCTCCCGAAACCTTGAAGGACAAAATACAGGACGACCGCAGCGACATCTTCGCACTGGGACTTATACTGTATGAAATCACAACCTTGATGCAGGCGGCAACCGGCACCGACCAGGATGACGTAATGATGAAAATCATGACAGGCAATCTTGATCCGGTAAATCACCGCTATCCTTCGGTATCGATAGACGCGGACTTGAGGGCCATCATCGAAAAGGCCTGTGCAATGAACCCTGACGACCGCTATCAGAACGCGGCGGCTCTAGCTGATGATGTGCGCCGCTATATGCGCTTTGCGGAAACAACGGCACGTCCCGATTCTCCGCTTATGAAGATAACAAGATGGACGTATCATCACAGAACCCTAGCGACCTCGATTGTCGCCGGAATCATCCTTGTGCTTTCACTGCTGACCAGTATCCTCCTCTATGCAAGAATGATGGAGTCGCAAACCGCCCGGCTGCGGGAAAAGGTAATGGCGGCTCTTTTTATAGAAAACGCCAAAATTGCGATATCCATAGACAGACATATGCTCCATCTGGAAAATATTATATCCGATTTCGCCACTGATGCAGGCATGGCGATGGAATCGGAATTACAGGGAAAACCCAAGAAAATATTCAGCTCTTCCGATGTCGGATATCCTGAAAAAGCGGCCGAGGCCGGTATGCGAAAATCGACTCAATACGGCAACTATGTAAGCTTCAAAGAGCCGCTAAGCGTCCTTCAGCCCGACAGCAATCCCGAATACATGAAAAGAATATCTTTCCTGAAAAACCGCTTCGTGGCGGCTCTCTTCTTCAGCATTCCCGGCTCTTTCAGCCGCGAAAAAGACCTGACCGAAGAAGAAGTGGCCAATTCTCCGATGCCGCTAAAGTGGATTTACACAGGTTTCGACGACGGCACTTTCATAGGATTTCCAGGCTCCGCCGATCTCCCTCCCGGCTACGACCCCAGAACACGTCCATGGTATATCGACGGCATGAAACACAACAAACTAAAATGGTGCAAACCTTATCTGGATATAAACGGACAAGGAATCGTCATTCCATGTACTGTTCCGATAAAAGGAAAAAGCGGTAAAATATACGGTGTTATCGGCCTGGATATGGCTTTCGACTACATATTCAAAATCCTCTTTAAAACAGAATCACATTCACCGCACATCATTGAAAAACTCATAATGGACAATCAGGGGAGAGTCGTTATAAGCTCGAAAATGAAGAGCATGGCTCATCAGGAGCGGGATAACAAGATTAAGGATGATGTTAATTTTCCAGAGTTCAATGATAAAGCCGCAATGAAAACAATCCTTGCCAGCGACAATGGAATCCTTCCGGCAGATGATGACAACGACTTGCTTTATACATATACGATTGTACCAATACTGTCATGGCATTATATTGAAATAATCGATTTTGAAAAAGCCGTCGAAGAGTTCCGCAAGGCTCAAAATTAATACTACTTTAATTTAGATTATATTAGAGAAGAAATTTTAGATTTTCCTCTTGCTATATTTTTCACGGAACAGATCTTTCGCGACTTGAAAAATCACTGAAGAAAAAGAAAAAAAGCCCATAAAGCAATTAAAAACAAAGAACTTTTTTCTCAAAAACAAGAAAAAAACTTTTTATGTCATGCCTTGCCCGAAAACGGTTCCAAACCGACTATCACCAAGCCGAACAACATAATATAACAACTTAACATCTAAAAACTTACACTAAAAAAATACACAGAAGACTGCTTTTTTACAAGCAGCTTGTTTTGCAAACGTTTTGAAAGTCTATCTATCCCGTCTTTTAATTCCATACCATTTTTATATAAATTTTATTAATTTTAAACTTCTCCAGCCCTGTAAATATCTTGATTTTACTTTGCCGTTAGCTAGCTTATATCGGGTCATAAAAGCATGATCGCGGAGATTTTGGAAATTTGATGCATCCGGGTGCATCAAGTTGTGAAAAAAATGGAAAAATGTTCTGAAACAACGGCAGAGAAATTGATGTTTAAAAGTTTTTTAGGAAAAATACTTATATTTATGTCTATATTTACAAGTTTGTTAGTTTTTGCCTCTGGACAGAAGCCGATAAAAAGCTTTGCTATTTATTACGGCTTTGAAGCACCGGCATCGAGTTTCAAAGACTTCGATCTGGTGGTTCTGGAAAGCAGCAACACGTCGATAGTAAAGGAACTTAAAAAGAGCGGCAAAACGGTTCTTGCCTATCTGAGCATCGGAGAGGTGAACAAAAGCCGTGACTATTTTGAGTATCTCAAGGAAAAAGGACTGTTGCTGGAAGAGAATCCGAACTGGCCGGACGCGTTTCTGATCGACATCAGAAATCCTGAATGGGAAAACTGCATTGTTTCGAGGATTCTGCCGGACATACTGGACAGCGGCTTCGACGGAATTTTTATAGATACGCTCGATTCCTCGCTGGACAAGGAGGACAAGAATCCACTGAAATACAGGGGCATGAAAAAAGCGGCTGTCGGAATAATCAAGGCCATGAAGAAAAAGTTTCCGGACATGAAAATCATGCTGAACCGGGCTTATGAAATCGCCCCTGACTGCGGAAACTCCATTGAATATATACTTGGAGAATCCACATGCAGCGTCTACGATTTCAAGGAAAAGAAGTATCTTCCATGCGATGAAGAGGCTTTCAAGTATGAGTCTGAACTTCTGAAAAACATACAGAAAAAGAATCCTTCACTGCTGGTCATGACCCTTGACTACACCGAAGAGGACGATATGAAACGACGCAAGGAAATCTATAAACGGCAGAGAGCCCAGGGATTCATTCCTTACGTCACGACAATAGGACTGGACAAAGTCAGTCCGTTGCCGTCAAAATAAAAACAAGGTTGAGCATTGAGATAAGATGAATTTTTCCAAGTACTATATAGCGATCATCGTACTCTGCATTGCAGCCGGATTCGCGGCCAGATATCTGGTCATGTCTCCGGAAGCCACCGCTCTTGTCTACATGGACGCGGCTCTTTACGATAACGCAGCCAAACGCTATGAAACCTTGCTGAAAAACGGCGACCGTTCCGGCAACGTGATCATCCCTCTCGCCAGACTTTACTGGATGAACGGAGAGGAAAAGAAAGCTCAGGCTCTGCTGATAAAATACATCAATGAAAATCCTGACCTAAAAGATCCTCAGGCTGTACTCTCGCAGTTCAGCCGTAACCCGATCAAAAGCGAAGACTACCGGAAAATCATAGAGGAGGCAGTAAGATTTCCTGACATGAACGGGATTCTCTGCGACCTTTCCGACTGGTATGAATCTGTGCGTCAGGACAAGCGTCAGATAGAGTTTTTCACCGAGCTGGCAAAGCGCACCGTCAATAAGGAGCTTGATACGGAATACAACAGGTTGATTCTTTATTATTCGCTCAATATGAAACTGGCTCCGACTCCGGCAGTGCGCGTAAGACAAATATTGAACACTGCGGCAAGAACAAGTCAGAAACAGAGCTTCATGAGAACTGTCTGTCTGATGGTGAATTCCGGCGAATACCAGCAGGCACTCAAGCATGCGGAGCATTATTTCAGCACCCAGAATCCTCTGAATCCTTCGGAAATCGAGGCCGTTGTGGATATTTTCCTGAGTGCAGGCCAGACCGGTATAAGTCTGGAACTCTGCCAGAACTTTCTGAAAGGCAATGACAATCTGGAACTCCTGAGAATCTGCCGCAACAGAATTGAAGTCGCCAAGGGCGGAGGCAAAAAAGTACTTGAAGACATGAAATTCTACTTCAAAAGCGGCCGTATCAAACACAGAAGCGGAGAAGACTTACTTCGCATCCTCGCCATCAAATACGACGACAGTGCCGCAATAATGGAGATCATCAAGAGAAGCGATGCAAAAGATATGACTTTAAATGTCGTATATGACTTTGCGTTTTACGCGCTCAAACACCGTGACGCCTCAATCGCAGCAGCACTCAGAACCAAGCTTGACCCCGAACAGATCACTTCTGATCCATGTCTGACTTATATCCTGAAATGCGCCTCGAAACGCATTCCTGTCTCAGGCTGTGCCGAACAGGCCGCCAACGACAAGGACATGAAAAAGTACGATATCGAACAGCTGGCGTATCTCATGTATCACTACGACTACAAACCCGAGGCCATGAGTCTCATTAAAAACTCAGACCCCAAAGTTCTGCTGTCCATTTTCAAGATGACGGAGCTCTGTAATCTGATCATGAAAACAGGAAATCCGGCTGCGTTCATAAGCCGCGCCCGAAAATAATGCCCTCATAAACGACTGCCTGATGCTCATGGCGGCCGGAACGGGCGACAAGGCTTATACCGAGGAACGTTATGCCTCGGATGAAAAAATTCCCTTTGAAATGCTGACTGACATATACTGCAACACAAGCCGCTGGAAAGAATACAGTCAGGCGCTGAAGGCAGCACAGAAAATGGATGTACTCAACAGCTCGGACGCAGTCCGCTACATGCTCGCGGAAGCTCTTATGAAAAGCGGAGATTCCAGCGGAGCCATGAGCACACTTGTGCCGCTGATCGGAAAACTCAGAATGGCTCCGCAGCTTTTCCTCAGAGCCTATGCGGAAGAATGCCGTACTCAGGATCCAATGCAGATACCTCTTGCCATGGATGAAATAGCGGCAACGGAAGCAGGAAAAATACTTGAGGCGCAAAAAGCTCTGCCTGCCGACAAACAGGCTCTGGCGCTCTACCTCTCCGCCAAGGGGCGTTTTGCCGAAGCTGAAAACATATATCTTGAACTCTGCCGCGGCTCCGATCCCGATGCTTCCGACATCAGCAACATGATAAAAATATGCAAGGGGAATCCTTCCCAGCCGGTAAGAGAATGGCTGATCCGTCAGGCTGAATCAGGCCCGTGGGAAATCTGGCAGCGTCTGGAATGGCTGAATCAGGCAGGAATGGAAAAGGATACCGTCAGGATAGTTGAAAATGTATACCGGAATATCGAGCTTTCATATCTGCCGGATTATCTCACAGCCTTGCAGAAGCTCGGTCAAACACGCAAAGTCAATGAAATACTCCACAGGTATCCGCTCAAGAGCCTGCTTACGCTGGATACACAGGCTAAGATGAAAATGCTTAGCATACTGCCTGGAACCGAAAACTCAAGCTGGACAGGAGCTTTGCTGAAAACAGTCAGCCGCAAGAAAATCGTCGGCTATCTCGAAGACGCAGACATCGCCAATATCTACATAAGCGCGGGAATCGAGGATGAAGGACTGAGAATCTTCGCCAATCCGCAGAGAAAATCCGGCAAGGATTTCTACGTGAATCTCTATCTCAGAGCCTTCAAGGGCGATGACGCATATGTAGAGGCCTGGATTGACGGAGCCGGAGCTGAACTTGAGCAGAAGATAAGCGCAGTCTACTATTTCGCGGCAAAAAGCAAACGCGAAGCAATCATGTTCAAGGCCTCACAACGCCTCTACGCGTTACAGCCGAACAAGGAAAACCGTCTGCGTCTGGCTGAACAGTATCTGCTCCGGAAAAATTATGCAAAGGTGATTGAACTCACCCACAACGATGCAGATTCAGACAATCGTTCAGGAGCAATATATCTCGGTGCGGTCTCGGCTCTGGCATCCGAAGGACTTCTCAATCAGGACAGCCCGGAACTGCCGAGAATGTTGAGAATCTGCACAAAAATAGCCTCGGATCCCAATGCGCCCGACGCACTGAAGATCAACGCCGGATACGCGCTGTCGAATACTGGACACCACAATCTGGCAAAGCAGATTTTCTATACCTTCGCAATGAAGAATCCGTCCGTGAAAAACGACCTCACAAGAATGTATTTCTACTCCACTGTGATGAGTCCGGAAAGACAGGACTACAAAAACATCAACCTGCTGACAGAAAAAATAAAAAAGGATGACGAACCTGAACTCCTGCAAGTTCTGGAAACTTACGGCATGCTCGGACAGATTATGACTCTTCTGGAAAAACGTTACGGCACAAATATTCCGATCCACCTTTATCCGATGTATTTGAACTGTCTCTTGAAGTGCCGCAAGCTCCAGAATCTGGACAAGATCACAGCGCTGATGCCTGATCCGGCATCCTTCACGGATCAGGAAAAGAACGAGATTTTCACAACTCTGATGCTGGCAGGAAGAGATCCAGCCGCAGCTCGTTTCTACAACGCTCTCAGCGAAGAAGCGTCCGACAATGTACAGCAGAGTCTCGTCAGACGCCTCGGCTATTATTACGCAAACAAAGGCGACTATAAAAACGCTATTCCCCTTTTCTTCTCGCTGGCAAAACAGAATCCTGTGCCGGATTCCACCGACGTGGGCATTCTGATGAGTTTCCCGGGCACAACGGAAAACAAATCCGTCATAGACTGGTTTGTAGCTCAGGCGAAAAGTACAAAAGATGAAACACAGCTCAGATGGCTGGAAATCCTGAACATAACCAAGCATCCGGACGCAGTGATAGATATAATTGAGGAGTCGGGCATTGAATAGTCTTTTCAAAAGATATTCTCTCTTCATAATCGCGACAGTCTTGCTGTTCGCGCAGACTCTGTCCGTCTCCGCGGAATCACTGAGAGAACGGAAAATCGACATCTATATTCAGGCGCTGTCTCAGAAAAAAGACTACGAAAAGATCAGAAAAGTCCTGAGCACAGAAATAGAAAAGACCTCCGAAAACGACTCTCAGCGACTCATGAAACTGGCGCAGTACGGAATGGAAAATAACGCTCCGGATGCCGCAGCCGAAGCCTACAATAAGGTGCTCGCCATAAACAGCGGCAACATGACGGCGAAAAGAAATCTGGGAACTCTGCTCTTCGCAAAACGCAGATACACCCCCGCGCTGGAGCTTCTGAACGACTACAACGTAAGGACAGGCGGCGATTATATCTCGAACTTTGAACAGGGCGAAATACTTTATACGCTCAACAGAGGTAAACAGAAAAATGCCGCGACTCCATATTATCAGAAAGCTCTGGAAGAAGCTCAGTTCCTCGGCGGAGGCAAGGACTCGGAATTCATCCGTGCAAAATCGATGTTCCGCCTCGGTCAGAAAGAGGAAGGACGGGCACTTTTCGCCGAACTGGAAAAAAGGTATCCCGACGACATCTTCATAACAACAGACTACGCCGGAGCCCTCTATGAAGATAAAATGTATGACGAGGCAGCCGCAATACTCGCGAAACTGCCGGAAGATCTTTACGAAACAGGCGCGCTTAAAAAATATAATCTTGATCCGGAACAGGAGGACGATGTAATCGTCTACATCACTCTTATGAGAATCGCCTGCAAAGTCGCCAATAAGGAATATTTTGCGGCGGACAAAATGTTCAGAGAACTTCAGGCACATTATCCTGACAACCCGAGCGCGGCAGTCGCAAGATCAACTTATTACGCGTCGTTCTCGAACTGGAGAGCTCAGCTTGCCAATCTGGACAAAGCACTGGAATACTATAAGGAGGACACCGATCTTCAGGAGGAACAACAGAGAGTCCTTCGCGAGCACGGCTCTTTTGTCGAAAATCAGTCCGGCCTGAAACTCGGAGACAGCGGCAACCGTGAATTCATAATCGACACCCGCAGCGAAGTAAGACTAATCGACGGATTGAGAATCGGTTCAGCATACACTATCGACTTCGCCAAGCTGAGCGATGTCCCGTTCAGAGACGGAGATGTCGAAAACTATACCGGAATACGCAAGAAAGCTGAAGTATATCTTCAGCAGGATTTCATGAACGGCGACAGCGCCAGAGTAACCTACTATGATCAGGAAGGAATTCCCGGCGTAGGCGGTTCTTATAAACTTCTGGATTACTGGGGCGATACAACCCTTGAAGGAGCTTTCAGATCTCCATACTGGGATCTGCCTCAGGCTATAGCCGAAAAAGGATCAAAAAGCTATATCGAGCTTGAAAGAGCTCTGAAACCTACGGAAGACCTCACCATTACAGGAAAAGGCTCTCTGAACAGCTATGGTCTTGAACATGATGACGATCTCACGCATTCAATGGGGCTCGGAGCTCTTACCTCCTACAATCTGCCTCAACTTGCCATGCAGAAGAGACTGCTCGGCGACGAGGCTCGTTTCTCGCTCAATCACGAATACACCTACGAGACATTCAATTATTACAAGGATAACTCCGAAGGCGAACCCATGTACAACATGAACGATCTGCACCTGCACTCGTTCTATCTGGCATTTACAAACCAGTTTACGCCGTCCTTCCGAACCTATCTTAGCGGCGGATGCACATACGACGTGATCGCCAATACCGGACGTCCGATATACGGAGTTACACTCTCATATCTGCTTACACCGGAAATTGAACTCACAGCGACCGCCAACCACGTCATAAGCACGACTCGTTATTTCTATGCCGGCTTCGGGGTGAAATACAGTTTCACGCCGTACACGCTGGCGGATTTCATACAAACACGCAGAGCACCGGGGGAGTACACAAGTTCTAAACCATGAAAACATTATTACTGACAATAATTTTCTGCTTTTTTGCTGTTCTCAGCACATTCACTGTGTCGGCGGCTCCGTCTGCCTATCAGAAGATTCTCATTCTGGAATCAGGGGATGATGATACGGACTCAAAGCTTCAGAAAAATATCACAACGACTTTAAAAACAGTCAAAGTTCATTTCAAAAGTATTGACATAGATTCGGATGATCTGGAAAAAGAGCTTTCTGAAATGGGGCCAGCCGATTTTGTCGTCATAAGCGCTCCGAATATTCCGACCTATCTGCTTCAGAGCAGGCTCATAAAATACGTCAGCGAAGGCGGAAATATTTATTTTGCCTATCTCAATGTCAGAAATGAAGCAATGATGCGTCTCGCCGGAATCAAGGATTTGAAGGGACAGGAACTCTCAAAACACAACAAGATAAGCACGAGCTCTCTGATCTTCCCGGGCTTGGACAAATCAGGGGACGATATCTTTTCGGTAGCCTCGCAAATCCAGCCGGTCGAGCTTGAAAGCGGCGCTGAAGTTCTGATGAGCAGTGACTCCGGACTCCCGGTTCTCTGGCGTTATAAGTACGGCAAGGGAACTGTAATGGTCTTCAATGCTTCCACTGCGTCCGATGCTGTATTCTGCGGCACGCTGCTTCAGACAATGGCAATGCTGCCTCCATATTTTCTTTCGCAAAGTTTCAACGCAAAAGTATTCTTTATCGATGATTTTCCAGCTCCGATTCCGCTCGGAACCGAATTCGTGATAGCAACACACTACGACGGCATGGGCTATGAGGAATTCTATAAGGAAATCTGGTGGCCTCAGATGAAGATTCTGGCGGAGAAGTATAAAATCAAATACACATGTCTAGCGCTGGCAAACTATGAAAATTCCGTCAATATGCCTCCGCCTCCTTTTACTGACAGAGTCCGGGACTCATTCAGATACTACGGTCACGATCTGCTGAAGCACGGCCATGAAATCGGTATTCACGGCTACAATCACGCGTCTCTGCTAATGGCTGATTACAAGGAAGCTCTTGCGGAAATCGGCTATCAGCCCTGGAAATCTGTGGATGACATGGAAACAAGTTTGCGCTTCCTGAGAAAATCACTGGATGAGACAGTCGGAAAGCGTCAGTATTACTCATATGTCCCGCCTATGAACATGCTTTCAAGGGAAGGCAAGGAAGCCATTCTCAGAGTATTCCCTGAAATGAAATGTTTCGCCGGACTCGGAGATTCCAGCCTGAGAGATGCAGGAGTTCTTTATCAGGACATCGGCTTCGATCCTGATTTCCCGAAAGTCTACGCACTGCCCCGCTACAGCAGCGGGCAGATTTATTCGCATGACTGGATGGTTCTCATCTATAATTATCTGGCCTATAACGGGCTCTTCTCCCACTTCATTCATCCTGACGAGCTGCTCGACAGCGAAAGATGCGAAAACAAAAACTGGGAAGAACTTTACAGCGACATGGAACATATAATGAAGGATGTCAATGATCGTTTCCCCTTCCTGCGTCCAATGAACGCCACCGACTTCGTTAACGAACGTCTCCGCACCTACAAGACGGAAATATACTCTTACATGAGTCCCGGCAAGATCACAATTACATATGAAAACGCAAGCGCGACAGATCCGCTTTTCCACTATCTCAGGTTAAACAACGGAGATGCCGTAAAATCCGTCGAAAACGGAAAATTCACGAGAATCAACGGCACGCCCGGCCTTTATCTGATAGAAGGAAATAAAAGTCCTGTAACGGTCAACCTTGAAAGAGCCGCGCAGAAATAATAAAGATTCGGAGTTTGGATGTACAAAAAATTACTTTTTACAATACTGAGCATCTTGTTTGCGATTCCACTCTGCCGCGGAGTCGACAGCGACGTTCTACCCGGAAAGTATCAGAAACTGCTTGTCATATATTCTGAAAACACTCATGAATCCGACCAGCGTATGCAGCACACCCTCACAACGGCCTTGCGGACTCTCAAACTGAATTTCCACACTGCGCTCGAAACCTCCGATAATGTCGGCGAAAAAATCGACGAAATGGGCTCGGAAGACATTATCATAGTCAATACACTGACAATCACATCATTTCAGGTACAGGCAAAACTGTTGCGTTATGTCAATGGCGGAGGAAAACTCTTTCTTCCTTTTCCGTCCATGACAAACAGCGCAATGCTCAACATGGCCGGAATCAAGGATATTGGCACCACATCCCCTGTAGCGGATATCAAAGCGGAAAAATGTATTTTCCCAGGTCTGGAATTCATAACGGTGGATGGAGGTTCAGCTCCTGTAATATGCAATCATCTGCAACTTGTTCAGAGTGATATTGAAGTACTGATGTCTGACGCGAAAGGAACTCCGATCGCATGGAAGCACAAATTCGGCAAGGGACTTGTCATAACATTTAACTATAGTTCAATACCCGACGGCGGCATGACAGGAGTGCTTATTCAAACAATCAGCCTTATGAACAGATATTTCCTGACCACGATATTCAATGCCAAAGTTTTCTTTATAGACGATTTTCCGTCTCCGGTTCCGCTTGGAACTGAATTCATCATCTCCAGCAATTACGAAGGTATGAGCTATGACGAATTCTACAAGGAAATCTGGTGGCCTCAGATGCAGAAGCTTGCCGAAACGGAAAAAATCAAATATACATGTCTGGCTCTTGGAAATTATGAAAACTCCGTAAAAATGCCTCCATTCGTTTTCAGCTCAAGAATGAAGGACATCTTCAAATATTACGGAAATGAAATCCTGAAGCACAATCACGAGCTAGGCATTCACGGCTACAATCACGCCTCGTTGCTGATGTCCAACTACGCAGCAGCCCTTAAGGAAATAGGCTATCAGCCTTGGAAATCCGAAGCGGATATGGCCACAAGCCTGAAATGTCTGCGTAACGCTCTTGATGAAACTATCGGAAAAAGACAGTATTATTCATATGTTCCGCCTATGAACATGCTCTCGAAAGAGGGCAAACAAGCTGTAATTGAAATTTTCCCTGAAATCACATCCTTTGCCGGACTTGGCGATTCCACCGTCGATGAACCCGGTGTTCTTTATCAGGATGTCGGCCCTGATCCTGACTTCCCGAAAGTCTATGCGTTGCCGAGATACAGCTACGGGCAGGTTTACAGACCGGAGCTGATGGCTCAGGTATACAGTTACATAGGCTACGACGGACTCTTTTCGCACTTCATACATCCCGATGAGCTTCTGGACAGCGAGCGGAGCGCAAACAAGGACTGGAAAGAACTATATGCCGATCTTCAGAAGATTATGCAGTCGGTCAACAATAAATTTCCCTTCCTGCGTCCAATGTCAGCAAGCGAATTCGTCGAGGAGCGCAAACGTACTGCCGCTCTCAGAGTCTACTCCAATATTGAAAATGACACAATTACAATCACCTACAAGAACAAAAGCCCGTCCGACCCTGTTTATCACTATCTGAGACTCAACAACGGCTTGAAAATAAAATCAGCGGAAAACGCAAAATTCACATCTCTGCCGGAAACGGAAGGACTCTACATGATTGAAGGCATGGCTAGTCCTGTCAAAATAAAGCTCACTCAGCAGCCGGAGAGGGAGCAGAAAAAATAATATGATGAAAAAAAGCATATTCGGGCTGAGAGTCTCGGCTCTCATGGAAACAAGCGGATTTCTTGTCGCTCTGTTCTTCATAGACATGTTTTTCGGAAACGGAGACAGATTCATCAACGTCAACCCGCATCCGGCATGGATAATTCTCCTGCTGGTACTTTTCCAGTATGCGATACGCGAGGCGGCTGTATGCATAATAATGATGTGTATCTTCCTCTACGCAGGAAATTTCCCTCAACAGCTGGCGACAGAGACTCTGTTCCAATACTATTTCCATCTTGCGCTGAATCCGGTCATGTGGATAGGAATGACAATTCTGCTGGGAGGACTCCGCATCCGTACCGCGGCCAGACAGCTTGAAGTTCAGAGAGAATTGAAAAAGGCTCGTCAGCAGGAACGTGTCATTTCGGAATCCTTTGAAAAGCTTAAAGCGGCGAACAAGGCATTGGAATTCAAACTCTCGGAAGAACTCGGCAGCGCCATCAAAATCTACAGAGCCGCGATAACGCTGGAAGACCTCGAAGGCGAAAATCAGATGGATGCCGTCAACAAAATCGTAGCCTCAATCCTGAATCCCGAAAAGTTTTCCATCTTCCTGACTACAGAAGAAGGCTTCACACTGAGATCCAGTTATGCCTGGGAGCAGAATGACAAATACTCCAAACGTTTTGCTAAGAATTCTGCGATTTATAAATCCATAGCGGTTGAGAAAAAGGTTCTGGCAATCTTCAACGACAACGCCGAAAAAATTCTGCGAAATGAAGGCATTCTGGCAGGCCCGCTTATCAACACATCGACAGGCGAAGTCTTCGGCATGTTGAAAATAGAGTCACTCAGATACCAGACAATCAACCTCAGAACAATGCAGCTCTTCAGACTTCTCTGCGAATGGACAGGTCTGACAATGAAAAAGATGCAGAACGTTGAAAAACTGGCAAGCGAAGCCATCACAAGCAGCCAGAATCAGCGTTCATATTCCTATGCCTTCCTTCAGGCGCAGACAGAGTTTCTTGACGCGCTGGCGCGCAGAATAGGTTTCCATCTGACAAAACTCAACATCAGAATGGTCAACTCGGCCGAGCTCAATGCAGAGGAGCGGCGACTTGCCGCACTCACTATGTCCATAGCCATCAAAGCGGCTCTGCGCAAAACCGATCTGCTCTTCGACGCCAGAGAACGAGGCGAAGAATACGCGCTGCTCCTCTGCGGCACAGGCGAAGACAACGTAGGAATCGTCATAAAGAAAATTCAGGACAACATTGCCAAGGGTGATCCGAGCGGACTCAAGGCTAAATACGCGTTCACGTCTCAGGCTCTTTTCGTGTCTGACAGAAACCCGACATGGCAGGGCCCCGGCTCGACCGCTCAGATAAAAACTGCCGAGCAGAATCCAACAGCTCAGCCCGGAGTTCAGAAATGATTGAAAGGTATGACGAACTGCCAGGCATAAGCCTCAACGCAATGATATCGCTGAATTTCATGCTGGTGCTGGAATTCGTGCTCCAGACAGCAGTTTTTTATTCCGCGAACCACAAGGAGGCGCTGACTCCCGTCATACTTGCGGCAATCGGCTCGGCGGCAGTTCTCGCAATCTATACCGTCGTGGCTCATCGCTATCAGGCAGATACCAGGAATCATGTGCTAGCATGTATTTTTGTACTCTTTCTTGGCCCTGCCGGATGTCTTGTCTCCATCATCTGCTGCACTTTCAACTACATATTTTCCAGAAACAGAAAGAAGAATTTCTCCGAATGGCTCTTCCAGTACCTCTATGCCGCAGATGAACATGAAACACGCAGCGACAAGCTCTATCAGAGAATTGTCGCAGGTCAGGAGGAAGTCGCCGAAAACGTCGATACCGAACCTCTTTCCGACATCATGGAATCAGGTACGGTAGAACAGAAACAGCAGGCGCTTATCAAAGCGGTAAAATACTTCAGCCCGGCAATGGCACCCATTCTGAAAGCAGGACTTAATGACAGCAACAACCTGATACGAGTTCAGGCTGCCGGAGGTATTGCGCGACTTCAGGACGACTTCCACAAGAAATACGCGGCAAGCGAGAAAAAACTTCAGGAGCAAAGCGGCGACTCTGAAGACCTCATCCGCTTTGCCGGAATTTGCGAGGAATACGCTCAATCCGGACTCCTGGATTCGGAAAAAAAAGCCGCCGCCATCAAAAACAGTATCGCCATATATGAAAGATTCTCTTCTGCCAACTCAGGCGATATGAGAATCAATATCTCCCTCATCAAAATGCTTATGATAGACAAAAACTATAAGAGAGCCATGGAAATTCTGGACAGAATCACTCCGCATCTCAGCAATCCCCCCGCTCCGGTGAAAAACACTGTAATGGAACTGCTTTTCGACACCGGAAATTTCGAGAAAAT
>JAKJHH010000006.1:0-15942 GCA_022703965.1 Verrucomicrobiota bacterium
GTTCAGCTCCCTTGATTTCACGCGGATCTAGATGCTTTTTCGAGCATATCGCTGCGGAGAGACCTGCCGCCTCGCCTGTCGCCACGCAGTTGCCTGTAACTCTGTAGGCTGCGTGAGCTGTCCAGCTTCCGCTTATGCAGCGTCCTGCTACAATTATCGAGCTGAGCTCCTTAGGCAGCATTGCGCCGTAAGGGATATTAAAACCTTCATGTGTTATGACAGTCTGTTCTCTTTTATCCGGCTCGTGTATATCAATGCCGAAACGGACATTGCAAACGGTATCCTCAAAAAGAGTACCTGCCTTTACGTCGTCGTCCGAAATGTATTTGTCGCCGAGAATTCTGCGCGTGTCTCGGACGCCGATAAGATAGGGCAGCTCAAGGAGGTAAACGTCCCCAAGGACATCCTTGGCGCTTTTGAGGAGTTCGAGGGCATAGCGAACCTGCTTTCTGCCTTCGACCACTGCATTGCTGAGTTCGTTGGTGTCGATGCCGGAATGTCTTTTCACATGAGTCCACTGAATCAGAGCCTCGCCAGAACGCGGCAGTTTGATGATGGCCGGGAAGTCGTAGGGGATTTTTTCCAGCATGGCGGCTTCATCGTTGTGCTTTGTAATTTCTCTGTACCAGCCAATAATATCGTCCTTCGGATAATCATCCCTTACTCCGCCGATTTTGAACATCATTGTCATCGGCTGAGTGAGGGCGTCGCCTGGTCTGCCGAACTCAAATTTTGCGCCTGCCGAAGCAGCGATATCGCCGTCGCCGGTGCAGTCGATGACCACATTTGCGAGAATTGCCCCGGAACCGCCTTTACCTGCGTAAATGATACCCTTTACCTTGCCGTTTTCGACGATAGCTTCCTCGGCGTAAGTCAGAAAGAGCGGAGTTACTCCGGCTCCAATCGCAATCTCATCAAGAGCCATGACCATCTGATTGTTGTCGAAGGCGATATTCCAGAGACCGCCCCAGGCGTTGCGTCCCTTGAGTATATCCATGATTTCCTTATTGAGACCGTATTCCTTATTCCAAGCGTCAAAGTAAGGGCTGACAAGCCCGAGAGTCCACATACCGCCGAAAGAAGCTCCTCTTTCAAGAATAATGACTTTCGCGCCGTTGCGTGCGGCAGTTACGGCAGCCGCAAATCCTGAAGGGCCGCCTCCGGCCACAAGGACGTCGCATTCATGTGTTATAGGAACTTCAGGTGATCTTCTAGCTATCTTCATGGATAAATCCTCCGTTTTTTTGTGTCTGTAAACATTATAATCCGGATTTCGCTTGAATTTTATATATTTTTTTATAATATTTATGCATATAATTAAAAAATAATATAATTTTATGGATTATTTAAGAACAGTTGAGGCCTTTTCCTCGGTGTTTAAATGCCGGGTTTCGTTTCACGATTATGACGGACGTATTCTGGCCTGTGCCGGCAGATTTCCTCTTTATCACATGAATCCTTTTTGCGAAGAAGTCAGAAAGAATAAAAAATGTTTCGCCCGCTGCTGTGAAATGGAAGCGGAGATGTCCAGACGTCATCTGGCAATGAAAAGATCTCCTTTTTTTAAATTATGCTATGCCGGAATTTATGAGCTTGTGATGCCTCTGACTTTCGGAAGCAGTCTGACAGGAGCAATGTTCATAGGTCCCTTTGGAGGACTTACTCCGCCGCAAGGTTTTGAGGAACTGCTGATTCAGAAAAAAGATTTTTCAGGCATAAAAGACAGTGAAAAAAAGTTTTTCAGGACACTCAGACATCTGGACACTGAAGAGACTTCAAATCTCTTGATATTCGCATCTCTTCTGGCAGGCAAAATAGAGTCATCCTTCAGGCGCGAGCTTCAGATTGATGAAGAAGATTCTCTGGACTCAAAGATAAAGTATTACATAGACAGGAATTTCAGAAAAGATATTTACTTAAAAGATATCGCTGCACATCTCGGGGTCTGCGAAGTCAGAGTATGTCAGATTCTCAAAAAAGGAGTCGGCAGAACATTTTCATCACTGCTCACCGCCAGACGCATTGAGCACGCCAAACATCTCCTGAAAGATTCAGGATTGAAAACAGAATCAGTAGCCGCCGAATGCGGCTTTCATGAGAGCCCCTACTTTTTCAAAGTCTTCAAGCGCGAAACTGGCATGAGTCCAGCCGCATACAGGAAAAAGTACAAAAGTACCGCCTTCTCCTCATTCAGTCTTCTTACCTGATGCGGGTCATAAAACCCGCATCAAAAAGTCTGTGAATCAAATTACTTCCAGCTTGTCTTTCGACGGGAGAGCCGGCAGATCAGTAAAGATTGTATCCTGATACCAGAACGCAACGGAGGATATGTCATCCTGAAGCGGCAGAAAACGGCCTCCGCTCCTCCATCCCAAGGCTTGAATTGTAACTTTCAAATCTTCTTTGAAATGGACAGGATCACAGATATGCCAGCGATAGAGTCCGAATCTCTGCTGAGATACATAAAGACCGTCCGGCTTGATAATCTGATGCAAGCCTGCGTGCGGAGTCGTGAATCTTTCATACTCGCGCTTCTCCTTGTTTTCAAAGTTGTATGAACCGCAGAAGTAGTCCTCTGTGCCTGTTCCGCATATCGTCGGATACTCAGCGTCACCGTCCATGTAGAACTTGATTTCGCCTTCGCCCCACCAGCCGTTGTTATTGACGCCCCATGCCATATATGTTCCGGCATAATGCCCCTTGCCTTTCACGTTATCGAGGACAGTATGAACTTCCTTGTAGGGCAGCGGATTTGATCTTCTGAACTGAGCATGGAAGTAACAGGAGTTTTCCGGAATCCTGCCGACTTCAAAATTGATCTGATAAAATATTGTACTGCGTTCAAGAGAGCTGTTTTCCACAGTGATTCTGAATCCCTTTCTGAACGGCATTTCCCAATAGCAGTTGAAGGCGCTGCCGGGATTCACGCAGACAGGAATTGAGACAAGCGGCGAGTATTTGTTCCAGCCCGAACAGAAGAAATCGCCAAGAGGAACTTCTACGGAAGGCTTTGTTTCTCCATCCCAGTAAAATCTTATGACGTGCATTCTCCAGTTGCCTGAAAGAGTAAGCCATATCTGCCGGATTACGCCCTCTCCTTTGAAGTCCGCCAGCGTGTGAGTCTGTCCGACTTCAATGCTGTGGCATGGCTGAACTTTCCAGCCTTTTCCCAGCTCTCTTGCCGCGCCTTCGGATAAGCTTGGCACTGCCTTGGCGCCGCCGCCTCTGCTTCCAGCCGGATTTTCAGGAGAAATTGAATGCGATTCCATCTTTGAAAGCTGTGAGAATCCTTGCATGAGATTCATAAGATTATTCCCTTTTATATGTATTATCTTATTTACGATATCTATATTCTAAGCTATATTAAGCATAGAATGAATGGATATCCTTTTTGAATATTTGTATAATCTTACTGAATGGATTCTTATTATGTTCAGAATATGGAGGAAATGCGCCGGAGCTTGTGACGATGCTTTTCATTTTCACGGCATCGGAATAAGAGAGCCGATGAAAGCGCACTGTATAGACAGAAGTCCGACGCAGGACTGCCTGATAATGCATTTTCATGATGAAATCAGCTTGCGGGTAGATGGAAAAATATCAAGATACCCCGCCGGAACTATGATGATCTGGGCTCCTGAGGACTCCCATTACTACGGCAATAAGGACGCTGTTTGGTCGCACTCCTGGGCACATTGCCAAGGAAGTTTTGCAATGGAAATACTGGAGCGCTACAAAATTCCTTGCGGAGTGCCATTGCAGTGTCCAGGAGCTCAGCGCATCGATAAAATCCTGCATGACATTTATATGGAGCTTTTGAGCTTTCACAGGCAGGATGAGGATATTATGAAAAGTCTTTTTACTCTTCTTGCCGCTGAAATAAGAAGGTCTCAAGAGAGTCCTGAACTGCCTGTTCCTGAGCGTATGATGAAGGCAAAACTTTATATTGAACAGAAATATAAAACACAGCTCCGCCTTAAAAAACTGGCATCAATTGCCGGTCTTTCGGTTTCAAGGTTCTCTGCCGAGTTCAAAAGACTCTTTGATGACTCTCCCATAAATTATGGACTCAGGCTCAAAATGCAGGAAGCCCATTACCTTTTGCTGGACGTGAATAAAAGCGTCGGAGAGGTCGCGGATGAAACTGGATTTAAAGATATATTTCACTTCTCCAAACTTTTCCGCAAGTATTGGGGACTGAGCCCGTCCAGCCTTAAAAAGCGTAAACACTGATCAATAGAGCTCTGGAAATTAAAGGCTCTCTTTTAAGCTTGTCATGAAATGCTCGGGAATAGACAGTTTAAGTTTTTCCGGAGCTTCGTAATGAATGAAAATTTTGCCGTCTTTACGTTCAAGGCATTCGATTTTGAGCATTCCTAATGCGGTAGGCACAGTTCCGCAAAGTGTTTTAAGACCCGAAAGATGAGGAGACAGGACTATCTTGTCAGATGCCAGAAAATTAACTCCTAGAATATGCTCGGAAAGCCATGCCGTTGGCCCGGCTGCCCATCCATGACAGAAGCTGTTTCGCAGTCCTTTAAAACAGCCTGTTCCGTAGCTTTTATGGACATCCGTCCTGCCCGGAACCGCTAACTCATCAATACGTCCGGCATTCTCAAGCCATGATATATCAAAATGCTCCCAGAAACTTGTGGCTCCAAGCTCAAGCATTCCGCCCCAGTATTTGCGGATCAACTCAAGAGAAGCTTGATAATCACCGGCAGCAGCCCGGGCGTTAAGAATATAATAGCCGGGAAATGTGGACAATCTCTCAAGTGGCCGGACAGAGAGATTCTCTGTATTGACGCTGTATGAGTCTTTGATTCCCGCAAGAACCTGCAAAGCATTTACTGATTTAGCCTTGGATGAGCAGATTCTGCTTTTCCTGATAAGCTCAACGCCTTTCCGGCAAGCTCTGAAACTGTTTGCATCTTCAAGGGCGGTAAATATGCGGGAGGCTGACTCAAGAGCCATGCAGAGGAGAGCCTGAAAACCTCCACGCAGTTCATTAGTTTCTCCGAAATAAGCCCAGTCAATGATACTTCCCTTTGCGTCTATATTTTCTGCCCCTTCATCATTAAGCAGTTTCAGAAGGTTCTCAAGCAGTCCCTTGAGATATGAATGCTGTTGCTTCAGATATCCAATATCTCCGAAGAAACGAAACCATGCGTCATGCGCGATTATCCAGCACAGAGAATACGAACTCATTCCGTTCATGAAACGGGGAAGAACTGTTTCATTTCTGACAAGATCCAGACTGCGCTCGACTATCTCAGTTTTACCAAATACAGTCGCGGCAACCATTAGTTCCGGATGCATATCGCCCATCCAGACAAGGCGGTCACGCTTTATACCGTCCCAAAGATAATCCTGCATACAAAGATGAACAGTATATGCTCCTGTATGCCAGATCCGGTTAAGCAACGGATCATCAGACTCGAAAGATCCCTTGTACTCCAGATCATGACGCAGGAACACAGCGCGAAGCTCTCTTATCTCAAGTGTCTTTTCCTTTTCGACATTATCAATACGGACAAAACGGAAGCCTGTGCTCCCGAACTCAACTGAGCCCATAGGCGGAACACTGATTACGGAATCATGGACGGCATGCTGATTATCAGGCTCTCCCATTGCTTCGGAAACAGATTCCCCGAAACGGACGCGCAGATGAAGAATGCACTCATCAACAAATTCCGTTGCGGAACGCCCGCTGATGAGCTGAATGCCTCCATGCAACTCCTTTCCGTAATCCAGCAGAATGGAGGCTCCCGGCGGCAGAAATGTTCCGGGAGAGCTCCATATCGTTGCCTGTCCGCTGCCCGGAGACAAAAGGCTCTCTGCATTGCGTATATTTCCATTGCTCCATACAATGCGCAAGGGGCTGAGATAGGATCGTATTCTTTTATCTTGAATCATCATATAAAATCCCTCAGATTACAATAATTTCAACAGGAACAGACGAAGCTATATCAATACTGCGTCCATCAGGCAAAATAAGATTGCCGCGATAAGCATTCCGCAAAGAGAGTTTGAGCACGCTTATTAGCGAGTTTACAACTTTAAGCTCCACCATTATTCCTCCTCTTGCAGCAAGTCTGAAGGAATAATCTTGCGCAGGATATTTCATGATTCTGATCTCGGAATCAGATGATTGCAGCAAAGATTCGTTGAGCATCTGGATAAATGTACCTTCCCCGGTACAGAACCATGGACACATAGGCGGATCGCTGATTTCAAATATTTCGGAAAAGCAATTGCTTTCCGAGGCAATCTGCCTGATGCAGACATCGGAATCGGCACTGCGTCCCATACGAGCAAAAACAATCCCTTTCCATGCCGCATACCATACGCACACGGACTTTCCTACAGGATACATATTCCCGTACTCATTTTCGTTTTTAATAAAATCATCTATTGCCGCAAGCTGGAGTGGATCATCAGACTCAAGAACAGGATACGGGAAAGTTCCTGCAAACACGGCTATACTTTTCTTGGTACATCCCGGATGAGGAACATATCTGTTGTTTTCCTGAGGGAGACTCATGCGTAAGCGTCCGGCAAGAGAATTCCACAGAGCGGCTTTTTCAGAGTTACACTGCAATATCAAAGAAGCCTCTGCTGCCGCCTCAAACGTCGCAATAACTCCGCAAGTAGTCATAAACGCGTTTTCTCTGGCAGGCCCAAGACGTTCGAGATCCGTACACTTTCCAACTATAAGACGTCCATCCCCCATTTCATAAAGCATTTGAGTCCTGTAAAACTCCGCAGCTCCGGAAATCACAGGATACGCCTTGTCTCTGAGAAATTCATGATCTCCGCTGAACCTGTACTGTTCCCACGAACAGAGAGCCACGTTAGCCATCTGGGATATATGCTCCAGCCAATAACCGGGAGGAGTACACTCATCCCCGTTTTCATCCGTCATAAAATGATATCTGGCTCCATAATCAACTGAATTTTCCTCACCCCAATGCTGAAAACTTCTCAGACGGGCTTTTTTGAGGATTTGATGCCTGAACTCCGGAATTCTTTTGGAGATATCCAGATGTCCGCTTGAAGCCAGTCCCATGAATGCAAAAAACTCATCAAACGCATAGTATGTTCCGTTCCAGTGATTGGAGATGCCTCCTGCGGGAATCGACCAGCGTGTCGATGATATTCTCAAGTGATATTGAGAAACAGCATATACATCATTTTCCTGTCTTCCAGGTAGGTCTATGTACGATTCTTGCCAGTATTTGCTCCATGACTCGCAATGCGATTTAAAAAGTCCTTCAAAGCCTTCCTTTCTGATGGAATCTTTCAGCACTGTTGAATAGGAATAAAAATCAACAGCATCCATGCAATCGGCAAATATCAGAAAAAACGAAGCTGGAGATTCTTCCGCAGTAAGACAGAAACAGTTATTTTTAATTCCAACCTTAACAGGCCTATCACAAAGCAGAGAAATTATGCCGCGCTGAGATTCCAGTCCCTCAATTTCATAAGAAATATCCACCCCACACGCATTTTTGGACGCAATGAATTTCATCCTTGCCGGAACTTCACTGCCAGCTCCCGGCTGGGCAAGCGTATAGGAAAAAGTATAAGAGTCTCGAAAGCTTTTTCTGAGCGCAAATACCGACTTGTCCAGATGAATAAAAGCTTCACTCCGCAACTGAGCTCCATCTGCATAATGGCATTCAGATTCAATACATGCGCGCTGAGTGTCCAGACGCTGAGTCCATTTCTCTGGTTCATTCACAAATCCATGCCCTATATATCCGAACGGAATCATCGGTCTTCTGACAATATCGCTGTAACGACGTCCGGCTCTCCATATCACGGGATAATACTCGTTTATAAAAAGTTTCTGCCTCTGAATTCCCTCCATATCAAGCATCGTTGATAAATCACCGTTCCCCAGCGGAGGAGGAAAGTAATTAGCTGTCACATTTTCCGAATTGCATTCAATAAGCGGCATTGCGTTTTTCCTTCTTAACTATTCCACTTCTGCGAAAGAAGTCTTTAGCATTTTTACGAAATCTTCTTTATTCATTGACATCCCCCTCATTTTGAAATACAGAGGAGCTGAACTCAGTATTTCCTGTTCTTGAGTGTTCAAGAGAGAGCTGATAAAGGAAAATCCGGATTTGTTTTCCCCCTTCTTATTTCCATACATGTCTAATATCTGCAAATCCACGGATTGCGGAATGCTCGTCTGAACCTTTGAATCTTTGAATTTCCAGGCGGCGGCAATCAGCTCTCCTCCGCGCTCATAAACATAACATATCGTCCCGGTGCTATTGTTCTTTATTTTAGCGACAGGTTTTGCGCCCTCAAAGTGCCTCGCAAGAGTATTATAAACGACATAGGCCGGATGCGGAACATTATCCTTCCCGACAAGCTGAGACGCATGAAGCGGCATGGACTGTGAAAGCCCCTCTCCAAGATCCGTCAGAAAACGCCATGCCGCATGGTAGGCCTCGAAGCTGGCACGCTCATCAGACGAAGCTCCGCGCGGACTTTCATGCAGATAATAAAGCTCGGTATTCCAAAGTGGATATTTCTTTGAACTGTAACGTTCAAGAAGCTTTTTGATTTCCTCAATATTTGAATCAGCAGGAAGCTCCGACGCCAGCTCAGGACTGCTGTAAGGATGAAAGCTTATTATGTCCAGAAAATTCAAGGCTCCTCCCTTGAAAGACGTCTCGAAGAAGGGAACCATTCGCCCTCCCATGTCACTTGTATTGCAAAGTCCGACAACACGAGCCTCGGGATCAACAGCTTTAATCTCTTCATATGCAACTTTGAGATAAGGCAGATATTCCTCCTGAGAAGAGAATGGAAATATTATATTCGGCTCATTCATAATCTCGTAATACTTCAAAGTCCCCTTGCCATGCTCCGCAAGAGCTTTTACATAATGCCTCCATGCGTCCAGCGGAGGAAGAAATGCCTTGCGATGAAGTTCCCTGAAATCCAGACTCCTGCACCGTGTTTTGAGCCATACGGGAATTTTGCAGTCATTCTTCCCGTCGCGTTCTACAAAATCCATGCCTCCGGCAGCAGTCAGAATTTCAAAGCCGTAAAGTTTTTTCATCTCCATAAGTCTGTCCAGGGCGGACATATCAAATTCCCCCTCGGATTTCTCAATATCCTGCCATTGAATTCCGCCATCCCATGGACGAATAAATCTGCATCCCATCCCGCTTAGCATTTTGCAGAATAGCTGCCTGTCCATCTTTGTTTTCAGCCCTGAAGCTACTCTGTCCTTCCCAAAGACATCCGCCCAGCCCGGAGATGACGCAGTCCCGTTGTCATAGTTAAGGCCTACGCAAAAATCTCTGTTCATATCCAAAGTTTTTGCTTTATATTTTCCTGCAACAGTCACATATGCGACGGAATCAATATGAGTCGCATTCGCTTTGATTTCAGGCCTGATCCGGTATTGTCCGAAAGCCCTAAGAGGAATTTTGAAATTTAAACACTCAGTCTTTCCAGACTCTAAGAGAACACTCACTGATTCCGTTGCAAACTCTTCACCGTTACGGGAAAAGAGAAGTTTCAGCTTCCCGCCAACAGTTCGCGAAGCGCTGTTTCTCAACAGGAGTGACACAGAACAGTTTTCCTTAACCCCTTCATCCATGAATATGAAAGGAACAGCCTCAACGGACAGTTCGATTTCAGCAGCAGGCTCGTATCCTCTGATGGAGCCTTCCGCAAGCTGAAAATCATCAAAGCGGAGCTCTACTGGACTATCCTTCAAGCCGGAAAGGATGCGTATATGAGAACTTTTCAGACCTTCACTGGAATCAGTTTTAAAGCTGAAGGAATAGCGAGCCCAGTTCCGTCCGGCATTCACCTGAGTACTTCCGTGAATCTTCCATGGAGATTGCGAAACCACTGAAAGATAGACAGGATAATTCTCAATCGATGCTTTAAGCCAGAAAGAAAAAGTATAAGAGCTCTCCGCTTTCAGCTCAAAGTTTGCTGATGACAATTCCGTTGCCTCCGCAAAACGATTGGACAGCAGAAGCGACGCGGAACCTGATACAGCATCAGATTTATCCGTTGAAATATCATTAAATTTAAATTCAGGATTATTGTCCTGCCTGAGGAACTTCAGACAGGCAAAGCCCTTGCTCCCCAGCTCAAAAGAAGAGTTGAAAACGATATTATCAGCAGCCTGAATAAATGCAATGCTCAGGATTACGAGAAGCGTTGTACAAAAACTTTTGAGTGAAAATGAATACATGATTGCTCATCCTTATGCGTTTGTTAATGCTTCACTTTTTGGGAATAAAATTGTCATTCAGCAATTCGCTTCCGCTGTAAATAAGAGGACTTACATGCCCATCGGCAAAGAGAAAATTTGCAGTTCTGCCTCCATGCAGATTCCACGCCGGAGCTTGATGTCCTGTCACATAAAACGAAGTATAGCCTCTGTACAACGGAGTCGTACAGTTGTTCAACGGAGTGCTGGTATAATAGTTCTTCTCCACAGCAATTACTGAATTGCCCGGAATCCGTTCTATTTTCCTTCCATAGAAAACACCGCTTACAGAATACCACCATCCGCCCCCGCCCTGAGAGCCCGCGGGATAATCATTTTGAACAGACATTGCATAATTTGAAAAATAATGATCTGCGAGAATCCCGCCGCTCCAGCATGGAGAATTTTCCGCTCCTGACATCGAAGGACATATAAATATGCTTTTCAGGCTACGCATGGATAAGACATCTCCGCTTGCAAGCAAATCCGCGTTATATTCTTTAATATAAGCTCCCAGAAGGCCACTCGGAAGCCAGGCGTTTGTGCCGCTTCCATATGGCATCCAGCTGTTATTATCTCCGACATAGATTCCGGTCGCAACGCCTATCTGCTTTTCCTGACCGGCACACTTTATTCTCTTCGCCATTGCTCTCGCACTGCCGAGGGAAGGAAGAAGCATTGATGCAAGAATCGCGATTATGGCAATCACAACCAGAAGCTCTATCAGCGTAAACGCTAAAGAGCTGAATGTCAGATTTTTCTTTATCATTGCAGACTTCCTCTTTTATGCAGTAATTTTCATAGATAGATTATATGCGATTTAAATTACACAAACAATTTGCATTGAGCTTTAATTTATATATAATTGGAGATAAAATATATAAAAAACAGGACAAATGGATTATAGAGATGGCACAGAGCAGACTTAATCTTTATAAACTCGAACACTGGAGTAGCGCATTAGGAGAATGGCCAATTTTCCCTGACGCGGTTGAAGAATCCAGACGCAACGGTTCATTCACTTACACTGAACAAAAAACAAACTTCATGATTGTAACATTGGTACTGGAAGGAGAACTCCAGTACACATGTATGAATTCATCGTATTACGTCAAAAAGGGCGAGATCCTCATAATTCCGCTGAATGCCGCCTATTCTTTCTCGAATAGCCCGAAAGGATACTACCATAAGCTCGTCCTTGAGATAAAGGGAGCTTCTCTGGACTCATATTGCTCCATGATTCAGCTAGACCGTCCTTTGCAGCTTAAAACATCTGATTTTGACTCGATTGAAAGCAGGATTCGTGAATTAGCAGCTCTCCTGCATGACAGTGATGAAAAAAATATACCCTCGATGCTTGCCATACTTCACGGTCTTCTTGCCGAATTTTCCCTATCCGTTAAAGCTGTTCAGGCAAAAAACATTCAGCTTATTCTCAAGGCAAAAGCAAGGCTGGAGAATGATCTCAGCAATCGTCTGGATATCAATGAGCTGGCGGCTTCTCTGGGAATATCCGTTTCAATGCTTAACAAACTGTTCAGGAAGAAATTATCCAGCTCGCCGATGCACTACAGAATCCAAGCCCGTCTGAAAACAGCAGCCAACTTACTCGAACGCACATCCATGCCGCTGAAGGAAGTCGCAATGCATGTCGGCTACGCCAATCAGCTTTACTTTTCAAATGACTTCAAAAAGCATTACAAAGTATCCCCTCGAGCTTACAGGAATACTAAAAAAATAGACATGCATTAAGCTTAAAGTACTATTTTATATGCACTTTAACGATTTATCTTTTCTCTGTCTCGATATTTTCTCGGAGTTATATTAAGATTCTGTGAAAAAGTTCTGTTGAACGCACTGATGCTTTGAAACCCTGACAATACGGCGACCTCCGCAATACTTTTATTTGTTGAAACAAGCAACTGACAAGCCTTTTCGATACGGATATTTTTGAGATACACAAGAAAAGGAGTTCCTGTTTTTTCATGGAACCAATGGCAGAAATAATTACGCGAGAGCCCGGCATATGCGGCAGCATCCATGAGGGTAATATCTTCTGTCATACTGCGATGAAGAAAAGCCTTAACCCGAAGCAAGGCTCTATCGTCTGTCTCAGGCTCAATGATTCTTGAACCAAGCTCGCTGAAATGCTCTGCAAAAATAGAAATGAGTTCTACGGCTGCATCCAGTCTGTCCTGAGGCATCCACGGGGTTTTAAAGTACAATTTTCTCAGCATCTGTCCGGAAAATCCAAAGCGTGTGATTCCTTCTGCAAAGCGCCGGAAATTTTTCTCATCCGGAGCATCAGGGAGCAATTGTCCGCCCATGAATGTGCCGACATGCTTGTTATTTATAAATATCGGAACCGCAATGTCCTTCAATCCTGCATGGCAAATATATGATATGCCTTTACGTTTCAGCACAGCTTTCTCACAATTCTTCATATCACATGAGCGGCAAAGATTGTTGAATTCAGGATTCTTCCGCATAAAAGAACAGAGTATCCCCATCATCTCTCCCCGATAATCCAGCGGAACTCTGAAACGTGTTGACTCATCACAAAGAACGAGCGTCAATCCGCTCATGCGGCAGAGAACTTTATAAAACTTCTTAAATTTTTCCGAATCAGCAAGACTTTGATAATCCATTATAAAATATCCCATAAATACCTAAAATCGTAATATTTGCACAATTATATGATAACAAATGCTGAGAATCAAGCTTAATTGCATGTTATAATCATAATTAAGACAACGATCCAATCCTGAACAACAATGGAAAGCAAAAGAAATGTACAGCGGAATACTGCTCGCAATAGGAACAGGCTTAATATGGACATTTATAGGAATCATAATGAGCCACTGCAACAGATCCAAGACAGACTTCAAAAGTTATTATGCCGCAAATATGATCTTTACGATTTTGCTGACCCTCATTGTATATACGCGCTGGGAACCCATATTCTCAGGAAGCGTAATGGATCCATATCGCCTGAGTATATTCATAATTGGTTCAGGCATAGTAAACGCAATCGGAATTATTGTCATGCAGACAGCCATGAAACATGGACATAACGGTCTAATATGGGCCATTGGCCAATCCGCTCTGATAATACCATTCCTTTGCGGAATACTGATATTCGGAGAAAACGGCAGTCTTGCGAAATTCACCGGAGTTGCCATGATTCTGGCAGGGATGATGATTCCATCGGTATTCAAAAACAAAAGTAATGACTCAGGAAAAAACAGCGCCACAAATGCCTGGCTGAAACTCACATTTCTGGCGTTTATTCTTTTCGGAGCCGGCCAGACCCTGCAAAGTGTACCTTCGTACTGGCAGGGATGGATTGATAATGCCAATATAAGGCCAACACTAGGCTGTATCGGTTCGCTTGGCGGTGTTGTATTTGCTGCAATCTTCTTGCGGCACAATCTGATACCTGACCGTAAAACTCTGCTTCTGGCTCTGGGAATGGCAGGAATAAACACCTTGAGCGTAAAGTTGTTTTATGTCGCACTGGATCAACTCTCATCATACGGCATGGCATCCATATGCTTTCCTTTAATCGTAGGATCATGTATTTTCGGCTTTTCCTTTTACAGCCTCTTCATCATAAGGGAAAAAAGCGGATGGCATAACTGGAGCGGCTTAGTTTTGACAATTACAGGAATATTCACTCTATCATTCTAAAGCAATCTTATTAACTTATACTAGCAGAACAAGGGATCAGACTATGAAATTCAGAATCATGAACATCACACCGCTTTTGATACAGCAGAAAGATGAAATCATCAAGGACATTCTACGCCTGAGAGATGAATGCGGAATAACGGATATTGCATTCATTCTGCCACTGCATCCTGAGGAAGAAATCCCGACAAACGCCAAGGCAGAGCACTTGAGAGACCTCTTTATAGAAATGCGCGAGCCGCTCAAAGAATCAGGCCTCGGCATCGGAATCCTGATTCAAAGCGTTATAGGACATGGAGGCTTTACCGCCGCGAAATTCACCAGAAGCATAAACGCAAACGGAGTGTCCGGACACAACATGTGTCCGCTCGATCAGGATTTTCAGTCATATATAGACAAGGCTGTTTCAACTGTCGCCGCAACAATGCCGGACTTTCTGCTTGTTGATGACGATTTCCGTCTCTCCAACAACGGTGCGGCTGGATGTTTCTGTGAGCTGCATTTAAAAGCTCTCGAAAACGAAACAGGTCGAAAATTTGACCGTGAATCTTTATTGCTCAGCCTAAAGTCAGACAAACACATTCAGAAAACATGGGATAAGATACTCTCAGACAGCCTCACCCAGTTCGCCACTCTTATAAGAAAAGCAATTGACAAAGTCAGTCCGGAACTGCCTTGCGGTTTATGCCTGTGTCATGGAGGAGGAACTGAATTATATTACGACATAAAAGCTGCTAAAATCCTGGCCGGTAAAAAGCCTCCTTTTGTCCGAATCGGAAACGCCTGGTATCTTGATCAGGATCCCCGCGGATTGCTGGGACGTGTATATTGGACTTCCGCTCAAATGGAGGCGCTGAAAGATTTCCCGGAAATTCTTTCAGAATCGGACACATACCCTCAGAATCGATATTGCACAACAGCAAAAGCGCTTGATGCTCAAATGACATTTTCTCTTCTCCACGGCGTCAGCGGAGCGAAATTATGGGTCACAAGAACGCGCTATTTCGAGGCAGACAGCGGAGAAGCTTATCGTCAGAAACTCAAAGTAAACAGAGGAAAATACTCTGAACTGCGTTCTCTTGCCCCAAATGTGGACTGGAGAGGTCCGGCAGTGCCTATCCCTGAAGCAGGTGTACCTTCATGGATCAGCGGAATATGGAATAACAACTGGTTATGTTCCACTCTGGGACACATGGGAATTCCAGGCATAATAGGCAACGCCAGAAAAAGCAATATCGTCATGCTCACCGGAGCGGAAACAGAACTCCTGTCAGATGAAGAGATAAAATCATTCCTTGCCAAGGCCGTACTGCTTGACGGTGAAGCTGCTCTGAATCTAGTAAAACGTGGATTCAAAGAATTCATCGGAACTGATGTCGACCTTCCTGAAAATTGGAGAGCTGATCTCGAACGATTCAACAAGAATCCGATAAACGGACTTGCTGTAAATGGAATCTCCATGCTCTCCGGTCTGATGGCAGGCAGCGCAGTGCGCCTTCAAGCTCTTAATGAAGCTGAAACTGTTATCCTCTCGGATCTCTATTCAAGTCCGTGGTATATTTGCCCCGTTGAAGAAAAGAAATCTCCAGGAGTCCTTCTTTTTGAAAACGCGATCGGCGGACGTATTGCAGTCTGCCGCCGTGAACAGCTTATAGGCATCCTGAGCTGGCTCAATCGCAGTCCATTCCCGGCAATCGCCGCATCTGATATAGATATATACGCAATGTATGGAAATATCTCAGACAAAGCCGGAGGAGGAAAATTGCTGGCTCTATTCAATCTCAGTCTGGATTCTCTTGAGAAAACTACACTCAGACTAGCAGAAATTCCAAAAGAAATATCCTGCATGAAAGAGGACGGAAACTGGGAACTTCTGAACTGGCACCAAGAGAATCAAAAAATAATTCTGGACAAGAGACTCGAAAGCGTCACTCCTTTAATTCTTAGGCTCAAGTGAAACTGACGGAGATTGAGCTGGTGAAGGCGGTTTTTTCGCC
>JAKJHH010000006.1:15952-24361 GCA_022703965.1 Verrucomicrobiota bacterium
ATGGGAGAGCGCAATCAGGCCGCTTGTTTCATGCGGAATAGCAAGGTTTGGACTGTTAATCATCCAGCTCATCGGCTCGACGCAGAAAAAGCCCTGATGACCGCCTCGGTTCCATAAATACCAGTGGCGTAGATTCTTTGAGGTTTCGTAGTGAACCGAAAGTTTCTTTTCGGGATGATATATGACAGCGCCATGAAAAGCTTTGCCGTCGAGCATCGTTTCGGCGGCAGGACAATGCATGCTCACCTCACGTTCATCGGCAGAAAAACCTCCGGGAAGATGAAAGGCTGTTTCATCTGTCCAAGGAAGCAGTTTGCCTGTCGCAAGGTAACGCGGCTTCTGAACCTCCCATAAGCCGTCTCCGGCGCTAATGAATACTTTGCTTGTCTCTCCGTAAGTTCTAAAAGCTGTATGATAACCGAGCCCGACAGGAATACTTTCCTTGCTGAGATTCTCCACGGTAAAAGTCTGATTAACTTTATCCGCTGTAAATTCGTAGGAGAGTGTGAGCAGCATTCTGTGCGGAAAATATTTGAAATTCTTCTTGCTTTCATCAAATGAAAAAGACATTCTGACCGAGTGTGCCGTCTTCTCTTCAAGCTTCCATTCCTGACCGAGAATCAGGCCGTGAAGATGATTATTGCGCTCCGTTTCGTTCACAGGAAACTGATAGGCTCGTCCGTTCCAGACAAATTTTCCGGCGTCTATTCTGTTAGGCGGGAAAAGCACCGGAATCCCGTATGTTTCAGGAGATCTCACAAACTGATCCAGAGAATCCGGCGATCTCAGAATTTCGAGATCATTTTTGAGGTCTTTGAGTCTGTAAAGATTCGCTCCGATTTCAAGATTGATCTCGGCTAGCCATTCAGCAGTTTCTATTTTCATTTTCTTGAGCTTTATTTAATGCGGAGTCCAAGTACTCTATAAAGTTAAAAATTGCACATAGATTGCGAGGATTTTGAGAATTGGTTCGTATTCTGAGAGAACGCCGATACCAAGGTATCGAAGTTCCTCGAAGGGTACGAATCCAAAATCAAAAGACCGCAACCGCTATGCGGCAAGTATCTTGCAGTTGTATTTTCCCTTTCCTCGTTCGGACGATATTCATATCGCCCTTCAGTCGGAACAGAAAAAATCCATTCTGCAATCTTACTTGTCTATTCGAAATTTTTAGCTTTATAGAGTACTAGCCTCATACAGGCATGAATGCTCCGCCGTTGACGTTGACTGTCTCGCCCGTAATAAAACCGCTTACAACAGTGTTGAAAATGACCTCGGCGATTTCCTCCGAACTTGCGCCCCGTCCGAGCGGGACAGTGGCGGGGGCGACGGTATTCACAGTTACATTATACGGAGCCGCCTCTTTTGCAAATCCGCGAGTCATTGCGTGCATCCCCGCTTTGGATACGCTATAGGCCATCATCCGCCTGTTTGCGGGCCAGTAAGCCCAAACGGATGAGACATTTACGATTCTTCCATAGCCGCGCTGTTTCATTCCTTCGATAACTGCAAGAATCGGCAGATAAGCTCCCTTCAAATTGACAGCAAGAGTCTTATCGAACCATTCCCCGTCACTCATTTCAGCTTTTCTGAGGTAAGGATCAAGACGCGCGTTGTTGATAAGAATATCAATTCCGCCGTACTGTTTCTGAAGCGTCTCAAGTTTTGAATTCAGCTCGTTTTCGTTGGAAATATCGCACTGAAAAACGACGGCTTCGCCTCCGGCTTCCTTTATCGTTTTCGCTACGCCTTCAGCCTTTTCGATTCCGTGGGCGCAGTTCACAAAAATTCTCGCACCCTTCGCCGCAAAAAATTCAGCGATTACGGCTCCGAGCCCCTGAGAAGCTCCCGTTATCAAAACATTTTTTCCTTTTATATCTTCCATAAAATTTCCTGCATAAAATTATTTCCCCCTCTTCTCCTCTCCCTCGTGCGGCAAGGAAGCCCTTGCAAGCTTGCTGTGACGCTCAACTTCGTTTGCGCCACTAAAACTTTCTTCCCTCTTCCCTCGTGCGGCAAGCGAAGCTGAGCCGCACTACTTGGGTGCAGGGGTACACCCCTGCTACCAGTCGCAGACGGAGTTGTCGGGACGGAAGAGTCTGGGCATGGCGACCTGAATTTCGGGATGAGCCTTGCAGAGCTCCTCATCAAGCTCAATTCCCCATCCGGGCTTGTCGTTGAGCGTCAGGAAACCATCCTTCACGACCAAAGGCTCGGTTATGACCTCGTTACGCCAGTCGTTAAGATACAGACGCTCCTGAATGAGGAAGTTCGGTGCGACCGCATCAAGATGCATCGATATCGCCGTAATGACAGGACTCATCGGACAATGCGGAGCAACCCATGCGGAGAAGGCATCGGCAAGATGAGCCACCTTCAACCCCTCGCCGAAACCGTGACAGTGAGCGAGATCAGGCTGAACGATCGCAAGAGCCTTCTTGTCGAGGAACGCCTTGAACTCGTTCTTGAGAGAAAGACGTTCACCGCCTGCAAGCGGCATCGGAACTCCTTTCGAGACTTTCAGCATGGCATCCACATCTTCAGGCTGGACAGGCTCTTCAAAGAAGTAAAGGTTGTAAGGCTCAAGAGCCTTGCCTATTTCAATGGCAAGATCAGCGTCATAACGTCCATGACCATCAAACATCAAAGGACAATCCATGCCGACAGCCTCGCGAATGACTTCCGCCGCGCTGACGATTTTACGGACAAGAGCCTTGTCGCTCACCGGCCAGCCCGCAAGAGCCAGACTGAATTTGAAAGCCTTATAGCCGTATTCCATAGCCTCGCGAGCCTTCTCCTTGATCTGCACTGGATCGGTAGCGCCACCGCTCCAGCCGTTGGCGTAGACTCGGATTTTGTCCCTACAAGCACCGCCGACGAGTTTATAAACAGGTAGCCCGACGCTTTTGCCGAGGATGTCCCAGAGCGCCAGCTCGATACCGGCGACCGCAGTTCCTTTGAGGATGCCGCCTTTCCAGAATTTCTGGCGGATCATCACCTGAGTAAGATACTCAATGCGCGTCGGATCTTCGCCAATAAGCAGAGGCTCAAGATCCTTCAAAATACCCTTGATTGTGTTGTCGTAGCCCTCAAGAGTAGCCTCGCCAAGCCCTGTTATACCCTCGTCGGTATGCACTTTGACGAAGATGTAGTTGCGATTGGAAAGAAGTCCGCATCCCGGAGTAGGAGCGCCAACTATAACTGGTTCTATTCTCGTAATCTTCATTCTTAAACCTTTTTAAAGTGGAAGAGTTTTGCTGTGTAATCGCCCTGAAAGAAAGTCTGTATTCCAACTTCCATGAGAGCGGTTCCGGACATATTGCCGTGAGTTTCGCTGTCGCCGTAAAGCTCGACCGAATAGATTGCATCGGGATCAAGTCCCTGCATCTGAATTGCCGGAGCTTTGATCGAGAACTGCGTAAAGTGACAGAAGACAAAGAGCAGAGCCTCAGTCTTGTCCTGCGAAACATATCCGTATGCCGCGTAGTTGCGGTCATAATGCGAAACGAGCCTGTAAAAATCGCCCTTGTAGGTGATGTGACGGATTTTCTTGTAGATATCGCCCCAGTGAGCGATAGCTGAAATCTCGTCGCGTGAACACTTGGGCAGATTCTTGCCGACAGCCAGAGAACCGAGCATTCCGGTCAGAGCCTGAAACTGAAGCGGCATTCTGCGCTTGTTGACGTGATACATGTCGTCGCTGATGTGACATGCTCCGCCCGCAAGTCCGGGCATGTGAAGCTGAGTGAATCCTTCATGCAGCTTCAGAATGTCGAGCGAATCCTGATTGTCGCTGCGGTTGATTCTACCGAAATAATGACTCATGGCGAGGTCGGAACGGGCGCAGCCGCTGGCGCAGTTTTCGAATCTGACATCCGGAAACTCCTTTGAAAGACACTCGAAGAGTTTCAGCACGTTTTCAGCGTAGCAGTACCATATCTTTCTGCGATCCTCTTCGGGCAGCTCATCCCAGCCGGGATCGGTGAAGAAATAATTCATGTCGAGTTTGAGGTAGCTTATGCCAGTTTCACGCAGAAGTTTACTTAAAGTCTTGTAGAAGAATTCAAGCACATCCTGACGCGCGAAATTGATAAGATACGAAGTTCTGTCCACGTCGTCGCGATACTTAAAAGGCGGCTCCTTGGCGGCAAAACGCATTGCCCACTCAGGATGCTCCTTAAATAGAGCGCTTTTCTTCTCGAAAGACTCAATTTCCACCCAGAGCCCGAAGTTCATTCCGAGCTCCTTTGCACGGTCAATAAGCGGCTTTAGTCCGCGCGGGAAAGTTTTCTTGTTCGGATACCAGTCTCCGAGCGCTGTCTGCCAGCCGTCGTCGATCACAAAAAGTTCAGCACCGATTTCAGAAGCCTTTTCGATAACAGCCATGACGGAAGCCTCATCGACATCGGCATGCAGACTCGCCCAGGTATTGACGAGAAGCGGAATCGGCTCGGCAGCGGCCTTCGGAAGTATGTGTTTACGCTGGAAGCTATGAATAATCCTGCTGACTCCTCCGAAGCCTTCCGAGCTCACACCTGCACTGAAAACAGGACTTGTGAAAGTTTCTCCGGCTTTCAGGGGATACATGAAGTCGAAATCGTTAACTCCGCCAGTGAAAGCGACTTCTTCATAAGGCTGTCTGCAAGCAGTGATCTTCCAGTTTCCGCTCCATTGAAGAGTACCGAACCAGACACGTCCCGCCTGCTCGGAAGCGTCTCCCTTGTCGAGCGTAATAAAGGGCATCGCATATGGTCCGGAAAGACCGCTGCGGCTTTCCACGACAAGCTTGCTCTGTTTGAGCGGGACACGGTTGATCGTACCCTCGTTAGCCCAGCGTCCTGAAAGATGGGTTACGCGATAATCCCCGTCGATTCTCGGCAGGCAGAATGAAGCGGACATGACGCTCTCGATCTCTATAGTTTCTTTGCCTGTGTTACATATTGAAGTCCAGCGATCGATGACCTCGCAATTCTTCCAGACTCGATAATGAAGCGTGATTCCGACAGGATAATCATCAAAGGCAAGTCTTACGGAAAGAACTTCGTTGTCGTCGTGCTTTTCGAGCTTGTGGCTCTGATACTTCAATACAAGGCTTCTGACTCCGTTAGCGAAGTTCAGCTTCAGCGCAGGCTCACCGTAGAAAGAACCTCCCCAGCCGGGATATTCCTGACGGATGCAGGAACCTCTGTCGGGATGTCTGTGAGCGTAGGCAAGAATCTTGTCCTCCTCGGGCAGATCGGCGGTACTTTTCAAAGCTCCGCCCCAGTAAAGATTCATCAAAAAACCGTCTTTGTTGACTTTGAAGCCGTAGGACGATTTTTCAGTTTTGAGCAGGAAAATCTTCTTCTGCTCATCAATTTCTATATTTGTCTTTTTCATATACCTTTTATGCATCCTTCTATAATTTCATCGAGATCGCCCTCGGCAAGATTTATGCAGGTGTCCGCGCCTCCGTAATAGATGCGGAGCCGACGCTTTTCCATGTCCGCAATCGCACCTGTGGCAAAGACGACATCAGGCACAACGCCCATGTGTTCGTACTCGGTTTCAGGCGTGAGTATGTAGCGTTTCATGCAGCCGATGATTTTTTCAGGATTCTCAAGATCAAGCAGAATAGCGCCGAGAGAATAGCGGGTTGTCCAGAAGCAATTCTGCACGCCGTGAATAATTTCGAGCCAGCCTTTTTCAGTTTTGATCGGAACAGTCGGGCCGATTTTGAGACCAGCCCATGAGAAAGTCTCGCGCTTCAGAAGCGGACGATGCTGTCCCCAGTGAATGAGGTCGGGAGAACGCGAAATCCACATATGCGCAAAAGACTTATCGTAAGGAGCTCCGACGCTGTAAGGACGGTCGAGTCTCACATATTCGCCATTGATTTTCTCGGGAAAAAGACAAGGCACACGGTTATGCGGCAAAGCGATTATATCGATTGGCTCGACAGTCTTGAAGTCCATCGTCTTATAGAGAAAGGCAATGCAACCCCATTCGGAATTGCCGGGACGCATGATGTAATAGATATCGCCCATCTGAGTAATGCGGAAGTCAATTGGATGAGTATCCAGCTCACCGAACTTCTGAGTCTTGTCCACTTTGAAAAGCGGCTTTTCCTCGATGTCGAAATGAATGCCGTCGTCACTTGTCGCGACATGCGCCTGAGCATAAGGCTCATTCGCCAGTTTGACGGAAATAAGCAAGAGTGTTTTTCCTTTGTACATGCACTGGCCGGGATTAAATACCTGATCGGCGGGGCCGTAAGGAAAATCTTTCGGGAGCATTATCGGATTTGCCGGATGGCGTTTCATGATCGTATTGTAACGCAGCATAGGAGTATCCCTTTCATTTCTGCTTTATGTATATTTTCACACTTCCAAGGCGCTCAGGCAATAAAATCCGGAACTTTTTAGTGTAAGACTGATTGTAATAGCAGGAATTTTCAGTAAATTCATCTCTGTGATTGTAAATTTACAATGGTGGACATAAAGAGTAATATCGCTCTGCCGCCGCTTAGGCGGGAAGGCGTGAACGCCTTCAACGGTGTTTGTTGCACGGAAATATCTGAAATCGGGTAGCGACGGCAGTCCCTTGCCGTCGAACTATTAAACGCTAAACGCCGGAAGCAATGGGAAGAAAAGCCGTCAAGGGACTGACGGCACTACCCGTACAAAGTCCTTCCAAAATAAAAAGTTCTTGCTAAAAAGACAAGAAGATGACGGATAGTAACATAAAAGGTTCTTATCATGGGATCTACTGTAATCGAAGTGGCAAAGGCGGCTGGAGTATCAACAGCGACAGTTTCGCGCGTGTTCAGCCGACATCCTAACATCAGGGCGGAAATCAGAGAGAAGGTCTTCAGCATAGCAAAAGAACTGGACTATTCTCCACGCTTCAGAAAAAACCGCAAAGATGTCGCCGTAATCACTCCCTCGCGCAAGGTATTCCCTGTACAGGCATACTCAGACATGATAGTTGCGGCGCTGTCCGAGGTATTCGCTGAATCGAATTATAGAATGGAACTCATTCCTGTCCAGAATCTTGATATGCTCTACAATAGCCGGATTTGCGGCGCGATATCCCTGCTGGGAAGCGGCTTTGAGCCGGACTGGAGCAAGGACTTCGATATCCCGCTTGTCTGCATCAACTACTACCAGAAAACATGCGGAAACATATACACTGTCTGCTCAAATGAGGAACAGGGACTTAATCTGGCGATAGAGCATCTGCATAAACATCATCACCGCAAAATCGGGATAATACTGACGGGCGTCCGGGATCAGACAGTATCTAACCTGAACCGCGAAAATGCCTTCATAAGGTCAATGATCAAGTACGGAATGACGCCTGAACCGAATCTGATCCGCTATGTCGACAAGAATCTTTACGAACAAGTCGGCAAGGTAATACAGGCAGGAGCTACCGCAATCATATCATCAGGCGAAAGCGAAGGACAGCGTATGGCTTACGTACTAAGTCTTTTTGGAAAAAAGGTGCCGGAGGACATTTCACTCATCACCTACGAGTGGCCTCACGTTTCGGAATACTGCATTCCGCCTCAGACAACCCTATGCCAGAACGCTCAGGAAATCAGCCGTAAAGTTCTGGGCATTCTGGAGAGCTGCGGAAACGGCGGAAAAGTCCCGACAAACACCCTCATCGACTACAAACTGATCCCGCGCGAAAGCGTCGGCATAAACCGCTGAAGGACAAATCTTTGCGATGCCAGTAACAATTAAAGACATAGCCGCTGCTTCCGGAGTTTCGATTTACGCTGTCAGCAGGGTACTTAATGACAAACCCATATATCTTGTCGACTCCAAGCGGAAACTGATACTTGAGACAGCTCAGAAAATGGGCTATTCTCCTAATATTCTGGCAAGAAACCTTAGAAGCAAAAAATCCGGCATGGTCGGCTTTGTCGTCAACTGTATTTCCGACAGCTTCCATGTCCAGCTTATACAGGATCTGAATCAGAAATTCAGCGAAAACGGCTACTCTTTCATCATCTCTACTCCTCGCTACGGCAAGATGGATTATGAGTATGAACAGATAAACAACATGCTTAATCTCGGCTGTGAAATGGTGCTTGTATCCTCACGTTTCAGCCTTCATGACAACACGGAAATTATGGAAAAATATGCCGAGTCCATACACTCCTCGGGAAAAATACTCTTCATCGACTCCGTCATTCCCTCTGAAAAGGTAAATTACGTCTGCACCGACAACCGGAACGACACATGCAAAGCAGTCTCCAAGTTCATTGAAAAAGGAATACGCTCCTTAAAGTTCATACGCGCCGCAGTCCCGATGCCTCATGCCATATATCAACGCATTGAAGGAATGAAGGATGCCTGCCGCAGTCACAATGTTCCATTTAAAGATGACGACATCATTCTTTTCAATGTACGGGATACT
>JAKJHH010000006.1:24371-44757 GCA_022703965.1 Verrucomicrobiota bacterium
GATTCCGAAATTGACAGACTCGCCGAACAGATCGAAAAACCGTCTCTGATTTTCTTTGAAAGCTTCTCAGGCTATTTCACGCAGTTCTGCGACGCCTTTTATCGACGGAATATTAAGCCCGGAAAAGACGTTTTCATGTGCGGATTCGATCAGCCGCACATAAAGGAGCCTCTGGTGTCCTGCAACAAATACGGCAAATTCTTCGACATAGCAATCCCCTATCTTCAGCAGAACAGAAACGCCTTTGCGGACGAAGCATTAAAGTTCCTCTTTTCGGACAAAACGGAACCTCTCAGGAAGACCATAAACTCGGAATTCGTAAATTTTGAGATTCTGGATCGACCAGACAAGGTTCAGGAATAATAGCCTTCGGGAGCCAGATCGTGGCTTTTTACTCCTGCTGAGACAAGATGATGTCGAATCGCTATGCAAAGCTCACACTTGGATACATATTCAGAGTTGGCGATGAATCCGTATTCTGAGCTTGCCTTTGCAAACAGGGCCTTCACGCCTCCTTCAAAAAGCGAACACAGGAAAGGATACTTTGCTTCATCCAGATCCTGCCCGAGATCATCTGTATCAATCGCTAGCCCTGTGCAGAGGCCGGGAATATAGTTCCCATAGAGATCTATATGAAAATGTGAGACTGAACTTAACTCGCTGCGGCAGTCGCCTGTTCCGGCAAGAATTTCAGTAAGAGAATGCTTCTTCATGAAAGGAGCAAAGGTTTCGAGAGTCCTTCCCTTCATGGTCAAATGATAACGGGAGGGAAGTCCGAGCATATAATTTTTCCCGAATTTCTCACAATATTCATCAATTGAATGCACTTTATCAACATCAAAATAAGCAAGTTCTCCGGCAAAAGAAGAAACCCATGGAAATATGGAAATCCCCCTCCGTTCGGCACTGCGGATAAGTGATTCTGTCTTTCTAAACGGAATAAATTCATTGTGAAAAGGACTGATGGAAACAAGAAGAGTAGTAACTCCATGAGCCTTGAGGAAATCAAAAAACTCAAAGGCGTCTTCTTCGTTTTTATACCATGACGCATTAGTCTCGATATACTCAATATAAACGCCGCATCTCTGAGCGGTTTTTACTGCGTTTTCAATACCTTTCCGGTTCAGAACAGGCTCGCCTCCGCCGATATGTATGGAACTGCATCCAAGACGCTGAATCACGTCAAGATTCTTCTCCATGCGCTCTTCAGTGATGTAATCGCGGGGTCTTGACTGGCTGCACTTATAAAGACAGTGACGACATTTAGCGGAACAGTGATAATTTGTAATTACGCCGCCTGATGATAAATGTGATATTTTAAGCATGGCTTAAACTCCGCTTTTATCGGGGCCCCAGATTATTTTGTGGAACTGAAGATTCAGGCGAGCAGGAAGATGGTCACGCAATATCCATGACACAAGCTGAGCAGTATCTATCCTGCCCCATACCGGACTCAAAAGCAGAGACTGTGTTATCTCCGCCAATTTATATGTGCTGATGATTGAGGATGCCCATAGATAGTCGTTGTAATCAGCAAGAACGAATTTGATTTCATCTTTGGAATCAAGAAATTTAAAATTGTTAAAATCATTTGTATCCACCATGCCGCTTGAAGGTGTTTTGCAGTCCATTATTTTAACAACTTCATTAGGAAGAACAGAGACAGGTTTAGAACCGTTTGTCTCAACAAGAACAGTAAAATTACGCTTGAGAAGTTCAGAGCAGAGAAGCGGAGTTTCGGACTGAGCCAAAGGTTCTCCGCCTGTTATTTCAACAAGTTTCAAAGCAGAATCTTCAGCGCTTTTTACAAGAAAATCGATATTTGTATCACTTCCTGCCGAAAAACTCTGTGCATAAGGAGTGTCGCAATAAGAACATTTGAGGTTGCATCCGGCAAGACGGATGAAGTGGCAGGGGAGTCCGGCATAGGTGGACTCGCCCTGAATACTTGTAAATATTTCAGCTACTCTGAGCATGAAAGTACCTTAGTCCGCGTAATAGCTTGCGCCGCTCGTCGGCGATTCGCAGACTCTGACGCGATATACTTTGACATTGCCGTCATTGATCTTGGCGGAAAGTTTCGAGTATATATACTTTGCAATGACTTCGCTTGTCGGATTGACTGTCTTAAAATCATCGTTTTCGTTCAAATGAGTATGATCCAGCTCCTCAAGAATAGCGTCAAGCTCTTTCTTGAGCTTCTTGAAGTCAACTGCAATACCAATCTGATCAAGCTCTGCGGCACGGACAAAGACCTGAACAGTCCAGTTGTGCCCGTGCAGAGCAGAGCAGTTGCCATTATAGCCGCAAAGCGAATGAGCCGCCGAAAAGTCGCGCGATATATCAAGTTCGTACATGTTAAAGTTCCTTATGTTTTATTCGATTCCGGTAAGTCTGCGGAAATTGCCGGAAACTATCAGAGTTAGATCCTGCTCGGGCAGCTTCTCGAAAAGCAGTCCTTGCAGATATGAGGCCGGATTGCATATCGGAAAATCGGTTCCGAAAAGAATTCTTTCCGCACCGACCGCCTTTGAAATATAGCGCAGAATTCCATAACGGTATATACCCGTACCTGAAATATCCAGATGAAGATTACGATGTTTCTTCATCAGCGCGATTTTCTCGTCAATTTCCTTCTTGCCGCCTCCGGGATGAGCCAATACGACCTTCATGTCCGGAAACTCTGTGCAGAGCTCGTCAATGTCAGCCGGATTTTCAGGCGGATGTACATTCAGCACCATTGAAGCGTCGGAAATCTTTTTATAGACCGGAAAAGCCTTTTCGATGGCATATTTCTTGTAGCCGTGAATGTACTGGACAAGCTCGCCGACCCACTTGACGCCTTCCTTTATCATGTCGTCAAGCTCGTCGCATGACTCATCTGGAAACTCCGGATGTATATGCACGCCGGGGACAAAGAAATCATTGTAGCGGTCACGGAATTTCAATACCTCGCGGTTCAGTTTGCGAATATGCTTGAAATTACACGGTTTGCCCGTCACGGACGGATCGATGACAGAGCCGCAGCATTTGGAGATACCAGCCTTTTTAAGTGTCCGGACAAACTCCGAAGGCTGAACATCCTGTCCGAACATGTAAAGAGAATGTTCCGACGATATGAAAGGATGTATGTGACAGTCAATTATTTCACCAGTGATTTTCTTCATCTCGAATGTATCTGCCTTTTTATGATGCGAGTTCCGCTCCGAAACTCATTGCTTTCTCTTTGATGTCTGCATTTGTCTCAATCTCACCAGGTTCCGCAGGAGCAAAAGGAACCGAAAACTTCTTGATGGGCTTTCCGAAGAAACCGGCTGCCATTTCCATATTTTTTTTGACAAGGTTTAGTCCGCTTCCCTCGTCTCCGCCCGCTGTCGCTATCAACGCGAAAGAAGTCTTCTGAAGCGGATGCTTTATCCCTGCTTCAGTAATCTTGCAAAGCGAAAAGAATCTGTCGAGTACAAGCTTGATCTGAGCTGAAAAGCCCATAAAATATACAGGGCTGGCGACGACCACTACATCGAATTCCGGAACTCTTGCTATGAGCTCGGAGGCTTCGTCACGCACAATACATCTGTATTCCTGACTCTTCTGACAGCCGTAGCATGAAGTGCATCCATATGTCTTATATTGCAGTCTTGCTGCATCAGCCATTTCAACAGTCGCGCCGGCCTCTATGGCTCCATCCGCAACCCATTTAGCGACAACAGCTGTATTTCCGCCTTTTCTGGGACTTCCTGTGATAATAAGAATTTTTTTCATGACTATCAGCCTTTTATAAATTTAGCTTTTTCATACTTTAAAAAGTCAAAAGTATTTATACATTTGATATTGAAATGCTTACAAACATCAGGAATTTTTATTTTGTTTCGAGACACAGGAGCTGAAACTTCCTGGGTAACAACAGTAATATTTAGATGTAAAGCTGCAGCGATAATATATGGATCCCCACAGTTCACAAACTTATCTTTCACACCTCTGTCTGCTGGCAAGGTATTGATATAATTCACAACCATTCTCAGTGAAGCCTGTGGTGAATCAATAAAAAATGAAGATGGAAGCGCCTTAGCCCACTCCGCCAAATCATCATTACCTAATTTTAATTCCTCTTTTACCTGCAAAACAGACAAAGCACCACCATTTATGTTTTGAGCAAAATCAATCATATATTCCCAAAATGCCGGGCAAAAGTCAAAATCATAATAAGTATTTTTGGCCTGTATGAATACATTTGAATCAAATATGTATTTCATCGCATTGCACCAACATAGGATTCAAGCGCCTTAACAGATGAGGCATTTTTGACCCCGAGAAATCTGAATGCATCGCGATAAAGCATTGATCCTGACCTCAATTCAGATATGACAAGTCGCGCGAGCATAGGACTCACTCTGAATTTTAATGACTCATAGAAATTTCCACCAGAGGATTTGTCTTTTCTGTTTAGAAACTTACATTTTTCCTCCGCAATCATCTGTTTCCATGTATTGTCATCCATAAGGTTCAAATTATGGGATCTGTGAATGATTACGAGACGACTGACAGCAAACTGTTTTGAACACTTGTCAACAAACTCTTCCATATTCGGGCAATCCCGGAAAAGAGCAGATATTTGTTCCTCCGGCACAAGAAATTCAGATGCAAGTTTATTACAATAAGCCTCAATTTGTCCAGAAGAAGCAGATGATGATATGGGCGCATCATCCAAGGAGCTTTGGCCTAACAATATGTGAACCACTTCATGTACAAAAGTGAAAATTTGGGCGGCTTTTGTATCTCTTCCATTAATGAATATCAACGGAGCCATTTTATCGGCAATTGCAAACCCTCTGAATTCATCAGGATTAAGAGGCCTTCTAGTATTATTTTTTACTATGCCATTTTTCAGTACAATAATTCCGGATGCTTCAGCGGAATCCATCAGAGACTGGAGATAGCTCTCATAATTTCTCGGCATTTTTTCCTGATTTCCAAAGCTTAACAGCTCCCTCATTTTAGCAAGCGCAGTTTGCAAAGGGGTATTGGGGGTGATAGAGCCGACGAACAACAATTCAGGTTCATTATTCTGAAGCAAATAATCTTTATACCAATTTAACTTTTCCTGAGCATCAAAAACTGTTTCCAGTAGTTCCGGACTAGGATTATCCAACCTTTTAGAAACATGTGTGCGAAAATCAGGAAGAGGCAAATGTTCATCTGGAGGAGCATCGCCAAAAAGCCAAGCAGTTGCTATCAGCGCGTGTTTTGCAAGTTTTTCTGCATTAGCCATGGATATGCTGACGGTACCGTTTTCCCATTCAAGTACGCGTTCAGGCGTAACATGAAGTTTTGCCGCCAAAGCATCAACAGACAAGGAGGCTCGCTCCCTTGCCCATTTTATCATTTCAGGCTTAATAATCGTATCCATATTACACGTTCCCTCCTCTCTAAATAATCTAGCGTCATTTTCAGGAAAGACAAAGGCCGCGAAGTTCATCGCGGCCCCTGATCAAAAGCTTGTCCTTTTCAGGATCAGGCTTCTTCGCCAACTTCCCAACGTACAAATCTCTTGACTTTGAGATTGGGGTTGAGCTTTGAAAGAGAGGTCTTGTCATCCTTGATCCAAGGCTGGTTCATGAGACAGAGCTCTGAATAAACTTTGTTCATCTTGCCTTCGATGATCTTTTCAACCATTTCGGGCTTCTTGCCTGCGAACTGCTGTGCATCGCGTTCCTTGATGATTTCCTTTTCCTTGTTCATGACTTCGGCAGGAATCGCATCGGGAGCGATGAATGCGGGTTTGAATGCGGCAATGTGCATGCAGATGTCGATGAGAAGAGCTTCGTCATTGCAGCCTTCGACATCAACCATGACGCCGATTCTGCCGCCCATGTGAAGGTACTGGCCGATTGCACCGGCAGATTCCCATCTGAGAACTCTGCGGATCTGCATATTTTCACCGATTGTGGCGATCATGCCTGTCAGGCTGGCCTTTTCGAGTTCCTGAGCCTGAGCACTGATGTCGCCGTTGCCGGAAGCTGAAGCAATCAGTCTTGTTGCAGCTTCTTTAGCGAAACCGATGAATTTTTCATTCTTTGCAACGAAATCTGTTTCGCAGAGAATTTCGATAAGAACGCCTTTTCCGCCGTCTTTAGCTGCGGAAATCTTGCCTTCCTTAACGGTTCTGCCGGCTTTCTTTTCAGCCTTGGCAGCGCCGGTTTTTCTAAGATGCTCGATAGCGGCTTCGATGTCGCCGTTTGTCTCGACAAGAGCCTTTTTACAGTCCATCATGCCTGCGCCGGTTTTTTCGCGCAGTTCGGATACAAGTGCTGCTGTTATGTTAGCCATTGTGAAAAATCTCCTGAATTATATTACTCGCCTGCTTCTTTTTTCTTGGGAGCGGCTTTTCTTCTAGCGGCTTCAGCGTCTTCAGCTCCGCCTTCAGTTTTCTTTCTTCTGAGAGTTCTCTTCTTGTCGCCGCCCTGAGCGTCTCTTCTCGGAGCTGCGGATCTTCTGTCGCCGCCCTTGTCTTCATCTCCGGCTGCTTTTGCTGCTTCGGCCTTGGCCTGCTGAGCTTCTGAAGCCTTCTTCTTGTAGATTTCGTTTGCTACTGCGATTGACTCGATGAAGAGGTCAACGATGATCTGGATTGAACGGACTGCGTCGTCGTTGGCTGCGATCGGATAATCTACTTTTTCCGGGTCGCCGTTTGTATCAACGATTGCGACTATCGGAATTTTGAGCTTTCTGGCTTCAGCGATTGCAATGTGGTCGTGACATACGTCAACAACTACAAGTGCCTGCGGCAGTCTTCTCATTTCAGAGATGCCGTCGAGGTCGAGGTGAAGCTTTTCGCTGAGCTTTGCGAGCTTGACAATTTCTTTCTTCTTGATTGTCGGAGTATCTTTTTCGGATTCGATTGTCTTGTCGATATCCTTCATTCTGTTGATGCTCTTGCGGATTGTGACGTTATTTGTGAGAATACCGCCCATCCAGCGTTCAGCAACGTAGAACATATCAGTCTTTTCTGAAGCTTCCTTGACAACCTGCTGAGCCTGTCTCTTTGTGCCGACAAACAGAATGTTGCCGCCGTCTGCAACTATTCTCTGGAGGAAGTTGCATGCGTCTGCGATCTGACGAATTGTCTTTGTGAGGTCGATGATTGAGATGCCGTTCTGTGAACCATAGACGAATTCCTTCATCTTGGGGTTCCAACGTTTTGTCTGATGTCCGAAATGACATCCTGCTTCCATGAGGTCCTGAATTGTGACTTTCGCCATGTGAATCTCCATTCTGTCTGCGACTCTTTGCTTCAGACTCTTTATTATTGTAATGTCTTGAAGAAGAAGTCTTTTTGTTTAATTTTAAGTTCCGAAAAGCCGCCTTATTGCGGCATTTTCCGTACATAAAAGAGATTAAATATAAACCGTTATTCCGAATTTTCAAGCAACTCAATCATTGGAAAAGCCAGAGAGAGAGGATGATAAAGAATGTTATCGTCGGAATTGCAAAGATATAATTCCAGAAACAGAGGCTTGCCATATTGTTCTCAAGAAGATCATTTTCCTGAATCGCGCACATGACAATCAAGCTTGTCGCCGGAGGCACTGCCGCTTCAAGAATCAGCACAAGCGCCATTATCGGATCTCTCGGCATAAGTCCGAACTTTATCATGAAATATACAAAGCCGACACAGATTACAGGCATGAGTATGAGTTTCACAAAAGCCGTCAAAGCAACCGCCATTTTCGGAAGATCGTTATGCACAGGGCCATGGGAAAGACGTCCGCCCAGCACCAGAAGCGCGCACGGAACCGTCGCTTTGCCGATAATTTCAGCAGATTCAAAAAATGGACTCATAAGTCCTGTTTTCACGCAGAATGAATCCCTTAAAGGCGGGATAAGTCCGACTATCAGCCCAAGCACCATCCCTATTATCGGCGGATTTATGAGATCAGCCAGCTTCATGTCCGTAAGCTTCCGCCCCAACAGCATCGCAAAGCCAATCGTCCAGGCCAAAGGAGAAAACAGTATAAGATAAAGCGATATGTAGAATATTCCTGTCCTTTCGGCTCCCGGGATCGCAGCAAAAGCAGGAACAACAAGAGCCACTGCAGAAACAAGCGGAATCGGCATGAAGCTCGTATTCCCGAAAGTACAGCAGGCTATCACCATATTGAAGAAACGCGAATCCGTCTTAGTTACCTTCGCCACTATATAGCCGAGTCCAAGTCCAAGCACTACAAAAAGAGCGCAAGTCACAGGGAATATCCAGAATTCCTTCAGTGCGGCAAAGTCCGTTTTCGGAGCCATCGCCGAAAAAAGCAGAGCCGGAAACATAATTGTAAAAACAAGCTTGCTCAGAATGCGCAGCGCCTCTTCCTTGATGAATTGATAACGTACAAGGATTGCCCCCGCGAGACATATGAGAAGCACGGTCACCACCGCCTTGGCGGAGTAAAACGAAAGACTTAGTATCTGTTCCATAAATAAAAAGTGGGTTCAGTATTTTTTTATCTATCTAATATGCCACAAGTCCTCTTTTTATTCCAGCCATAGATCCATTAATTTTCCCGATGCTGCTTAAAAAGAGCCGTATTTGCTCAATCTTTTCGCATGCGATGAAGTGTAACCTTTATAGCGGCGCAGAACCTACACCTACACCTTAAGCGCTAGCCATTCGTATGTTCGTTATTAAAGGATTGAATTATATTATCTCAAAATAACTCATAAGAGGAGCAATTGAGATGATATGGGATGAATATTTTTCCGACTGGGACTTTATCGTTTCATAGTTTCCCGCAAACTGGAAAGAAAAATTTAAAGAGCTGAAAGTTCTGAAGTCCGGTCGAAAATTCACTGGAGAAAAGAAGGAATCAGACTTAATCCGTGTCATTTTCATGCACCTTGCCTGTGGAATTTCTTTACGCTCAACAGTAGCTCAAGCCAAGGCGTCAGGAATTGTGGATATAGCGGATGTAAGATTGTTTAATCATTTTAGAAAGTGCAATGATTTTTTCAAGTGGTGTATAACTGAGCTTTTGAAGGAAAATATTAATCGCAGCGGGGAGCTGTTTGGAAACTTACACAAGTGGAAAGCCGTGGATGAAAGTCTGGTGCATGAACCCGGTCAGACAGGGACTCACAGACGGATTCACTACTCACTGAACCTTGCAGATCTTTCGGAGGATCAAGTGCTTATAATAGACTTCAATGTGTCAAAAGGAGATGTATTTATTCCTGAGGCTTCATGAAGTTCAGCGGAATAAAACATGTCCTTGAAAATAATGGAGATGTTCTGGGGCGTTTTTCGCCGAATAATCTGCCTTTGTATCAGGCGGACAAAGAAAGTCCTTTTCCGTTGCTGAAGAAGCTTAGAGCCTTGAAGTACGGAGAAACTGGAAGCTGGAATGTTTCGTTGCGAAAGAATTGCGACATCATTAATGGAAGAGTCTGTGCGATCAAACGTTCTCCAGAAGGAACTGCTGAAGAGGAGGCGAAGTCCAAAGATCGTAAGCAGCAGATAAGCGGTATAACCATAGAACTCTGTGGATATATTCTTATTTTTACGAGCCTGCCGGATTCCGAATACAGCCCGGAATTTATAGTCAAAGTCTATCGACTGCGATGGCAGATAGAAATCTTGTTCAAGCGTTTGAAATCACTGCTTGAGATCGGACATCTTCACAAATATGACGCTCTCAGCATTGAAACATATCTGAATGGGAAAATCTTGATATCCTTGCTGATAGAAAAGATGATTCGCCTTGGCGATTCCTTTTCCCCCCTTCTGAAATGACAGAGATGCCAAGGCGCAGTATCTGGCGTGAAACAATCCTGCTTTATCAGCTTTTTCAGCGAGCCTTGATCCCAGAACAGCTTAATCTGCGCTCTCTGCTGCAAAACTGGAGCAATACCTTCGAAAAACTATCAGAACGACCTCGACGACGAACTATGCACTATGCAAAACTCAAAGAAATACATTTCTCAACACTAATGGCTAGCGCTTAAGCTAACGGAACTACCCGTCAAATGTCCTAATCCAAAATAGAAAAATTTTGTCAGTGGCATCCCATAGGAAACTGAAAAAATAAAGTAAAAAAGCTTGTATTGAGCTTAGAATATAAAGCTTTTGCAAAACATAAAAATCGGAATTGGGTATTTCCAGGGTACACGACGGAGGGAGGGAAGATCGCTCTTCCGCCGCTCGGCGGGCAGGAATGAATTCCTGCACTCTGTTAAAATGCTTCGCATTTTACTTTTTATGGGATGACTGTGAAATTTTGTCAAAAAACTAGAAGTTGACGGATACTAGTGCCAAAAAATACGAAGCCATTCCCGGAAATCTAATTAACTATCGGGTTTCTTCACCGATGTCTTCGTTCCAGAGAGAGGGATTTTTGGCGATGAATTCACGCATCATCGAGATGCAGGTTTCATTTTGCAGGACGCTGATTTTTACGCCGCGGGACTTCAGAAGCTCTTCTTCGCCCATAAAAGTCCGGTTTTCACCGATAATGACTTCAGGGATTCCGTAAAGCAGGATAGCTCCGCTGCACATTGAGCAAGGGGAAAGAGTGGTGTAAAGCACAGAATTGCGGTATACAGATGCCGGAAGGCGTCCGGCATTTTCGAGAGCATCCATTTCACCGTGGAGAATGGCACTGCCCTTTTGAATTCTTCTATTGTGTCCGCGTCCGATAATTCTGTTTTCGTAGACAATAACGGAGCCTATGGGAATGCCGCCTTCGCGCAATCCCTGCTCCGCTTCTTCGATAGCGGCCTGAATGAAGAGATCATGAGACATCAGACTGTTTCCTTGACAGCTTGTTTCTTTTCATCCAGAATTCTGCGGATTTCGCTTGCCAGTTCTTTGATTCTGTGAGGCTTAGGAATAAAGCCGCAGGCTCCCTGTTTAAGGAGTTCCTGAATGTCGTCGTCAAGCGAGTACGCGCTCGAGAGCAGAATGCTGGCCGAAGGATCTATGGATTTAATTTTATAAAAAGTATTGTTGCCGCCCATTTTGGGCATGATCATATCAAGCAGGATCAAATCGATCTGCTTTGGATTGTGTTTGTATATTTCAACGGCATCAAGTCCGTTTTCGGCCAGCAAGACCGAATACCCGAGCTTCTGGAGCGCCTCAATAAGGAAATCCCAGATGGTCTCATTGTCATCCACAATCAGGATGGTTTCGCTTCCGCCCGGAAGTTTTGCTAATTTGTTTTCAGTCATAAATATCCGTATCTCAGTTTAAACAAGTCAATTATAAAATCTTTAAGGGCTAAAATCAAGAGAAGAACAAAACTTTTATTCGCGATTAAGGTTTCTGATCTTCACTTTTATATCATCAAAGTCAGGAGATCCCTCGAGCTGTCTGACTATGTTCTGCGTTATTGTATCGATTTTCTTTTTGTCTCCCCCCGCCATTGCATATTTCAAGGATTCAAAATTCTGCTCAAAGAATTCTTTACATGCATCCTTAAGATCCTTATCTTCAGGATTATATTTAAGAGCGTCTCCCAGTGTGCCGTTGAGGATTTCTATGGACGACTTGATCTCATTTTCCTTGTAACCTCTGAAGTCCTTGATGATCTGCGCCAACTGCTGAGTAGTAAAATCCGACCAGTTTTTCTGCTTTATCTTTCCGGTAGCCGGCTCCTGTATGTCGTAGATGCCGCCGGAAATTGAAAGAAGGCGTCCTTCATATTCAAGGTTTGCTCCGCTGTATTTGCTGCCGCTGTCGGTCAGGGCCAGATATATCTTCTGGATTTTATCATTCCTGTCGGAAAGTCTTGAGAAGAATTTTGCGTAGGCCTCGCCGCGAACGGATGCCTGGTCATCAAGTAAAGCCTTGGCTTCCTTAAATTTACAGAGGCGCAGAAAAGCCATGTTTCTGAATATGACATCGCGCATCCAGCTTTCTTCATAAGCTTTTTTTAATGAGCTGTATTTATCAAGAAGCGCCTTGTTTTCATTCTTGTAGTTCGTGAGATCCTGAGAGGCTTTTTTCAGTTCTTCCTGAACTTTTCCCTTGTCATCGGCGAGCTTCTGGACGTTCTTTTGTCCGCTGCTGTCCTTCTCTTCCAAAGCGTTCAGACGGTTTTTCATCGCATAAAGCTTGCTTGCGAGATCCTTGTCGTCGTCGAGCATTTTGGAGATTTCTTCGTTTTTCTCTCTGAGATCCTTTTCGACTTTTGCCCTGATGCTTTCGGAAAGGTGAAATTTCACAAGAGTCAGCTGCCAGTTCTGGAAGTCGCTTTTCGGAGTTCCGAAGCTCTTGATTATCTGCATTCCCTCATTATATATGTAGTTGGTATCCAGGCTTCTGTCCTTTGCGAGTTTTATAAAGGAGCTGACTTTTGCCTCAAGAGCTTTCTCATTTTTCGACTTCTGTCCGGCTATTATGAAGAGCATTATTACTATGATTGCAATTACAGGCCCCAGAATCATCAGAAGTTTAAGCATCAGAGCTTTTTTCTGTTTCGCTCTGTTTTCCATTGAGGAAATATGCTTTTCCATGATGGATGCCTGCTGCAAGCCGTAGTCGAGTCTCTTTATGGAGATGGTATGGACATCAGGAACAAGTTCCTTATCCGGAGCCGTTTTCTGACGGATTGTCCAGATGTACTTAAGCAATTCTTCCATGTCAGCGAAACGGTCTTCCGGCATTTTTGCGATCATCTTTTTTACGAGAGCTGCAACTTTTGCGGGAATCTTCGGATCAAGCTTGTTCAGAGCCGGAGCTTCTACTTCAAAATGCTGGCGTGAAACGGTTCTTACCGTCTCGCCCATGAAGGGCAAGGTGCCTGAAAGCATCTGATAAAGTGTGATTCCGAGACTGTAAATATCGCTTCGAGTATCAAGTTTTTCCCCTGCAAACTGTTCGGGACTCATGTAGGAAGGACTTCCGGATATTTCCATGTCCTCCTTCCATTCAGTATGATGCATGGCAAGACCGAGGTCTGTAAGTTTGACGATGCCGTCTTCTGTTATCATGATATTGTCAGGTTTTACGTCACGGTGAATGAGTCCCGTTTCATCCCAGGCGTAGAATAGAGATTCGGCAACCTGCTGGATGATATGCAATGCTTCGTCAACAGGATATCGGCCTTCTCTTTTCAGACGAGATTTCACGGTTTCGCCGGTGATGAAAGTCATTGCCAGATAACATGTGCCTTCCTCTTCGCCGACGGCTAGAGCCTGCACTATATTCGGATGATTCAGTTTCGCCGCCGCACGAGCTTCCTTGAGGAAGTCGGCTACGCCTTTTCCTGTGGTGTATTCCTTGGAGAGGATTTTCAGGGCGACTACGCGGTCAAGGGATATCTGAGTAGCCTTGTACACTACGCCGATCGAACCTTCGCCGACTTTGCTTTTTATCACAAAATCGCCAATGACGCAACCATCCTCATGAGGCCAGTTGTCCGGTGCGACCAGCGTCTTTTCGCAACTCGGACAGTTGATTTTATAGCCTTTAAGGTTGTTATCGGCTGATATCAGATATAAACAGAACGGACACTGAAAGCGCATTTAATTTCCCTGAATCTTTCTGCCGACATGAAGAAGCGTTCCTTGACATAAACGCTTCAAAAGTTCTTGTCAGGCATCTTAATATAGCAGTTCAGGACGCTCTTTTCAAACTTGATAAAGCTTATCGGATTCATGCTCCATAAGCTCAAAGCTTAAGCTATTGAAAGCGCTTTTTTCATGGCTTTTTCCATGATATCCGCCATTCTCATGTAGCCCAGATCGCTTGGATGTACTCCGTCCATTGATGCCTCGTTGTCGGTTCCGAAGAGCTTGGCTCCTTTGACATAGCTCAAATTCTTATAACCCTCCTTCAAAAGTTTTCTGTAAACTTTCGAGAACGCGTTCCACTTTGCCTTGTGCCATTTTTCGGACTCCGCTTTCAGCCACGCCTTCATATTAGGATGATCTTCCACAAGAACTACAGGTGTGTCAGGATGGGCATCACAGATGATTCTGATGAACTTTTCGGCTCTTTCCTTCACCATCGGAGTATCCATATTGGGGAGGGCATCAATGACGAAGATTCCCGCGTCGATTTCGGCGATAAGCTCAGCTAGAGGAGCTTCCATTTTTGCGTTGCCTGAGAATCCGAGATTTATCAGCGGCATGTCCAGACGTCTGCCCAACACCTGTGATGTACCGAGTCCGGCTCTTGCCGCGAAAGCTCCGTGAACAATACTTGTTCCGTAGTAGACTATCGGCTTTTCCTTGCGAGGCGGAACCGGAATAAGTCCGTCATCAACTCCGATTTCAACTTTCACAGTCGGATTGCGGAGCGGCAAATAAAGCCGGTACTTGCGCATCTTCTTTTCAAGACCATCAATGAGCAGGGTCTCGGGATTTTTGTCCTTTATCGAAAAATGAGGAGGGGCTCCGGCCCATCGCCAGTTCTGATTCTTTTCATCGAAACAGTAAAGATCGACTCCGCTGAATCCTGTGATATTAAAATTGTCTTCGCCGAGCTGATCCGATTCAAGCTGCCATCTCGCGTAAATTCTTGTCGAGTCCGTATTGAAATGCGCGCATATTCCGGTTGGCGAATGGCTCAGGTTCCAGACATCCTGAGTTACAATGTTTTTCGCGCGAGCCGGAATGCGGTCATACGGTTTTTCCATTCCTGTCCAGCCCTGTCCTTCTACTCCCCATTTTGCGATGTCATACCATTTGAGATTGAGTTCGCTCATATATAGTGAATTCCTTCAGATATTTCTGTTTATGAATCATTCACTATAGCGGACAAGACAATTTATTGCAATAGTAAGCTCCCTGTGCAGGCTGACAGTGTAATTCAAAAACTGAGGGCTACTGCCCTGCCCAGGCGCTGGCGGCGTTGGCTGGATTGGAACGTTCGCCTTTGGGATATATGATCCTTGTACTGTGCACCGAGCCCGCTAAAGTCAAGAGATTGGCCATTCCTCTGTGCCTGTATCCTATGCGGCAGGAGGAGAGCAAAGGATCCATCTGCGAGGCCTGACAGGATGTGAAACCCCATTCGTTGATTCCGTCAGCCATAAGAATGACCTTGGAGATTTCTCTGAGTTGCGAGAGCTTGATCGGAGTTTTTGGATCGCTTCCGCTTGCCCAGGACGGCACCTGATTTAATCCGTAGCTTTGATAAAGCCTGAATGTGCTCACATCAGAGAGGATTTTTCCGTTGTCTGAAGCCGCTGAAGGGCATCCGTTGATGCCGAGTCCTTTTTCCCATGCCTGACGTCCTGAGACAGTCGCCACTTTGGGATCTGCCATGTATGACAGATAGCTGTCGGATATATTGTAATAAACCGATCGGCTGAGATCGAAGCTGCCCATGCCGTTGTATGGCATTGTCCAGTCGTTGAAATCATTGGAGTAACTGCTTGCTATTATTCCCCACTGACGCAGATTGTTGATGCAGCTTGTTTGTCTTGCCAGTTCTCTGCCTTTATTCAGTGCAGGCAGAAGCAGGCTTGCCAGTATCGCGATGATTGCGATGACCACCAGCAGCTCAATAAGCGTGAATCCCGTTATTTTTACTTTTTTCGTCATAAATTTCAGCCTCGGCAGAACTTTTATTTACGCAAGGAACTTATGTCGATGGCATAAACATCGACCCGCTTGTCTTTGCATCCATAAAAAACCACTCGTTTCCCGTCGGGCGAAACAGCAGGATGCGGATGAGGGAACTGCCCAGGTATTGCAGTCCAGTCATTTTTCCACTTTGCTAAAGGCGTAATTTTCGGCATGCCGTCGCTTCCGGCTTCGCTGTAGTCGATGAGGGAAATCTGATCTCTGACACTTAGACCGTCGTCAACGATGAAGTCTCCGGCAGGGTCGCCTGCGATGTGACTTGAACCGTTGTCGCCGTAAGTCCAGTCTTTAAATACGTGTTCCCAGATGACGGTTCCGTCGTTTTTCATGGCTCCGACGTAATTTCCGCCGCCTTCGGCGTCTCCGTGATAAACGATTCTGTCGCCTCTGCCGTTCCAGGAAAGATGAGTGATGTCCTTATAATTGTTGCGCGGGAGAATCGGCTTGAGTTCTCCGCTTTCGCTGTTGAGGATATATACGTATGTCACGCGCTTTGCCGCATCGCGATCCTTGTGAAGGTGAGACGGTTTGCCGCACTTCACTATCCAGAGCTTTGAATCTGCCGGATTCGGAAATATATGAGTCTGTCCCCATTCATGCTGGAAGAGCGTCGAAATCTTGCCGTCCTTCTTGCAGAGAAGATAATTTATGGGATTTTTTTCGAGAAGACGCTGAGGTCCCTGCGCAATTCCGGCGCAGACTGCGACAGAGTTTCCGTCCTGCGAAAAGACAGGAGTTGAAAGCCAGTAATCACCCATTGCCTGCGGCTCTATGAGTGTCTTTGTTTCGTTGCTATCCAGATTGACAATGCGCAGTGAATTTTCCCTGCGTGTAATAAACGCAAGATCCCGGTTCTTCGGATTTCCGGCGCAGTTGATGCCTGTTATGGCTATCGCGTCGAAAGTTTTCTTGGGGTCATCCGATACTTTGACCTCGGAGCCCTTATAGCGTACTGTTATTTTTCCGCTTTTGAGGTCTCCGCTCATGACGAACGAGCGTCCTTCTCTTAAAGAAGCGAAAATCACTGTGTCGCTTCCGCCTGAAAACGCAGTGTTGAGATGCACCGTCGGTCCCTGATTGTAGACTCCTTTTGTAGTTAGTCTTAAGACCGGCAGCCCGGATACTTCATCAATGTAGGAAACGGATTCGTTCCATTCGCTTCCGACTTCGAGATCAGTTTTTTCCTCGTCGGCAGACAGAGCCTCTACGCAGAAAACAGCCAGAATTACTGCGCAAAAATGGAGAGTTTTCATTTGGAATACTCCTAGAATATGTATAGTTTGCTTTAACTCAGTGCTTTGAGCAGGGATGCCGGAGAAATACAGCCGTTTTTCATTATCAGTTCGCCGTCTATCAGAGATTCCTCGCCTGAACAGTCGCGTCCGTTAAGCTGGAACAATATAAGCTCAAGAGCGCGGCGTCCTACCTGAGAACGCGGCTCTGTCAGTATTCCATATGGTTTACCTGATCTTCGCTCAAAAGCTTCGCATTCGCCCCACTGAAGAACGGAAAGCTCACGCGGAACCGCAATTTGAGCGTCGATAAGATACTGCTCAAAGGCTTCTATGTAGACGTTCGAGACTATTGCAGCCGTGAGTTCGGGAAGCAGCCGCATCTTTTCGCTTATAGTCTGGAATCTCTCGCTCTTTGGAAGGTCTCCGAGCTTGATGACGTAGCGCTCGGGATCGCTTATTCCGTTGAGATGAAGCTGAGTCATGAATACGTCGCGTCTTTCGCAGAAAACAGGAGCTCCGCAGGCAAAATCCACAAGTCCGATATGTTTGTGACCTATTCCTCTAAGACTGCGCATTGCCTGTCTTATCGCGGCCGGATAATCGCAGGCGACATATGGTATGTTCCCGATTTTACGGTTTATTAGCACCTGAGCTGCTCCGGCCTTTTGAAGCTGTTCAATTACAGTGTCTACATCTTTAGGACGATCCCATATTATTCCGGCAAATTCGCCATTCAGGTAGCTGTCCATGAGTTCTTCGGGCTTAAGTGGAAGATATTGCTTCACTTCGCAACCTTCGATCAGACTCTGCTCGAAAGCTCCGGCCATGAGCTCGCGGTTGAATATATTATTTGCTGTCCCTTTCACTTCATTCGGAGGAAACGCCAGCAGTACCACTTGTTTTCTGTCTGATTTTTCAGTTTTCGGCAGTTCATTTACAAAGGTGCCTTTGCTTCGGATTCTGCTTATGAGTCCGTCTTCTTCGAGAAGCTTAAGGGCTGCTCTCAGGGTTATGAATGAAGCATTGAGCTGCTCTGCGAACTCAAGTTCACAGGGTAGTTTTTCGCCTGTCTTATAGCGTCCTGAATATATATCGTTCCTAAGCTGACGATACAATGCGTCTTTTTTCAGTTCATATCCCATTTTCAGCTAATTAATATTGTTTAATATTATTTGATATTATTATAACAGAGATTCTTTTCTTTGTCAATAGAGCTAATTTCAAAAGTCCTTTTTCGACAGATTTTTAATGAGTTTTTGCGAGGATTTTGCTGTTTTTTTGCGAGTTCTGTCGTAGCAGCGCTACGTCAAACGAGCAAAGGGCGGCAAAATACCGGAAAAAACATTAGAAGTCCGAAATACTTTTGAAATTAGCTCAATAGCAAGAAGTTTTATTTATATTCCATAAGAACAGTGCGTCCGTAAGGTGTATTTAAGCTCGTTATAGCCTGTAAGTAAAGAGAAAGCAGAAAGCACGATAAAGAAGACTGACGCATTATGAAGGACACGAAAAAAATAAAATGAAATTTTAAAAAAGGCTATTGCCTTTTACTTGTATATCTTATATTATTGATACTTGTATAAGTTGTATTAAACTAAACAAAACGAGGCCTTTGATGAACATGCCGGAGTATATGAAAATCAGATCATATCTCTACAATCTGATGATGCGTTCAGACAGGAAGAATCTGCAAATTCCGTCCGAGAATGAACTCTGCCGCATATTCAACGTGAGCCGTATAACGGTTCGCGGAGCAATTCAAAGACTTGTGCAGGACAATTATCTTATTCCCAGACGCGGAATCGGCACATTCATGAACCCGGATATGGTCGGGGAAGATCTCAGATCGATGTCCTGCATAGGTCTTATCGACGGCGACGGTCGTTGCGTTCATAATCCTTGCGAGCCGATACTAGCTATGGCTGTGAGACAGGCAGGCATGAATTTCGACATCATCTATCTGCCTGATTCGGATGCACCGGAACGCCTGATCGAACAGATAAGGACAAGCGTCAACGGAATAATCTGGAATCAGCCTAAATCCGGAGCGGATACGTACATTTCCGCACTCAAGGAGGCAGGAATACCGCTTCTGATCACCAAGATGGATAAGAATGCTTTGTCGGGAACGGATAAAGTACTCTCACTGCCTGAGCAACGTGGAAAACTCCTGGCGGATTATCTGTTTTCCAAAGGAAAAACGCGCATGCTTTTCGTGCATAACTTTTCTGCTGTCGCACTGCGCGAGAACATTTCAGAACGTTCTCCCCATCAGATTTATTGCAAAAGAATGTCTGAACTTGCCGGGAACAGATATCAGGAACCGCTTGTGATATCCTCATCCGAACTGGAATCCAGTATGTCACAGGATAAGTCATTCCTCAAATCTTTTGATGTTATCTATTCACTTTCCGAACTGGCACCTCTGCTTATGGAAATCATGGAAAAATACAGGATCAACATTCCGGAAGACATTTCATACATGGGATACGGCTTGATTTCTCCAGCTTTCTTCAATGGAAAACGACCTGACTATATTGACAATACAAGCGTATGGCATACGGCAGTTTCAGAATGGCTTGACCTCAGAATCCGCCGCAAATGCAGCGACGGCATTTTTGAGCGCAATCTGGATTTAACTGTTGTCCCAGGCGAAACTATTATCTGATCTATTTTACATATTCAAAAATCATATATTGAAGGAGATTGACTATGCATAGTCATTTTTCCGGAACGGGATTCTTGCGTTTCCGGCGATTTACGCTGATTGAGCTTCTTGTTGTAATTGCGATTATTTCTATTCTTGCCGCAATGCTGCTGCCTGCGCTCGGGAAAGCACGGTCAATGGCTCATGCGCTTTCATGCAGCAACAACATGAAAGGACTCGGTCTCGCAGCCAATGCATATATGGATGACAATGCGGAACGCATCAATGTCATGACAAGCTCATGGACAAATCTTTATTATACTGGCGCAAGCGGATACGGAATGCTTTCAAACTATGGCGGAAATGATACTTGCAACAATCCGTGGAATAACTCCGCTATTAATCCGTCAAGACTGTGTCCTACTGCCTGGAAAATGCGTGGATATCAGGATGCCGACGCTTGTTCGCAATGGACTGTTCTGCATAAGGCAGGACATTCTCAGCACCAGCTTTTCTGGCGTTACTATGGGATGCGCATGGACAGCGGTGGAGGCTCAAATATCATCGAAAACGGTTTCTGCGTGATAATTCGCAGTAAACTCACGAAACCGTCCCAAGCTCTTTTCTTTTCAGAAGGAGATCCTCAAATACAAAAACAGGCCAGCAGTACTTTGAATAATCCTCTATTGCAATACAGCTATATTCACAACAACCGTGTGAATATTACATACTTTGACGGGCATGTGGGCTCTTTGATGCGCTCTCAAGTCTATTGCTCTCATAATGTTTATACTGTCGGATGCGAGATTTGTCCGCTCTGGTTCCCTTTTGCTCAATAAATCACTTTGAAGGAGATGGTATGAATAATTAGCTGGGACTCGCGGCATCAGCTTTGAAGCGGTAGAATTAGGCGATGAACTCTACT